>NZ_AUIZ01000007.1:0-193207 GCF_000423965.1 Butyrivibrio sp. VCB2001 | reverse complement strand
CACTCCAAAGAGATCAATCAGTATCATCTCTCCAAAAGAAAGATTGCTGAGTTTTGGGGCGATGCAGAACATGACTGGAAAGGATTGCGTGAGGAGCAGAAACAGCTTAGCACTGAGCTCGATACCATGAAGCTCACATGCAAGGATCTCGAAGCAATAGCTTCAAAAGCCTATAAGATCAGATGCATCACTGAGGCGTCTCTTGAAGAAGTCCAGGTCAAGGGACATCAGAAAGTACAGGAACATACTCCTGGCAAAAAGCGTTCCCACGACATGGAACGATAAGGAGGTTATAACAAAATGAATATCTTTAAGTCAGTCAAGGGGGCTGTGTCTGTTATGGACGCAGCTTCTTTTTATGGAATCAAAGTCAATCGGAGCGGGCTATGTAATTGCCCGTTTCACAATGACAAAACCCCAAGCATGAAAGTCGATATCCGCTTCTACTGTTTTGGATGTGGGGCAACCGGGGATGTCATTGATTTCGTGGGTAAGTTATTTGGGCTGTCACCACTTGAAGCAGCAAAAAAGATAGCATCAGATTTCAATGTGATCACTGATGACTCACCACACGGATGCTTACCCGCATATTCCAAGAAGGAAAACAACACAATTGTTCAGAGAAACAATGAATATCTGCTCAGAAAAGAAATCGACCTTTACGTTCGCGACGCCCTTTTCATTCTGCATCAGTACAGAGAAAAACTCCGAACCTTCAGGCAGGATTATGCTCCCAAGTCCATTGATGGACTTGATTCCTGTAGTCCTCTCTTTGAAGAAGCAATCAAGAATCTGAACAAGATTGACTGGATGATAGATGAGCTGACCTTCGGATCCAGGCCTGAACAGATTGAATTTATTAACAATTACAAAGGAGAAATAGAACATGTCAAATTTAGACTTACAGAAATTAACTGATGAGCAGATAGCTCAGATAAAAGCAATTCTTAATGCTGAAAATACCAAAGCAGTTTCCGAAGAAGCCATAAACAGTGAAGCCGATGATAACAATAACAATACTCTTGATGAACTCTTTGAACGTGATGCTAAAGGAAATATCAAACAGAGCAATTATAACTGTCAGCTTGTCCTAAAGCATGACCCTCTCTTTGCTGGAGCGATACGTTACAACGAGTTCAGTGACAAGATTGATATCTGCCGCCCTCTGGGATGGAAACGCTATGGAACTGCTTACTGTGACAATGACCTCAATCATATCATAACTTATATCGAATCCATCTACGGACTAAAGGTGGATAAGCATATCTCAAGAGCAGTGAGCGTTGTTGCCAGCGATAACAGCTATCACCCGATAAGAGAAAAGCTGTTATCTCTTTCCTGGGATGGACAGTCCAGACTTCCGGATGCACTTCATCACTTTCTAGGGGTAGAGAAAACTGAATTATCTACAGCATCACTTAAAGTTTTCATGTTAGGAGCAGTTGCAAGAGTATTTAATCCGGGATGTAAATTCGAGCTTATGCTTTGCCTTGTAGGAGGTCAGGGAGCTGGTAAATCAACCTTCCTACGCTTCCTTGCTATGGAAGACAGATATTTTACTGATGATCTCAAAAAACTCGATGATGACAGAGTTTTCCAGCGCTTGCAGGGACATTGGATTGTGGAGATGCCTGAGATGCTGGCAATCCTAAATGCCAAGGTAGTTGAGGAAACCAAGTCTTTTATCAGCAGACAGAGCGATAATTATCGAACTCCCTACGATACAGTAGCAGTAGATCATCCCAGACAGTGCGTTTTTGCAGGCACATCAAATAAGACTCAGTTCCTTCCAATGGATAAGTCCGGCAATAGACGTTTCCTCCCTATAGAGGTTCACATGGAAGATGCTGAGTGCCACATCCTTGACAATGAAGCAGCCTCAAGAGCATATATCGAGCAGTTATGGGCTGAAATCATGGAGATTTATAAATCCGGTGACTATAGCCTCACTCTTCCCAAAGAATTATATGGTGATCTTCTTAGAGTGCAGGATAAACACTCTCCCGAAGATCCTATGGAAACAGCAATCAGAAATTTCCTTGATGATCATGTTCCGCAGTATGTATGTGTAAAGATGCTCTACAAAGAAGCTCTTGATCATATGAGCTACGAGAATCCTGCACAGTGGGAGTCCAATGCTATAGCTGACATCATGGATCAGAAGATGACAGATTATAAGAAGATTTCAACTCATAGATTTCCTGTTTATGGCACCCAGAAGGCATGGGTACTCGTAAAAGAGCCTGAATTCAAGGATATCCCTGAAGGGATGGAATCTGAAGTTCCTTTTCTTCAGGAAGAACTTGAATGTTGTAAACCGATAAACCCATAAACCGGAAAATATAAAAATATATTTATAAAAAGCATATAAAAGAAAACAACTCTTGAAAAAACAGAGTTTATCAGTTTACAAATCAGTCCTTACCGGGCTGTTTTTTATTGCCATCAGGCAGTTATCACAACTAAACAACAACTATTCACAAGGCACTTGGTGCGGATTCATTCCGTATCAGGTGCCTTTTTCTATGCACAGAACGGAGGAAATATGCAGAACAAAGCAGATATCTACAAAACAATAAAGCTTCTCGAATCCCAGAAAGAGTCCTTGAACGTCCAGCTTGAGTTGGGTATCATAGATTCAGACGGTGTCAGAAATGAACTACACTTGATATCACAAAAAGAAAAAGTGCTTCGTGACAGGCTTGTTTTCATGAGCCATGTCACCGCAGATGGCGAGCCAAGGGCTATCAGCCATCACGAACCAACTCCCGGTAATCCCAAGGATTACTACAGCACAAAGATGCCTGATGGCAAGAAGATAAAGGCTACCACCTATGAAGGGTTAATGGATAAGCTCTTTAACTTCTACAGCAATGGAATGAAGGATTACTCTCTGGAATCTGTCTTTAAGGCTGCGCTCTATGAAAAAGAGATTACGGAGAATCCAAATCAGCAGACACTTTATCACTACAAGGCTGATTTTAGCCGCTTTATCTCCAAGGATATGGCTAAAAAGGATATCCGCAATATCACAGACACAGCATTAAAGAGCTACACCCAGGAATGGGTGAACAGAGATCATCCAAAGCAAAAGACGTTCTTTAGCTATAAAGGCGTTCTGAACCTCATATTCGGCTATGCATTCGCCCACAGGATTATTTCCACCAATCCTGCAGCTATGATGAAAAACAAGCCTTATATGAAGTCCTGCGACACAAGAAAGGCAAAACCGGAGGATAAGATTCTTTCCCCTGAGGAAATCGACAGCATCAGACAGGAAGTCAGATATCGTATGACCAAAAAGAAATGGGGCGAATATTATATCAATGGCTATGCCGTACTGTTTGCCATTGAAACTGGTGTCCGTGCCGGTGAACTGTGTGCTCTTAAATGGGCGGATATTACGGAAAACTCTATCCATATCCACGCCCAGCAGCTCACAAAAAGAGAATCAGGCAAAAAAGTTTATTACTATGACACATGCACCAAAAATGAAAAGGGAATATCCGAAGACGGAAGAGAATTTCCTCTGACAAGGAAGATTGCTGGTCTACTCGGAGAGATAAAGGAGCTTCAGGCCAGACTAAGCATATCCTCAGAATTCATCTTCTGCCATGAGGATGGCGAATGGATCAAGACAGATGCCTATGAGACGTTCCTCAGAAGGCTCTGCCAGTCCAAAGGCTTTAAAGTAACCAACAACCATGCCCTCAGGATGTCCCTAAATTCAAACGTACTGATCCCAATGAATGTTTCTGTTGCAGACAGGGCTGCAATGCTTGGTCATTCCATACAGACTAATCTTGCGTTTTACAGTTTTGCACAGAAGGATTATTTGGAGAATGTAAGAGATTTACTGGACTCGCAGGATGAAAACGTAAAGGGAACCCTTAGGGAACCCCACAATATTGTTCCTTTTTCCAAAAAAGAAAGCTCAGAACACTTGATTTCTCAAGCTTTCTGAGCCTTCAACTCGCGTGCGGAAGATGGGACTTGAACCCACACGATGTAAGCATCACAAGATCCTTAGTCTTGCTCGTCTGCCAATTCCGACACTTCCGCGAACCGTTCGTCTGAAGCGTTAACCGCTCGCGACGACTTTTATATAATAACAAGTTCTGGCCAAAACGTCAACAAAAATTTATAAACTTTTTTACGATTATTGCCAGCACCGCAACCTCAGTATTTATGCGCACATCACACCAGATTCAGAATCTCCAACGGATCATTTACAAAAAAATTATCCTTAACCCCGGAAGAAATTAATTCATCTTTTGTTCTAAATCCCCACAAACAGGAAATACTTTTCAGCCCTGTATTCACAGCCGTCTTGAAATCAACATCGGAATCGCCCACATAGATGCACTCTTCTTTTGTAACGCCAAGCTCATCCATGGCAAAAAGACATTCATCCGGGTATGGCTTTCTGCGCAGCTTATCCGTTACTCCGATGGCAACAGGCACGTACTCGCCGAAATAAATCTTATTGAGCTCACGAACCGCTCCCATAGGCTTATTCGAAACAATTGCCAGCTTATGGCCGCGCGCCGAAAGTTCTTTTAGCAATTCAGGAATATGCTTATAAGGCCCGGTCTTGATGTTGCAGTGCTGCTCATAATAAGCCTCGTACTCTGCCAGAATATGCTCAAACAACGGATGCGCCTCACCCTCCGGAATCGCCTTGTCCATCAGAACCCTTGCGCCGTTCCCGACAAAGTGCTTAACCTCATCAACCGAGCGCAGCGGAATCTCATACTTCCCCAATATATAATTGACCGAATCCGTGATGTCCTCGATGGTATTGAGCACGGTTCCGTCCATATCAAATATAACTGCCTTGTACTTCATCTTCCTAACCTCTAATTCCAATTACTTCCCCAGACGCTGTTACATATATCTACGCACTGCTGTCTGGTAAAAGAGCTATCTTGCTCCCTTATGGCATTCAAAGCCGCCAGTTCATCAGTATAGTCCGATAGCGGATAAACTGCAACTCCGTTATGTTCGTGGGTCACATGGCAGACAAGCGCTTTAACGCTACCATCAACAATCCTGACTTCACCCGATACATCTTTTGCCAGAGTGACCTGCGCCATTCCGCCAACCATGCGATCACAAGTCCCAGCTCCCGTCCCGGAAGTCCAGTTCACGAAATTCCCAAGAGAATAGTAAACAAGCATATCTCCGCCGCCATGGTTGTTACCATGCCCCGGAATATCATCTTCAATAAACTCCACAGGCTCTATCACATGCGGATGAGTTCCTATCACAAGGTCAGCTCCGCCGGCCCTGAAAACTTCCGTCCACTTCTTCTGGCTTCCATCAATACCGTGCAGATACTCCGTCCCCCAGTGAGGGCAGACAATGGTGAAATCCGCGTTAGCCTCAGCATAATCGAGATCTCTTTTCACCTTAGCTTCGTCCAGCATATCCACTGCAAAAGACATATCAGACGGCGCCGAAATCCCGTTGGTCCCGTAGGTGTAATTCAAAATCGCAATCCTGATGCCGTTCTTCTCAACAATGTCAACCGCATCCTTCTGCTCCTGCGATCCGTTTATCCCCACCACAGTCATCTCCGGATGAGCGCTCTGCCAATACCCCAGCGTATTAACCACACCTCGTTTCCCCTTATCAAGAGCATGGTTCGTAGCGTGACAAACCACATCAAATCCCGCCTTTGACAAAGCATCACCTATCTCGTAAGGCGCATTAAAAGCCGGGTACCCCGAGACGCCCAGCTCCTTACCGCCGATTATGACCTCCTGATTGACCATGGCCAGATCGGCAGCCCCTATATAATCCTTAGTTTGGGAAAAGATAAAATCGAAGTTGTAGTTTCCATCTACATCCGCAGCGCTTTCCTCCACCGGAGTGTGAAGGAGTATATCTCCGACCATCACAACAGAAACCTGATCCGGCGCCGAAACGCCGGATACAATAGCAATAGATGCAATTAAAGAAAGAACAAGATTTAAACCGTTCATATCACTTCACAGTCAGCTTGTCGATATAGATGCAAAGCTGCTTTACAACATTGACCAGCGTCCTGTATTTAAGCCCGATGTACGCTGCTGCCAGAGCCATAACCGCCGCAGCAATAAAGCTTCCTATAAAGAAATTCCCAAAGGCCGCAGCCAGGAAAATGCACGCACAAACAATAAGCGCCATCATAGGGATCAGAAGCCTCATCATCTCCTGATGGATCTCCGTGAGCTTAAGCTCAAGCCCCTCGCGCTCTTCCCATATTTCTTCCTCTGAGATAACATCAAAATCAAGCTTATCAAGATGCCTTAAATAATCTCTGAATCTCTTTTCCATATCCCCTCCAAACGCATATTTTATAGTAAAAGACACTTCTATGATATCACATTCATCGCAATTCCGTCACCAAATCGCCCAAATACTGTATTATCTTCAAATTAAACTCATCATTTCCCGCAATCGCCTTCGAAATATCGCAGTCCTCCTGGTCAGGCGTGCACTCTCCGCAGATATCAACCCCGATGATATCCCGGCCAAAGCATTTCTTCTCAGTAATAAAAAGAGCTCTCACAAACCCAAACAGCTCATCCACCGCAAGCTCTCCCTGATCCCAGTTGGTCACGACCTCGCCCCTCTTAAGAACATCCTTGTCAATTGAGAGATAAACCGGATGTTCAGTCTTAGGAAGGCTTATCCCTGCATCCCCCAAAAAGACATCTTCCAAATCGTAAAATTTGGCCTTTTCTCTGTCCTTTTCATCGAGCTCATCTATCAGTCCCCTGTCGGCACCAATGATGTGAATATCCCTCACAAACGGATTATTTTGGATAACATCCAGCACCCATCCGCCGCAGGAGAGAATGTCAAACATGGGCCTTTGCATGTCAGGGTGATGATCCAGCACAACCAGCGAGAAAGGCTCTTTTACCAAGCTCGTATACAGCGCTGAGATGTAATGATAGTTGCCATTATCTATGAAATGTATGCCCCGGGCAAAAGACCTGCCATCTTCCTCAAGGTCACCGGAAATGCGCCCCAGGATCTCCTCCCTCGCACTATCATCGCAGTAGGCATTTGTCCCCGAAATGTCCTTCATATCAACAAAACGAGAGCTTTTATCCTGAAGATAAAAGCTCTCATGATCATAGATTCCTGAAAAATTTAGTATCGTAACATTTTTGTTCATATCACTTTGCCAGATCTGCCAGATGGATAATGGCATCTTCCTTCATGATGCATTCACCGTGCTCCTCGATGAACATTGCCTCAGGTGAATTCACCGTCAGCATCTCAGAGTACTCAACTCCTGCTCTTCTCATATCGTAGATCACGCTCTCCTCAGAGGACATAAGTCCCGCAATGAGATAGAACGTATCTTTGTGCTTGTAAAGAGTAGAATCAACAATTGGAAGCTTCTGAACCACCTTGGAGAATCTCTCGATATCCTCAAGGTTCTTAAACTCCATCATATATTTAGCGTACTCGGAAAGAGGCTGGTAGCTGTAATCGCTCTCCTCTGGCTCTTTCGGCAGTGCGCCTTCAAAATCTTTTGCATAAATCCTGTTTATGGTATCGGTAACGTTGGTGATGACCTCGTTGAGAGCAACGCCCTTGTCTCTTCCGGTCTTCTTCTTGACCTCGTCCACCCTCTCCTGAGTCAGAGTCTTAAGGATGGTCTCAGCTGCTCCGCGGATTCTGTCAGCTGCCTTCTGAATGTCGTCGTTACTCATCTTAACTGCAAATATGCGGACGCTTCCGTCCATCATCATGTTCTTGCTCATCATCATGACCTCTGTCTCTGGGTCATAATCAAGCTGCGCCCCAACTTCCTTGTTGAGCTGTGCAAAGAAGGATGTGGTGTTCTCTGCACCACTTACAACCGCTTCGGGAGTCAGGCCGATCTCATGGAGTTCTGATGCTGCGATACTGCATTCTACTGTTGTTTCATTCATTTTTACTATGATCACTTTGCATCATCTCCTTTCTGAAATAAGGCTTCTTCCTCAAGTTAATTATATTACTACGCCCAGGTGCAGTCCACAATAGAGGGGTAAAATTTCTATTAAGATTTTATACAACTTATAATTTTTCCCCGGGAAATGACGAATAATAAAGAGAAAATAAAGCAGTCGTAAAAATATCATAAAACAGAATTTTAGTGCACTTTATGATGATTTTTATGATTGCGGATTTTTATAATTAAATCATAAGAATAACTAAAACCATGATCAAATGAATCAAATATGACTTTTATCAGAATAAAAAATCAGAGAAGGAGTACAAAAAAATGAGAAAAGGATTAAAGAACCAGAAAGTTGTATCAGCAGTTTTAGTAGGAATTTCAGCAATGATGGCACTTTCTACGCCGATGACAGCTTATGCAAGCGAAGGTGATATTCATCCTTTTGACGATGGAAACACAGAAGACCATGCAGTTACACCTGAAGTTACAGAAAGCCATATGGCTGACAGTGTTCAGGAAGTAGCTGAAACAGCTTCTGAATCAGTTGAAAGTGCAGAGACTGCAGTTGATACTGTAGCTGATCAGATCATCGAAGAAGTAGCTGTTACTCCTCCTGCGCCCGAAGCTCAGGCAGCTCCTGAAGCACAGGCAGCTCCTACCCCCAGCGTAGTAGACTCTGCAGAAAAAGACCTTGTTGACGCAGCAACGGTTGCAAAAGACGACACCAGCTATGATGCTGCTGCTGAAGCAATTGCTAATGCCGATGATAAGCTTTCAGATGCTGAGGCGGCAGATGTAGTTGCACAGAACGAAGCAGCAAAAGTAAAGGACGAGCTTGCAGAAGCAGCTGACAGCGTTAAGTCAGCAGAAGCCATCGCCGCTCTTGCTGACGGAACAGCTATGGATGCTCAGAAGAAAGCTGATGAGCTGGTTCAAAAGATTGAGAACGCCGAGAATCCTGATGCTCTTGCAGGATATGAAACTGAGCTTGCAAAGCTCATCACTGATAGCAATACAGACCTTGCTATGAAGAGACAGGTATATGACAGGCTTAAGTCCAGTTACGACGATGCACTTAAGGCACTTGATGCCGCACAGGCAAATCTTGATCAGGCAGAGAACGATCTCGACGATGCTCTGGACGGAACTGATGAAGCAAAGGGTGCTATACAGTATGCACAGGAAGCACAGCTTGAGCTTGAAACCGCAAAGGCTAACGTTGACAAACTCGCTGAAGCTCTGGATGCTGTTCAGGAAGCTGTTCAGGATAAGCATGATAATGCAAATGCTGTTAAGGATGCCATGGATACTATCGGTCCCAACACTAAGCCTACCTGGGATATTCAGCGTGATGTTATGAAGAATGCAGTTGTAGGCTATGTAATGCCGGAGCTCAACGGCGTTAAGCTCTATAAAGAGCTTGAATCTGCTAAAAAACTTGTTAACCCCGGTGACTACCACTGGGAGCGAGTACCCGGATTTGACCATCAGGATTATAACTATTGCGTACTGAGTTACATAGATGAATCCGGCAATAAAGTCGAAAAGTATTACAACTTCGACCGCATGAATAAGACGATAGGTGCCAGCAGATATGACGGCACGGGAGGCTCATACGGATTCTTCATGTTTGAGAAGTCTGCTGAGGAAATCGGTGCAGATAGTTTCCTCCGTAAGCAGTTTGGAAGTAAGACTGATGCACAGCTTAGGGATATGGAACTTAACGGAGATTTAGATGTCTTCGCCTATGAGAAGGACGGAAAAACAGAATATATGACAAGAGCTCAGTATACAGCAGGCATTGCAGACGGAACCATCAAAGAGATAAACGGTACAATGACGATAGATGGACTTGCAATCCATCAGGTCATCCAGAATAAGAACAACCTGTATCATGACGCAAACGTACTTATGATTGCCTCCACAGCTGATGCCAGCAAGTATCTGTACACCGATGCAGGTAAATCCAAGATCATCAAGAACGCTCTTAAGAACAGCCAGGGAGACGCTCAGGCTATAGCTAAAAAGATTGAAAAGATTGAAAAGGACAATGCAGCATTTAATGCATTCTACAGTGACGCTAATATCGCTGCCATTGCTGCTGACAAAGATATCTATGATAACAGCTATGACATATCCCTTGAGAAAGCTGAGCAGGCTGTAAATACTGCTAAGCAGGAAACACAGAATCTGGAAGATGCCATCAATACTCTGAAGGAAGGAAGAGCTTCACGCAAGACAACCAGCGTTGCTAAGATCCTTGGTGATAGCCAGATCGTTGCTGATCTTGGTCTTCAGAATATGAGCATCGCTCAGGCAATAGCACATCTTAACCAGAAGCTCAAAGATGCTGAGGATAAAGTTGTTGCAGCAGAAGCTGTCATGACACAGATTGAAGAAGCTGCAAATAATGTCAATAAGCCAACATTTGTAACTCCTACAGCTGTTACACCTGATACTCCCGCTGCTCCTGCTTCAGATGGAGAGGCAGCAGCTCCTGGTGAAGCAACACGTGCAGTAGCCGTTGCAACTGCCACACCTGTTGCCGCTACAACCCCTGCAGCAGCTCAGGTTCAGGATAATGCACCTGCTCAGGCAGCTGTAGCACAGGAAGCACAGGCACAGGCTCAGGTTAATACACCTGCAGCAGAAGCACCTGTTGTAGACATCACCGATGAAATGGCTCCTACAGCTGACGCACCTGCAAGCCTCAATGAAGGAAGCGTTCAGAACCAGGAATATACAGGAGCTGTAGTAGATATCACTGATGAAGAAGTTGCCCTTGCTGATAAGGCACCTGAAGGTGAATTAAAAGCTGATGCCAAGTATTCAACCCTGAAGGATATTGATGATATGACAAAGAAGCCAAATCTCTGGTGGCTCCTCATCATCCTGTTACTTGGTGAAGCAGGCAGAGAAATGTACAAAAAGCATCAGGAGAAGATGAAAGAAAAAGAGGACAATATTCAGTAAGAAACAGTAAGTAAGATATAAGAAAAACCACAATCTCTCAAAAAGGGATTGTGGTTTTTTATTATGTTTTAATTCTGTTTTCTGATGTGCTTGCTCTCTTCTGCTGCTTTTATAACGTCGGGCTCAGTTCCGGTTTCGCTGACTTCTCCGGTTGCTTCGCACCTTACAGTCACACGGTTCGAACCTCCCACGGTACAGGTAAACATGGTAAAATCCCACTCTCCTGCTTCCATCTCCTCCACATCATAAGCGCCTAAAGTCTCGATGTTGGCAACCTTATAGTGGAAGCTGATCCCGTTCATATCCGTCACGATAACCTCTTCACCGGTCTTTAGCTCGGGAAGTGTGCCGAAGTGCTCCACGTAATTGTGACCACAGACGATCAGGTCGTTATCGTAAGCAGAACCCTTGTATCTGCACACAGAAACCTTGGCATTGTCCTTACTCCACTCATCCTGAATAGGTAGTAAAAGACCTAAAGACGGAATCTGCACTGTTCCGATAAAACTTCTGCCTTCCACATCCACAATGGGCATTGGCCCGTTAAAATCACTTGGAAGCACCGTGTCAGGCATCTGCTGTATAACGCCAAGCAGGAGATTGTCAGATGAGGCTCCTGCCTGGGCGTTCTCGTCAAAGTTATGTTTGACGATGTAAGCAGCAATACATATTAGAATTACGCCAATGGCGATGTAGATATATCCTTGAATTTTCTTCATGCGTTCTTACTGTTCTTCCTGATACCTTTGACGATCAAAAATACGCCGGCGATAACAAGAATAGGAAGCGGCCACCAAAGCTGGCCTGTCTGAGGAAGTCTTCTGGCTCCGAGAACCTGTGGAAGATCCCTTATTGCTCCAAGAACTTCCGGAAGATCAGGAAGTCCCGGGTTATCAGGTGGTGTGTCCGGTGTATCCGGTGGTGGTGGCGGTGGTGGATTAAAACTGTTGGTACAGATGTACTCAAAATGATGTCCGTTCTGAATAACCTGAATTCCACTGCTGTAGCCTGATGCCACATTTACCTCTTCAACAGAGAATTGGTGATCACCTGAAACGCCCCACTCATAGTACCAGTCATTTTCTGAAGAAAGAGTTACTTCCTCCATGAACTCTCCGTCGCAGTAAATCCTGAAGGTTACTGTCTGTGGACGGTTAGCTGTATTTCCACTGTCGTTCCATCTCTTGCGAAGGCTGCAGTGTACGCTTGCTATCTTAGATTTTTTGGGCGATGCTGATGGGTTATAGTTAACTCTGACATTTCCTGTCTCTGTCATTTCAAGAATAGGCACCGGATAAAGGAAATTCACAAAGGAGTGAGTATAACCTCCTGCCTCTACCTTATCACTTAAAACATAATATACACCAAGATCAAGATCCGTATAATATGTCTTACCATCTCCATCTGATAATTTCTCTGCCACAGGAGAAATGTTATTCTCCTTTATGTAGGCAAGAAGGTTATCTGAATCACTTGCTTCTTCATATGAAACAAAGTGTTTCCATGCATCATAATCAAAACCATTGTTAAAGCAATCAGAATCTGTAAAAAATCCGGCAAACTGTTCTGTAACAGTGTATTGTCCCTTTTCATCAATTGTAGCAACCAGATAAAGATGTGACGGAACACTTGCCATCAGTTCTTCATCTACCGATAAGTGTGTGACTGTAAGACTTCCTTTTTTCGCCATGTCTATATTAGCTGTTGACACAGGCGCAGCAAACACAGTCTCACCGGGCAGTATCAGTACCATAAACAAAGTCATGATCACTGCAGCTATTCGAATATAAATATTCTTTCCTAGCATTTTCATAACTATCCTCTTAACTCTTTGATGCCTTTTTCTTTTTTTTGCCACGATTTGAAGTAAGCACCATAAATACTATAAATGCAATAAGTAGTATCGGAGCTCCTATAAATGGAGCGACCACTAAACTTCCATATCTGACCGCATCCGCCGGTACGATCAGTTTTGTCTCTTCATTATAATCAACACGCTTAGCCCTTACCAATAATCTGTGTGTATTAACACCATAGGGTGTGCAGGTAACCAGCGTGACATATTCTTTGTCAGGTTGTATTGCCAGATCCTGTGTTTCTTCCGGAAGAACGATATTGATCTGATCCACTTGATAAGCAAAGGTCTGGTTCAATATATGTAGTAAAAATGTATCTCCGACGATCATTTGATCAAGATCGGAAAAAAGCTTGGAGGACGGAAGTCCTCTGTGTCCTGAAAGTACTGCATGAGTACCTGCAGTTCCGGTGGGAAAAGAAGTTCCCTCCAAATGTCCTATGCCAACCTGTAAGACAGACTCCTCTGTTCCATGATAGATTGGCAGGTTTACACCAATGTTCTCGATTTCAATGTATCCAATTACTCCGGTTCCCGTAGCATCAAGAATACTACGATATTCTGCAAGCTCCTCATCACTTAATGTGAAGTTCATAGACTTTTGCGCCAATGCCTCGTTGTAAGCTATAGCGTCATTCCAGTACTTAGAGTAATCTTTCTCAGAAATATTGTCCAAAGCCTCCTGATAATTGGTAATAACACGGCTTTGGTGCTTGCTGTTAATATAATTACTTACTGACGGGTATAAAAAAACACATATTCCTACGATGAAGATGAGTCCAAATATTATATTAGGAATTTGTTTCTTTAATTTCTTACTCATTAAATGTCTTTCGCCTGATCTTTTGAATCATTTCTGTACTCCCCGGGCAGTAACTCTGCCCAGAGAATACAGTATGTTTCATATTTGAAACAAGATTCAATTTATATAGAACTTTTTCATACCCCAAAATACAAATCTAAAGATTTATTACTGTGCGTTAGCCTTTCTGCGGACGATGAAGTATGCAACACCTGCTACGATAAGTATACCACCAACAATGTAGAAGATTGTTGTACCGATTCCACCGGTTGAAGGAAGTGTAACACCTGTATTGTTAAGAACCTTAACCTCTACAAGCTTAGTAATATTTCTGTCAACAGTTACATCTTCAAGATAATCAAGCATCTGATATCCTTCAGGAGCCTTTACCTCTTCAAGCTTATAGTTAAGTGCATTGAGACCAAGAACATCAGCCTTGCCGTTTTCGTCAACTACAATAGTATCTGCAATAACTTCGTTAGAGTTC
The DNA here is from genome assembly GCF_000423965.1 of Butyrivibrio sp. VCB2001. Taxonomy (NCBI): domain Bacteria; kingdom Bacillati; phylum Bacillota; class Clostridia; order Lachnospirales; family Lachnospiraceae; genus Butyrivibrio; species Butyrivibrio sp. VCB2001. Next base: position 179,142 of record NZ_AUIZ01000007.1, on the reverse strand, counting down.
TTAGAATCAGCTACACGGTAAACACCGTCTGAAACCTTAACAACCTTGATCTCGTCGCCCTTTGCGCCGTTAACATCTGCATAGAGCTTAAACTCAGCACCTGTAAGTCTTTCTTCTTTGCCGTTCTTAACTGTGTACTTAATGATCTCGATACCAAGAGTCTTAACTTCTACAGGAGTTGTCTCTGCTGAAGCATTGTTGTCGTAAATAATGTGAACACTGTTTGTCTCAGGTACAAAAACTACTGCGTCCTTGTTAATAACTGCTGAATATGTAAGAATAAGATCGCTATTGGCGGCAGCAAGAACATCCTCTGCAGGGATGTCAATTGTGTACTGGTTCTTGCCATCTACTTCTGTAGCTGCTGACCAATTATATGTTTTTCCCTTGTTGCTTGTAGCTGTTCCTACAAATGTAAGTCCCTTTGTAGCTGTATCAACTACTACAATCTTGTCATTAGCAGGAGCTTCAGGAACGTGGATAGTAACAGTGTAAACTACGGGATCAAGGTTGTCATACATTGAATCAACCGGTTTGTTTCTTGTTTTCTCAACTGTTGTCTCTTCGTTCTTCTCATCGATTGTTACATCACCTACTGTCTGAACAGCAGCCTTAGTACCAAGACTTGAGAGGATCAGGTAGTAACCTGCAGGAAGATCAACTGTAGCATATTTCTGTCCATCGGTTGTCTCAAAGTTATCTGTAGCAATTGCATCATCGGTCATTCCGCTGAGCGCTGTAACGATATCGTCGCCTGTCTTTCCTGAAACTGCTGTGATGTACCAACGATCAGCTGCTGTAGCCTTTGTATAAGCAAAACATCCTGTAGCCGCGAGTTTCTCAGCAAGGTCTTCTGACTCAACGTAATAAACTACTTCGCCATTGCCTTCAAGGCTGAGGATCTCTGCCTTAAGGAACTGGTAGTATGTGTACTTGATCTTCTTAACTTCACCGTTCTGGCCCTCTTCAAGGTTGTTGTTGATGGTAAGTGTAGCTGTAGCAGTTGTGTCTGCTGATGTGTCTTCTGCCGCAAATGCTGTAAGGCTGGCGCCCATGATCATGGTTGCAGCAAGAATTCCTGTTAATAGTTTCTTAAATCCTTTCATTTCTTTTCCTCTCCTTTGAATCTTGTTTTTTGCTTTTGTTTTTCTTTTATGTTTAAGCTTTAAGCTTTAAACCTTTTCTTAGAATACTCTTCTCTTTTTAAAGAGCATCATTCCCGCAAAGGCGATTGACATAAGCAATACGCCGATTGCTACAAATTGACTTGTTCCTATTCCTCCGGTTGAAGGAATGGTATTTGTTACCACTTCAGTGTTAGTTACTTCTACTGCTCCGTAATCTCCATTTGAATCTACGGTTAGACTAAATCCCGGATCCTTGTAAGTAGCTCCGTCTACTGTTATTGTTCCTGCGTCATTAGCAAAGAACTGTGCATTTCCTTGTGCAGAGGTGATATTATATGCCACTGCATATGTTGCAAGGTAACTATCAGGTTCCTTGATGCAGTATTCATATCTGTTTCCGTCAGCATCTTCTATAAGAAGACCGGTCACTGTCTGTGTCCAATTATTCTCTGCAGACAATACAACCGAAGGTATTGCTGTATAGGAAGTCCAGTTTGTAGTTCCAACTTTTCTCTGCCAGATGTAAAGTGTCAGAGGCGAGTGTTCTGAAGTATCAGGATTACCAAGCTTATCAAACCATTTCTTGGTTACTGTAACCTCTCCTGAAAGTGAGTTGTTAAATACTACTGAAGATCCGTCTTCATTACCGTAAGTGTAATTAACCTGGAACACATTCTTTTGGGGTTCTCCGGTTTTTGGATCGGTACCAAGGTACAGTTCACACTGTGCAACCACACTGTCGAACCCAATGTCGGTAGCATATCTTATATCCGCTCCAAGATAGAAGAAGTCCTCTCTAACAGTAGTCTGGCCAACCGTACTGTAATTGCCCTGATTAGCCATGTTCTCACCGTTATAGGTCTTGTTGAATTCAGTGTGTTTCTTGGAAACCTTAATTTCAACAAAGTACTCAGTCTTGTCATAGATTACGCCACCAAGGCCTGTATTCTCCTCAGTAATTTTGTAATAATAAAATCCTTCAAATCTATATGGGATTGAAGAAAACATCCCTATAGCTGAGTAAGAACCATCTTCGTTCTTATGAGCATCCTTGCCTGTAAGCGTGATTGTGTTTCCATCAATTGGCATTGGCTGACCGGTTGGAATGTTTACCCCGTTTCCTGCCGAATCCTTAGCGGAATAGCTTATGGGTTCTATAGTAAATTTGAACTCCATATCATCTTTCCACTGACCGCTGGTAAAGTTCTTGGCAACCTTGATAGGACCGATTGGAAGACTGTAGTAGTTACATACCTGAACAGTTTGGGTATGAGAAGTATTGTCTACAGATGCATCTCCTACCTTTACATTCGTAGGTCCCTGGTCGTAATGGTTCTTGAGGTCTATGGAGTAAACAACTCTGTAATTATCTCCGCCGGTTCCTATTTTTGAAGCACCTTCCTTATCTTCCGTGACATCATACTTGGTAACTCGAGAAAGATTGGAATCATACAGGTAAGATATTGTGTTGGAAGATGGATCATAGGTAAAGGTGATATCATCTCCAACCTCTTCTACTGTGTATGTGCCTGCAGGAATTCCTGCTATAGTCCACTGAGCGCTTCTGTTGTAAGTTACAGGATATGTATTGTCTGTTGGCTGGTGTGAAGCAGCATCATACTCTACTGCCCTACCTTCTCTGGTTTCTCCCGAACCTCCAACAAAGCTGGTAAATACAATGTAGTTCTTTGTTGAATTATTGGTAATTCTGAAAGTGCAGTGGTTGAGCATTGCATACTCTTCACCATCTCTTACAAAATCAGCTCCCCAATCATTGACTACCATCTTGTGGATACGAAGCATTGCACTTCCTGTGTTGTAGAAGGCCGCTTTGTCTTCGGTGAGCTTGTTGGCATCATCTTTGGTAATAGCAGTAACGTAACCGGCAAGCCATGGAATACCATGATTGTTTAAGCTTTCATTACCAATATTCCGATTTATTCCATCAACGTTCGGATTATCAGCACTATATTTAAAGTAATCTACACTCTGATTACTCTTGCCCGGATTATTAACCCTTGCAATAATGTATCCCGTATCCTTAGTCAGAATCACGCCTGAGCCGGTATTATCAATATTATTCTCTGTTATTACAAGATATATACATCCGTTGTAAACAATATCCGATCCAAAATTGAATGCATATGAAATTCTGTCCCCATCATTTACCAGATACTCTGTAAGAGTCTTAAAGTTATAACCATCACTGGTAAGAGCTCTGACTGTAAAGCTAAACTTAAGCTCTCCCGGATCTGCATTATTAAGGTACTTCTTAAGAAGTATTCCTACATGCCCCTTAACAGTTGTGTTGTTAAAGGTTGGGATATTTCCATCAATCTTTTTAGTGCATTCCTCATCAGTGTAATAAGTCGGTGTGCTTACTCTGTAGTAAATGCCCTTTTTGCTTGTCTCATTCATATACTGAAGAGTAACTGTAACCTTAGCATAATAACGGGTCTCATCAGGGTAATAAGCATTTCCGTTAGCATCAGTAGCACCATTGGTCTCAGCAATCATAAACGTGAAGTCCTGACTAGCTCCGACATCACTTGCAGAAACATATTGGTAATTTGGCTCTGTCTTATCTTTGTTTCCACCAAATGTCACTGAATCGAAGAAAATGTTTTTGGGTGAAGCTGAATCATTCTCTACTGTCTCTACATGTGTCCAGCTTCCGTCTGTTTCCTTCTTATACAGAGCAAACTTGAATCCTGATGCAGTGGCATCCTTGTGGTCAATCGTCTTATAAGCCTGGAACTGAGCAGCTCCGCTTATCTGCTTGATCTGGTCATAAGTGTTATGCCACTCACCGGAACCTATCTCAACCTCAGGGAAAACCACCCATCCTGCGGATGTACCGTCATTCAAAAACTTTGCATTATCCTGCCCCGAGATGAATACTCCCACAACAGATCCGGAGGTTGTTACACTCTTTGAATTAATAAAGTTCCATATAACTGTCTTGGAAGCATTATTAGCTTGCTTGAGCATTTCATCTTTATCAGTTCCAACACCATTAACATTGAACTTGAATAAGTTGATGTTTCCTGCAGCTGTAACATTAAATACAATGGTCTGGTCATCTCTCTTGGTAATATTGAGCCATTCAGCCTGAGAAATGCCCTTCATATCCTCATCGTTTATCGTCACATAATAGGTTCCCGGATCTTGACCGGATATATCCAGATAGTATTTATCACCTGGATTTCTTGGAGCAAACCATGCATTCTGCGGCCTTGCAGCAAGGTCCTTGGATGCATCCTTGACGTACTGCATCATGTCTTTTACTACTTCCTCAAGCTCAAGCTGAGTATATGCAGTATCAAACTTTATGTGATCGCCACCTGTCTCATTAGCATGAGTGATTTGGCTTGTATACTCTTTAGGGACTATGAAGTAAGCATCTTCACCCTTTACCTGGAATTCCCCGTTTACTTTTGAAGCGATAAAGGTCTGCTCAACAGGGTTTGTAAGGTCATTACCAAATTGTGCCGTAGCTTCAACAGTAACAGCAGCAAAGTTTGTCTCAGACTCTTTAACTGTAATTGAATTTGTAACAATACCAAAGTTGATGGCGTCTCCAAGAACAGTTTCAAATGTATCCGTTCCGGCCTCATGCTTCTGATAAGAAACAACCGCAAACACGGAGAAGCTATCCGATGTGAACTCAACCTTCTCAGTTCCGCCAACCTCAGCAGTAGCATCTGCTAAAGTCTCAACCTTTATATCGCCTGAGGTAATATCTGTTGCTTCCTCAGTTGTAGCAATCTCAGCTGTCTCTTTTACCTCTTCCCTGATTGGAAGGTGCACAACTGCAACATCTGATTCGCTCTGAGCTGATAAGTCAGATGTGAGCTGCTGCTCCATGAACTCCATGGTTACAACAACCGATCCTTCCTTAGGCTGGATCTCTTTTCCCTCATAGATAAATGCTATGTCATACAGAAGAGTGTTGTTCTCGGTGTACTGAGTTGCTGCTTTCTGTCCTGCATTGCTTGCGATGGAGTCTGCATTCTCATTGAGTGCTTCCATATATGCATCGTAGTTATAGTTTGAAGTTTCAGGTGTTACCTCGTTGACCTTGAGCTCGATGCCCTCAGGGAACACGCTGCTTCTTGTTGTAACTATCTTTACATTTACTTTGTTGTCAGAGTATGCAAACTCTGTATCTTCGCAGGCTTTGAGGTATCTGTAGGTAATCTCTGCATCCTCATTAACTGTGATCACCTCGCCGTCCTTAGCTTCTATATCAAGTCCTGCAACTGTTACTTCTGCAGTATCTTCGTCTTCTTTCTCTTCAAACACAGGAGTTATCTTCGCAATCTCTTTATCCCCGAAGAAAGCTCCGTTATAGAAGTATCCGTCAACAAGCTCTTCAAAGCCCTCGCCAAACTCAAGCTCTTTTGCTGCGTTAAGCTCAGCCTCTTCCTTTATTTCAGCTCCGTCCATGTCAACGAACCTTACTGTGAGCTTTACTGACTTAGCATCGGCCTGAACTTCTTCCTCTTCCTTAAGCTCTTCCTCTGCTTCTTCCTGCTCCTCTAACTCCTCGTCAGGCTCTTTTGCTTCTGCATCCCCGTCTGCATCCTCTGAAACCTTCTCTTCTGAAGCATTCTCCTCTACAGTTTCTGCCTCAGCATCCCCACTCTTTTCTTCCTCAGCCTTGATTTCTTTGTTTTCCTGAGTCAGTTCGATGAGCTCCTGCTCAAATTCTGCATCAGCAGTCGGAATAACAATGCCCACCTGATCCAGCGCTTCCTCTGTCATGGCTGTTGCAGGTTTGTTAAGCCCATAGAGCGTTGCCGTACCTGTCAGAAGAGAAACACAAAGAGCGAATACAAGCCACTTCTCGTATCTCTCGTGTTTCTTTATGTAGTTTTTGGCGCGATTCTCATCTATCTTGCGCATTTACTTAAGCTCCTACCTTCTAAAACCCTAAACTTTACTTAAACTTTATAAACTTTATATAAACTCCCCAAGAGTAATCATAAAACGTACTGCAATATACAAAAAATATCTTCACTTAAGACTTTCGAAATCGTTTTCGGAAAAAGGTCGCAAAAAAAAATACTGAAAATTACAGTCCTCCGAAGCTCCCAAACGGATAAACTCTGTAAATGATCTTTCCAATAAGCTGTTCCTTGGTCACACATCCTACAACACTCGATCTTGAATCGATGGATGCGCTTCGGTGATCTCCCAGAACGAAATACCTGTTTTCCGGAACCTGATAAGGAAACTCGATATCCGTTGGTTCCAGGCTTCTGTCTGAAACATATTCCTCAGTAAGCTCAACTCCGTTGACTGATACCACTCCGTCAGCATCAATGTTGATCCAGTCTCCCGGGGATCCTAAAACTCTTTTGACCAGTACCTTGTTGTTATAGTAGAACGCCAGTAGATCACCGGGTTCAAAAGAGCTTTGGTTCTGCGCTATTACTATCTCTCCGGTATCAAGTGTCGGTGTCATCGAATCTCCGGTAACTTTAAGTACCGTTACAAAGAAACTTGAAACCAGAACTGCCAGAGCTGCGACCGTTACAACAACGATCAGAGTGTTTCGAAGAACCCTTCGATATTCTTTTTTGTTGTTCTCCCTCTTAAGCTCTTTTCTCAGCTCATCAACCGAGGGCTTAAGGCTCTGTGTATCACTCATCAGCTTTGCTTGTTTCTTCCTTCTTCTTGCGTGTCCTTGTAGCCACCTTAGCCTTAGTAGTTGTCTTGGCCTTAGTTGTTGTCTTGGCCTTAGTAGCTTTTGCCTTAGGCTTTTCCTCCTTAGGCTCCTCTATAGGTTTCTCATCAGTCTGTACCAGAACCAGTTGCGACCTTGCAGCTGCAAGATCCTTCTGGAAGTCCATATATTCCGCTTTGGCTTTATCTTGTAGTGCTTTGACATAGGTGTCTGCTGCCTTCTGCGCCGACTCCAGTATTCCACCGATCAAAAGCGAAGCCTCAGCGAGGTTTCCGGATTTTTCTATTTTGGTCAATGAATCATCAACCTGAAGTTGAAGCTCATTTTTTTCTCTTTGAAGTCTGGCCTTGAGTCCTGCAATATCTTTGTCGAACTTCTCCTGCATCTGAGCCTTCTGTTCATTAAATTTGGCTCTCATCTCCGCTTTTTCTTCATCGAAGCTCTTTAACAGTGCGGCTCTTTCTTCGGCCATCTGCTGTTGCATTGCGAGCTTCTCACGCTCGAGTTCTTCCTTGTATTCCTGTTCGTGTCTCTTAGCTGCCTCTGCTTCCTCCGAGAAGTTGATCATCATCTCAAGGAGATCTGCTCTGCTAAGTTTCTTAAGATTAACTTCTGCCATCTTGGCCTTCCAGATCTTGATATTTACTCTTTGTGCTCTGCACAAAAAAGGTATCATGTCCGGACTAATCCGCATGATACCTCGAATTGCAAAATTTGCACAAAAATAAGGCATACGCAAAATAGTCCAATCGTACGTAGAACAATTACTAGTACTAAAATCCCAAAAAAATAGACCAACTGTTTACCCCTAAACAGCCATGGTCATTTTCTATGGTGCCGTTTAATCCAGCACCAGCAACTGGCTGTCTTCTCACATTTTTAATTAAACGTGTCAAGACCCTTTAGCTTTGCGTCACCATCTCACGATGGCTTTGCCTTTATTCTGCTAAGATAAAACTTAACTCAAGAAAATAGAACTACCCTACACACAATAACTTCTAATCACGTTTCCCCTTATCGCGTGAATTCAATATATAACATAATTTATATTTTGACAATAAGTTTTTTCACAGAATTTTCACAGTTTCCAAAATAAAAGAGCCGGAAGATGCTCCGGCTCTGTGATTTAAAATTACAAAAAAATTAAAATTAATTTTGGTTTCCGCTCGTTGACCTTTTATCGTTTTATCGTTTTAGTCCTTTAAGTATCTGAAGCATCTCGTCAGAAGTTGTGATAACTCTGCTGTTTGCCTGGAATCCACGCTGTGTTGTGATCATGTCAGTGAACTCTTTTGCTAGATCAATGTTACTTCCCTCCAGTACTCCGCTGTTCATGTAGCCACCGTCCTTGGTGATATCCTGGATCATGGCTGCACCTGAGTTAAGAGATGCCTGGTAGAGATTATCTCCGACCTTCTCAAGACCCATGGCATTTGAGAACTCAGCTACTGCTATCTGAGCCTTCTTGATGGTCTGTCCGTTTGAGTAAGTTCCGTAAACTGATCCGTCGGTTCCGAAGGAAAGACCTGTGAGCTCTCCATTAGCATACCCCTTATTTAAGCCCTTGGTATCACCCTTGTATGCATAGATTGTTGATGAATGATTATTCATCTCACTTCCATAATTCGTTGTATTAGAAAAGTCTATATGCAACGGTCCAATCTTAGCTGCATCACCTGCGAATGTAAATGTGTGGTCTTTACTTGTTTCATTGGAGACACCCAATGTGGTTTCTAACAAACTATAAAACAACCTAATATGTGGATTATCTATTTCGTAATATATAAGTCCACCTTCACCATGTCCACCGGAAGAAAAGTTTCCAGTCTCAGCACCATAAATTCCATAATCTACTAATGGATCAATAGGATATTTGTTACCATTCTCATCTGTAATTTCCTCTAACGTAAAACTATAAATTATGCGATCCTCAGGATTACTCTTTTCATAGCTGTCATACTTGATAGAAAAGTGCAGAGTATAATCTTTTCCATCCATACCTGGAACAGTCTTATCAAATGTCGAATCACCTATGTTTCCACTTATTCCAAAATAGACAGACTCGAAATTTCCCTCTTCACCATAATGTAATTCATTTTCACCTACAACATAATTGATACTCGATGCAGAAACCCCTTGAAGCTTTCCATCATTTTTGTTGTACGTTAATAATACCGAGTTATCCTTACTTGTATTCTCTACTTTATTACCATTACTATCAAGTATCTGATCTATCGTAAGTTTGTACGTACTATTATCTGTATCAGCATTATCTGTTACACGAAACTTCAGTGTATATGTTTGTCCATCATTTCCATATACCTCAAGGCTCTGAATTTTACCCTCTTCAAGAGAAGGATCGAACTCGTCGAAATTCCCCTTAAAGTATGCCTCGGACGTTGCGCTTCCCGGCATAATATCTGCCATTCTGGTTGTAATGTTTCCATCTGCATCCACTTCAGTAACAGCCTGCCTGTCGATGAGCCTTAATTTGCTTACAGTCGCTCCGTCAGCAACTCCGCCATCTCCCATTACACCCATTACGTAGTATCCGTTGTTCTGGGTTACAAGATCACCCTCAGCATCGATTGAGAATGAACCGTCTCTGCCGTAGTTGAGGATCTGGCTGTCAGGGCTGATGATAAAGAATGATGGTCCTGTGATCATCAGATCCATTACATTGTTGGTTGTGATGGCTGAACCCTGTGCTGCAATATTTGTATATACAGAACCGAGCTTTGATCCAAGACCAACCTGAGCTATATTGGTAGCTGCAACTCTCTGGCCTGCTCCTGTTCCCTCTTTTACTGTCTGATAAAGAACATCCTGGAAGCCGGTAGCCTGTGATTTATATGCAGTTGTATTAACATTGGCAATGTTATTACCAATGACATCCATTTCAAGCTGATGGGTTTTAAGTCCGGCGACAGCCGACCACATTGATCTCATCATAGTACACGTACCTCCAAAACTATTATAAGGCTCTTCCTTTGTACATCCGTGTACCTAAGTGAAATCCATTTTCCGAAGATTTTTACATATCAAAAGACAGGCGGAGATATTCCGTCATATTTTTTATCGAATGATTAAACAGATAACTTTAGAGCTAAATCAAACTTTTTGATATTATTTTTATTCACTTAGTGTATAATTGGTGAAAAGACCATGTATTATGGGAGATGATAATCTATGGATTTCAAACAGAATAACAATTCACCTGAACTTAAGAATGAGATAAAAGACATCGTTGATCTTATTCTCTCCGACTATGAGAAGGGACGCGACGTCGATAAGATGGACGTTTACAATCAGCCCGATCGCGACGCGGTAAAAGACATTGTGATCAAGCTCATTCGTATTATTTTCCCGGGCTATTACAGGGACAAGGTTTACAAGAGCTACAACGACAACAACAGAATCGCCGTTGTAATCGAGGACGTTATCTACAACCTGCAGAAGCAGATTGCCATCGCCTTCCACCACAGTCCTGAATATTTAAACGCAACCGACAGCACTCTCGACTGCGGAGCAAGATGCATAACTCATGAGTTTTTCAAACAGCTCCCCAAGATCAGAGAGTACGTGGACACAGACCTTCAGGCCTGCTATGACGGAGATCCGGCAGCATACAGCAAGGGAGAGATCATCCTCTCCTATCCGGGGCTTACGGCATCTACTATTAACAGGATCGCCCACGAGCTCTATCTTCTCAAAGTGCCTCTCATCCCCAGAATGATGACTGAGTATGCTCATTCCAAAACCGGTATAGATATTCATCCCGGAGCCACCATCGGCAAATATCTGATGATCGATCACGGAACCGGAATAGTTATCGGCGAGACCTCCATAATCGGTGACAACGTCAAGATCTATCAGGGCGTAACCATCGGTGGTCTCTCCACAAGAGGAGGCCAGCAGCTCAAGGGCACCAAGCGTCACCCCACCATTGAGAGCAACGTTACCATCTATGCAGGAGCTTCAATCCTGGGTGGCGAAACCGTCATCGGCGAGGGCTCGATCATCGGAGCTAACGCCTTCATCACTTCATCCGTTCCAGCAGGCAGCAAGATCAGCATGCAGAACAGATAACTTAAATAAACTCACAACTTGCAAAGATATTGTTGACCGCAGCATGGTATTCACCCTTGCTGCGGCTTTTTCTTATAGTCTTCAGGTACTTATCGCAGTCTTTGAAATGAACGTGCAGAAATGCCCAGTGCTCAAGCATCTTGAAGATGACATTCCTATCTTCCGGGATATACTCGGCATAAGCAGCATAAAGTTTATCAAGGTACTCCTTAAGCTCACCGGGTTTTAGTCCTTCTCCGCCTCGTAGCTGCCTTACAAGGGATGGATCTGTCAAAAGGCCTCTTCCAATCATCACGTTATCAAAGGTAAGTTTTTTTGTTTCTTCTATATTAATAGTAGAAACGTTTCCATTATAGCAAATATCAGCATTTCCACCATTTGACTTATAGGCTGAAACAGCTCTTTCAAATGCTTCGTATCTCGGGCTTCCGCTGTAGAAGTCTTCCCTTACCCTTGCGTGTATCGTCAGCTCTTTTACCGGATATTTCGCATAAATATTCATGAGGGTGTCTACCTCGTCCTCATCCTTAAATCCAAGCCTCGTCTTTAATGATACCTTAGGAAAAGAGTCTTTTTCTATCCCTTCAAATATCTCATACAGCATCTCATCCAGGTACTCAGGGTCCTGTAAAAGACCTGCTCCCTTATGCCTGTTTACAACTGTCGGGGCAGGACAACCAAGGTTTAAATTGACCTCTTCATATCCAAGCTTTTTCATCTCTCCCGCTGCCCAGAGAAAGTCCCCGGCATTTCCTGCCATAATCTGAGGAACCACCTGATTTCCATAATCATCAAATGCGTAGTTCTTGTCGGGAAGCACATCTTTCTTTTCCCTGTTCTTAAAGTGATGAACGCTTGTTGCAGTTAAAAAAGGCGTGAAGTACTTGTCTACTCCATCGCCCATTATCTCTTTGTGTATATTGCGGAGGGGATAAAGAGTTATCCCCTCCATAGGTGCATAGTAATATTTCATTCCGGACTCTCGTATTTCTTCTCAAATTCTTCCACCGGCATCGGCTTATCGAAATAGTATCCCTGGAACATCCTACAACCCATATCCTGCAGGTATTCCAGCTGTTCCAAGGTCTCAACGCCCTCGGTGACAACACTCATACCAAGCTCATGCGCCATGTCGATGGTATAGTTAAGTATAACCCGTGCTCTGTTCTGATTTTCTGTTTTCCTGAGGAACCCCATATCAATCTTGAGCACATCGGCATTAATATCTTTTAACATATTAAGAGAAGAATATCCAGACCCAAAATCATCAATCTCAACCTTAAAGCCTGCCTTTTGCAGTTCAAGTATGAGCTTTGCGCACTTGGTTACATCGGAAGTTACCGCCGTCTCCGTAATCTCAATATTGAGAAGCGCCGGGTCAATCTGGTATCTGTTTATCAGCTCAGTGAATTCCTTCTTGATATCGAGATAATACAGATCTTTTGGTGATACATTTACAGAGATCTGAATCCGATCTCTCTCAGTGTCCTTCCACTTTGCAAGCTGAAGAGCCGCCAGTTCCCATATATACCTGTCAAGCTTGTAGATAAGATCAGCCCTCTCAAGTACATCAATGAATACTCCGGGCTGGATCAGACCGTTATCCGGATGCATCCACCTGGCAAGAGCTTCTGCTCCGAATATTCTTCCGTCAGAATAAACCTGTGGCTGCAGATAGATTCCAAACTGCCTGTTGATGATGGCAAAGTCAAAGCTTGATAAGATCTCTTTTTCCAAAAGAGCATTGACCATCATCTCATCGCTGTACCAGGCTATCTCGCATACGCCATCCTTCTTGATGGACTTGCAAGCCATATAAGCCCTGTCACACATAAGGGTTATGTCCATTGTAGGGTCTGTGATCTCGTAGATTCCAATCTGCATGTGAAGGGAATATGACTTGCTGGTAACCTTACTGGTAACCTCTCTTACAAGCTTCTTAAAGTCCTTCTCAACGAACCTTTCCTTCGGCATGCAAATAGCAAAGTGATCGCCGTTTATCCTTCCGTAGATATCATCCTCTTTGACATGTTGGATCATCAGATCGGCGATATTGATAAGGATATCATTACCCTTCTCCAGACCAAAGAGCTGGTTAAAGAGCTTGAAATCCTTGATATTTGAATACAATAGAATATATCTTTTATCTGTTTCTCTGAGCCTGTTCTGGGCAGCCTCTTTAAAACCTTCCCTGTTATAGAGTGTTGTCAGCTCATCATGTGTAAGCCTGTACTGCTCTCCTGTTCCGTTCTCAACAATATCCGACAGGTTTTGGATCGTGTACATATAACCGATGGGCTTATTGTTAGAATCCAGAAGATATCTGTAACGAACCCTGTACAGGCGCTCCCTCTCCTGACTCTCAAAAAGCCTTGTCCAGGCAGCTGTGCTCTGCTCAATACCAAGGCTGTTCATCCAGTCCTTAAAAGCTTTATATACGCTCTCTAAACTGAACTCCGCATGGAGCAAACTAAAGGCGTGCCGATTGGCATAGACACACTTTCTGTTGACATCAAGAAAGATTATGCCCAGTCCCATCTGTTGCACGCCAAAGTTAAGAAGTCTGGCAATAGTAGCCGGCTCCACAGTATCATCTACATAGTATGCATTTTCCCCAAAAGTCTTATCTGCATCCATAATGTAATTTTACTGTTTTTTCGAAATAAAATCTATCAAATTTTGATTTTATTTTGCAAATACTGTTAATTCAGCTTCTTCTGTTACGTCTCTCAAGTGCCCACCAGACAAGGGCAAGAGCTACAATCGCAAGTAAAAAAAGATACTGCGTCTTTATCGCAAATCCCGAATGCTCACGATTGCCATTTTCCTTGCCATCCTGATAAAGGATAAGCGTTGTTCCGATATCACGTGTGCTGATTGAGAGCGTGTCAGCCTCCTCATCCACATCTTTTTCAAGCTCACATACACCCATGACATTGGTCATGGCATAGTAGGCTCGTTTTTCTGCTACAAGATATCTGGGAATCTCATACTGAAACTCCACTTCATCATAGAGAGTGTCTATTTCGCTTTTTTCTCCACCACTGACACTCTTTTCCGCCTCAACTTCAAAATATACTCCGCTGTTTAAAGAGCCTGTCAGCATCTCTGCCTTTTCTATTCCTTTCTCAAAGCGCTGAACCTCATCTTCGTCATCAAGTTTATCGGTCATGGAATACCTGAATTCCAAAGCAGCATTGCTTCCCTCACTGATCTCTTCAAGTTCTCTGGCAGTAAAGCAAGCCTCTACAGCTTTGTAATAGTCACCAAACCTGATCTCGGGCGCAGCTACTTCGATTTCGCTCTGAGAGCTCTCCATTATCGTTACGGATCCTTCTCCGTATGTAAGCTGAGTTGTTTCCTGCATCTATCCCTCCGGACAAATTTGTCTTAATTTGATTATACAACAGAAAAAGCCCGCTAAAAAGCGGGCCTGTACTATCTGTTATTTTGACAGGAAATTTTGAACTTCCTCTTTCTTTGGCATTACTGAAAGCGCTCCTCTTCTGGTGGTGATGATAGAAGCTGCAGCATTTGCAAAATCAAGGCACGAAAGGAGCTTATCCTCACTTAAGTCCTCAAGGCCGTTTTTGCAGACATAATCGATCGCGCAGGCGCAGAATGTATCTCCGGCTCCTGTTGTCTCAATTGTGTCAGGATTTCTGTAGCCGTCTTTTTTAACCACCATGTCCTTATAAAGAGCCATGCTTCCATCAGGGCCAAGAGTAGCAAAAACTAGTGGTATATCAAATTCCTCTTTAATCTTTTGAGCGCCGGATAGGACGTCACTCATCCCCGTAAAGAGCTCAACTTCATTGTCGGATATCTTTAGAATATCGCAGTTCTCAAACCCGTATCTCATTGCCTTTAGTGCCTTTTCTTCCGACTCCCACAGAGGTGCTCTGTAATTGGGGTCAAAAGAGATCATGGCTCCGCTTTTCTTTGCATGAGAAATTGCCAGCTTTGTCGCTGCAGCTGCCGGTTCATCTGTCATGGAGAGCGTTCCGAAATGGAAGACTTTTGTTTCCTCCAAAAGCCCTTTTACCCTGTCCACATCACCTTCGCTCAGCATCATATCCGCTCCGGGCTTTCTGTAGAAAGAAAAGTCACGATCACCGTTTGCAAGCTTATTTACAAAGGCAAGAGTTGTGTGTACTTCGCCATCCAGGAAAAGACCTGTCGTATCAATTCCCTGCTTCTCAACTCTCTCCTT
Source organism: Butyrivibrio sp. VCB2001 (assembly GCF_000423965.1). NCBI lineage: Bacteria > Bacillati > Bacillota > Clostridia > Lachnospirales > Lachnospiraceae > Butyrivibrio > Butyrivibrio sp. VCB2001. The sequence goes on along the minus strand of NZ_AUIZ01000007.1, from coordinate 164,021 downwards.
GAGCAACCTTCCGAAGAAGTCATCGCCGACTTTACCGATGAACGCTGTCCTGTTCCCGAGATTCTCCAGCATGGATAACACATTGCATGGTGCTCCACCGGGGTTGGCTTCGAACATGGGATTTCCCTGCTCGCTACCACCATTGTTTGTAAAATCTATAAGCAGTTCACCAAGGGCAACTACGTCAAATTTACTCATCTGTCTTTCCTTTCAAGCTCGTACATCTCAACATCCATATTCAGCTCTCCGACTGCTTTAAAGCTGATGCCTTCGGCCTTTACGTCAGTGAGAACGACCATTGACATAACCTGCTCTCCGTCGTTTATGAACAGCTCCATGGAGTAACGGTCAAGGATGAGTCTGAGCTTTATGTTTCCTTTGTTATTTGCCACTCTGCATCTTCTCTGGTGCACGATGGCTCTTCTGCTGCCGGAATGCTTTCTGTCTATCTTTACGATATTAAGCTCCGGATCATACTCAACTGTTGAGTATGCCTTACCGTTATCTGCAAAGCGAACTTCAAACTTCTTGTAAGAAAGCTCATCAGAAAGGCTGCTGACATTTATTGTCATGTCTATGCATCTGCCCTCAATGCTTGAAAGTGATACGCTGTCAGATACAAGTACATTCTGTCTGCTGATTCTTTTGCCGTAATAATTCTCAATTTCTCTGACGGGTTTCTGGATCAGTTTGCCACCTCTAAGGCTGATCTCCCTCGGGAAACTCATCTGACCAAACCAAGGGAAATCATCGCGCCTTATGCCACAGGTATCCCAATTCTGCATCCATCCGATCATAACTCTTCTGCCGTCATCTGTAAGGATTGTCTGAGGTGCATAGAAATCAATGCCGTAATCAACTGCCTGGCAATTCTCCTCACAAAAATCGCCTTTTTCATTGAAGGCACCGATCACACATAAGGTTCCGTTTCCGTTGTGAAACTCAAGTTCCTCAGGAAGCATGTCCTGCGGGCTTGTGAGAAGGAGCTGCTTACCATCAAGAGAGAAGTAATCAGGGCACTCCCACATAACGCCGAATCTGTGGTTGTTCTTGATGACCAGCTTATCATAGGTCCACTTAAAGCCGTCATCGCTGACATACTGAAGTATCTGACCGTCCTTGTCCACAGTCTTGTTGCCGACTACCATGTAGTACTTGCCGTTTTCTCTCCATACCTTAGGATCTCTGAAGTCGAATTTGCCTGCACCTTCAGGAAGGGAGTCCGATGTGATAACAGGATTTCCTTCATATTTCTTGTAATCTGTGCCATCACCGACTGCAACACACTGTGTCTGATACTCTGATATTTCCCCGTTTTCTCCCTGCACCTTGTTAACTCCGGTGTAGACAAGGAGCTGTTTTCCATCTTCCATCTCGATGGCGCTTCCGGAAAAGCATCCGTCCTTGTCGTACTCTTCATCCGGTGCCATTGCTGCCGGAAGATATTCCCAGGTTATAAGGTCTAAGCTCTTTGCATGCCCCCAATGCATCGGTCCCCAAACCGTATCGTAAGGGTAATACTGGTAAAAGAGATGATACTCTCCCTTATAGCTGCTAAAACCGTTGGGATCATTCATCCATCCGCATCTGGGAGTCAAATGAAACTTAGGTCTTTGCTCCTCAGGGATAGACATCTCCTTTTTTGCTTCGTATTCCCTTGCCTTATCTAATTTGCCACTCATATTAATCCTTAATCCTTTTTGCCAATTACTTAATTTAGAGCTTAAAAATCGGGGAGGAGATTTCTCCTCCCCGGGTAATGATTCTTATTTATAGAACTCATCGAGATATTTCTGATAGATTGAGAGATAATTCTCAAGCCCGTAAGCATCTACCTGCTTAAGGTACTCATCCCAATCGCTGTCAGAAAGTCCGTTCATAACGAAGTTACTTCTGCTTGTGTTTATGTAGCTGATAAGATCCTGCTGGATTGTTGTAAGCTTCTCTGTGTCATCAGCTGTCATGAATACGTTAGGATATACATACTTGCAGTTCATGTCATCTGTGTAGTACTCCTTGATCCAGTCGAGACGATACTGAGCATCATCAGGGCATGTAACGTATACACCGTAGTACTCGTCAAGGATCGCAAGAGGTCCGCCTACAGCCTCAGCCTCACGAACTTCAACAGGTGAAGCATCGCCAAGAGGTGCGTGCTTAAGCATCTTTCCACCGTTTGCATTCTCTGAAAGCTCGAAGATATCGAACTCATCATCCTCGCCGTAAGTTCCCCAGTTGTTCTGAGGTGACTGGAATGGATCATACATAAGGTCAAGCCATGCACAAACAAATGCAGGGTTGTCGCACTTAGCTGTGATAACACATCTTCCTCTGTCAAATCCTGAAGTGAATGAACCGTTCATAGGTGTTACGTTTGTTGTATCTGCCTTAAGTGCAGCAAGTGGCTCGAAGTCTTCAAGGTTGTCGATGTTAGCAACATCCCATGTGAAGCATACGCCGTATCTGTGTGACTTACCCTTTGCTACATATGTTGACCAATCCTGTGTGAAGCACTCAGGGTCAATAAGTCCTTCTTCATAGAGCTTGTGAAGCCACTGCATACCTGACTTAAATCCGTCCTGTGTAGCTGTGCAGATAACCTTCTTGTCGTCTGTAACTGCAATGTGCTGTCCTATATCGTTGTCACCATATCCCTCGCCAAAGCCGTTGATAAGAAGGCTTGGATCCTGATCGTTCATAATGCAGCTCATAGGGATGATGTCACCCTCGATACCGAACTCTGCCTGGAGCTCTGAAGCGTGATCCTTAAATGCCTTAAGAACTTCTTCGAACTCATCAACTGTTGTGGGCTTCTCAAGTCCAAGGAAGTTAAGCCACTTTGTGTTGATGTATGTGAAGTTGTTACCTACTGTCTGGATAGCTGTCTTGTTTGATCCGAGCTGCTCGATCCATGGAAGAGCCCAGATATGTCCCTCTGAATCCTCACACATTGTGCGGTACTCAGGATACTTGTCAAATACTGCCTTAAGGTTAGGCATGTTGTTGTCGATGTAATCCTCTAAAGGAAGAATAACTCCCTGATCTGCATATCTGATAAGATCTGAATTGCTGAAGCTTGCATTGAAGACCATATCAGTAAGAGTGCCCTTGTTGGCCATGTTAAGCTGGATCTTGTCTCCCCACTGATCATTTGAAATTGCTGTCCACTCAACATGTACGTTTGTTGCCTCTTCAAGTCTCTTGAAGATGGTTCTCTTATTGGGATCTGACTCTGTTCCTGATGGATAACTGATGGTACCTGTTATGGTAACCTGATCTGCCAGCGGGAAGCTGATGCCATCTGCTGACACTTCAGCTGTGCTGCTTGATGCTGCCCCTTTGCCACAGCCTGCGAGCATGCTGACTGACATAGCTGCTACAAGGGCTGCACTGAGTAACCTTGATGTTTTCTTTTTCATTTTCCTCTCCTTTTAAACCTTCTTTTTTATTAGATCATCCCTGTATAACCGGGATGTTCTCCCACTACGTTAGCCTTTTACTGAACCAACCATGATTCCTGAATCGAAATACTTCTGGAAGAACGGATACATCACAACCAGCGGAAGGCTGGAAACGATGATCGTTGCATATTTAAGTAGCTCTGCAAGCTGTGCTCTCTGAGCTGTACTCTGCATGTCCGCGATCATTCCGGGATCAGGCTCGTTCTGGATAAGTATTGCCCTGAGCACCAGCTGAAGTGGCTGCTTGCTGGCTGAGTTCAAATAGATCATTGCGTCAAAGTAGCTGTTCCACATTCCTACAAACTGCCACAGTGTAAGTACGGCGATAAGGGGTGTACACACCGGAAGCAGAATTCTGAAGAAGAACACCAGCTCATTCGCACCGTCAACATCCGCTGCTTCTCTGAGCTCAGTGGGAATACCTTTGTAATAAGTTCTTGCAATTATCATGTTCCATACACTAAAGGAACCGGGAAGGATTACAGCCCACATACTGTCCAAAAGTCCCATGTTACTGATAAGAAGGTATGTAGGGATAAGTCCGCCACCAAAAAACATTGTGATAATGAAGATTGTGTTGAAGATCTTTTTTCCCTTAAAATCATCCCTGGACATGGGGTATGCACACAGCAGTGTTATAAATACGGAGATTGCTGCAAACAGAACCGAGTACAGGACTGCATTAAAGAATCCGGTCCAGATCTGTGAGTTTGACATAACTCTCTCGTAAGCTGTTAAAGTCCATTTACTTGTATCAAAAACTATACCCTTGTTCTGCAGTGTTATCGGATCCATGAAGGATGCGATGATAATGTAAACTACCGGTCCGATAATAGCTGCTACGAAAAGCCCCAATAGTACGTATCCTGTTAAAAGAAATATCTTATCCCCAATGGAAGCTCTCGCGAATTCACTCTTTTTCATGCTAAGTGTCTTTTCCATCTGAGTTCCTCCTTATAGTCCCTGTCCATCATTCATCTTCTCTACTATCTTATTGACTACAACAAGAAGTATTACATTGATGATGGTGTTAAAAAGTCCAACGGCTGTTGAGTAACTGTAGTCACCGTTCAAAAGACCTTTCTTATAAACGTAAGTTGCTATGATCTCAGATGATGACAGATTCATGTCTGACTGAAGTGCGTATGCCTTCTCAAATCCGATGCTCATGATGTTTCCGGCCTGAAGGATGAACTGGATAACTACCATATCCTTGATAGCCGGCCATTCAACGGCCTTTATCTGCTGCCAGATATTTGCTCCGTCGATCTGTGCTGCTTCCTTGAGCTCTTTGCTGGCATTTGAGAGAGCTGCGGTGTACATGATCGATGCCCATCCTGCTCCCTGCCAGATTCCGCTTATGATGTAGATCGGTCTGAAGGCTGCCGGGATTGTAAGGAAGTTGATGTTACTTCCCATCATCATGTTCAGAGGTCCTGTTACGGAAAGAAGGATTCTAACCATACCACAGAGGACGATGACTGAAATGAAGTTTGGCATGTACAGTACAAGCTGGATCTTCTGCTTGATCTTGCTGCTAGCTATTCTGTTAAGAAGCAGTGCAAGTATGATCGGCATCGGGAATCCCCAAAGGAGTCCGAAGATACTCAGCTTCAATGTGTTCATAAGGTATTGCAGGAAATCCGGCGATGACAGGAACTGCTGGAAGTACTTAAGTCCTACCCATTCGCTTCCCAGGATTCCTTTAAAAGGATTGTATTTCTGGAACGCAATCAGAATACCTCCCATGGGCAAATACTTAAATACAATGGTAAGAATAAGTGCCGGCCCCAAAAAGAATACATAAAGCTGCCAGTGTTGTCTTATATACACCAGCGTGTTATGTAGATTGTTGTCCTTTGCTTTCGCATTCATATAACTCCCCTTCTCACTTTTACATTTGTAACATTTCGTTTGCGTATGTAAAATATAACACGGCATAAACAATGTGTCAATATAGAATTTTTACATTTGTAACATTTTTAATTTACATTTGACACATAGAATTTTACATTTTATAATGAATAAGGTGATTGCACGCTCTACTGCGCAAGAGCCCAGTCTATACTAATATATCGGAGATTTTACATGGCAACTAAAGTTACGCTTCAGGATATCGCGGATGCTCTGGGAGTGTCTCGCAATACCGTATCAAAGGCTATAAATAATACCGGAGTTCTAGCTGAATCAACAAGACAGAAGGTTCTGGAAAAAGCTATAGAAATGGGGTATAAACAGTTTTCATATGCAAACTCTGTTTCAGAGATAAGAAATCCTTCCGTGGCAAAAACAAAAGCCTCCGGAGAGATAGCTCTTTTCACCGGAAGCTTCCTTAACAATTCGCACTTTGCATCTACCATGCTGGATAAGTTTCAGCACGAGGTTTCTTTATTGGGATACAGTCTGACAATGCACAGAGTAGATGAGCACAATGTTGCAGAGCTCTCTCTCCCACTTTCCTTCAGACAGGAAAACACTAAGGCCATTGCCTGTATTGAGATGTTCAATCATCCGTACTGCGAGATGCTCTGCAGTCTCGGGATCCCGGTTCTTATGATCGATGCTCCTGTTGCCAGCTACTGGAAGCCTTTGGATGCAGACATTCTGCTAATGGACAATTTCTCAAGTATATATACTGTTGTCAATGATATGAGTAAAAGAGGTATAACCTCCATCGGCTTTGTCGGACAGGTCACTCACTGCCGCTCTTTCTATGAGAGATTCATGGCCTTTAGAGAGGCGATGTACATCAATAACCTTACTGTTAATGATGACTACTGCCTCACAGAGGTTCACCCTCACGGTGACGATTACAAAGACTATCTATACAAAGCCCTTGAGAACATGAAGAGCTTTCCTGAGATGTTTATCTGCGCCAATGACTTCGTGGCCCTTGACCTGTTATACGGTCTTAAGAAGATGGGTGTTGAATGCCCTCGTGACATCAAGCTCTTTGGCTTTGATGATTCACCGGAGTCCAAGATTGTAACTCCGTCGCTCTCCACAAGCCACATCCACAGCCAGATCATCGGTTACTCAGCAGCAAACCTTATTATTTCCAGGATTGAGCAGCCCGATCTAAACTACAGGATCACTTATACAGAGACGGATCTGATCTACAGAGATTCCACCATGTAAAGATTTTGACTTAATGTAAAAAATGGATATAAAGCCTTGTGAGCTTTATATCCATTTTATTTTGTGCTTTTTGTTTTTATGCTTTCACTGAATCCTTTATGGAATCCCAGTTACAGACTCTTGTGTAATTAGCTCCCGGCAGCTCACAGTCCTTGTTCCACGGACGGTCAAAGACCTTGACCTGCAAATTCGGCAAATGGTCAAAGAATCTGAATGCAGCCGGAGAATCTTCTACAGCAACATCAAAGTGCATCTTATAGTAGTCTTCAAGTTCAAGACCAAACTCACTGTCCTTGATAAAGCTGTCACGCCCATACTTGTTAAGGCAATAGAGCTTAACTCTCTTAAGATTATGCTCATCGAGCCACTGTCTTGAAGCCTGATAGGCACTATCCGGACGTCCTGTTATGATAAAGACTCTGTGTCCCTCATCTATCCAGCCATTTATGGTTTCAGATGCCCCGGGCGTCTCTTCATACGCCAAAAGACTCTTTGGAGTATGCGCTTCTATCATCATCTGTTCATACTGCTCATCAGTAAGATCAAAAGACTTCTGAAGATTAAAGGAATGTATATCTTCGTAGGGAACATCTATATCAAATAAATCTTTAACCAAAGTCGAAAAGCCCTTGGCAGTTTCACATAAGCAGTCATCAAAATCAACGTAAATATTCATATCATCCTCACTAGTATTATCAATCTTCTATTCTTCGGAGCAGGTCTTTCTTCTTAAGACCGTTTTGCTTTGCTGCCTTGGGCCAACCTCTGCCGGCCATAAACATATAAGCTGCTCTTGGGAATTTATATGCATCAGCGTAAATGTCGTCTATAACTGATGAATTTCCAATCACAGCGCCCAGTGTCTGCAGAGCTTCAACTACATATTTCACAGGACCGGCCGGAGCATTAATGGTCTGAATGAGCGCGCCCATCATTTCGCCGCCTCCTATGGCAACTCCTCCGCCATAGGTAAATCCGCATTTCTGACTCCACTTTCTCACCTGTCTCAGAACGTTCTTTATCTGACAGCTCTCATAGAAGCCCATGTTTACTACGGTGTAAATCTTTTTATCACCGGGCGGACATGTCTTTTCCATAAGCTCCATGACCTTTAGAACTTCTGATGGGATTCCGTCAACGTACATCGGGAATCCAAGGACAATCTTGTCTGCGCCAAGTAACTTCTGAACAAGTTCTTCGGGCTTATTGAGAAATTGATTTAGGCTAAGTATTTCTGCCTCTTCTCCAATGCATTCTGCAAGCTTATTAAGGAACTTCGATGTGTTGGAATTTTCGCCTCTAAGGCTTCCGTTCAGGAGGATAGGTTTACCGGAAGTCTGATCAGAAGCGACTATTTCGGCATGTTCTGTATTGCCTGATACTTCTTGTGTTTCATCAAATCTGATTTCTTTGATTATCCCATTAAAATTCCTGCAAACCGCCTCTACATAACGCTTTGCATCGGCCTTATCTTCTTTTGTCAGGTCATGTCCCCTGAAGATCACCGTTATCTCTTTTGTCTCAGGATAACGCATCTTATGATGCATCTCATTATCAACGATGCGGAAATATGGTAGGACCCATCCGATACTCCTGTCGAATACATTCTTAACAAAGCTGCTAAATCCGCCATAGGTATATCTGGTCATTACCACAAGCTCATCAGCTTTATGTATGAGATACCCCATCCTGTTATAGCCATCTTTGATAACGCATTCTCCCGGTGTCTTTAACCAGCAGCCAAAACACCCTGCGCAGGGCTTAATCTCTTTTGACGGAGCTATTACTTCCCATCCCTGATAATCCTGTGAAATCTGTCCCCACTCCTTTTCATCAAGATCATGAATCAGTAAATTCATACACTTCTCCCCTTCAGTAATTCAATGCTGGAATCCTCCTCTGATAATTTTATCAGATACTAGGTATACTATCATAATATCTGTTATTGAGAATAGCAAAGTTATGCTGCAATACATTTTTTGAATACATTATTCCTGTTGGAATGCTATAGAATATACTCCTTTATCTTCTTTTCCAGCACTTTCATATCCAAAGGTCGATCTTCTGTTTCCATGGTTATTATAAGATTTATACCTAACACAATTCCCACCTCTTCATAGTCAATAAGCTTATTGAAGTTTCTGGTCGCATATCTCTCTTGATCAACCAATCCGAGATGTTCAATATAATACGTTTTGTTAGTTCTTACATTTAATGCAGCAAAATCAGGGCATGCCTTACTGCCATCCTTAAGTATTACCTCAGGCTCACAGACATAAGGAATCCCATTAGCTTTTAGATAATCAGCTATGATTTTTTCTGACTTTGATCTTACAGACTCCCCATTTAATGTTATAAACTCATGCTTGAATTCATAGGAATTCTTTCCTCCGGGATGCGTCCTATACCACTCATCAATGATCATCTGTCGTGTAGGCAATATCGGAGCAATCAGTTCTCGTTTTCCTTTAGGAAGCTTGTCATAGAGCATACTAATCCTATCGGCATCATACCTTGAATTAAACTTTTCAAGCCTCTTTATCATTTCTGTCAGTTCTTTATGAACTTTCTCATCATACTCCCTCTGAACCAGTAGTCTTATTTTGCCGATTTCAATTTTGGGAATATAATGTTCTTTTTCTTCTCCTTCTTTCTTGAAATGATATTGTACCACTCCGTTACTGGAAGATACTCTAATTCTCCCTTTATCCAAGCTTTTATAGCTCTTTAGCCTATTCGAAGTTTTCTTTTCAAGTCTATTCAGTTCATTTAGCTGATTGTTAAGCTCGTTTGTATAATTGATCAAATTATTGTTATTACTCCTTTTTGATGATTGATACCCGAAAAATTACGTCTTAGTTCTAGTTTTTCTAAATCAAAACGTACGAAAAATTTCCCACTACTACTGGACTTCTCTTTTCATTTTATAAGCAGTAACAAGTACTAACATTACAGATAGCTACTATTGTACCCCACCGAAATTTTACGTCTGTGTTTGTAAAATCAGATTAGCAGACGTAATTCAATAGCACCAACTATCAACACGCATCAATTTATTACTGCTTGCACATTCTTATTGGAAATATAGACGTAGTCCAAGATTTAGGCTTCGTCTCATTTGAATAAATTAGAAATATAGAAGTAAATTTCCTGTTGTCGGAACACCGACGCTGATTATAATACCCTACCTGCCAACCAAAGTAAATAGCAAAAGTATATGCAGGCAACAAAAAAGCCACAAGCCATTTCAAGCTTGTAGCTTCATGAATCGGAGTGACGTGATTCGAACACGCGGCCCCTACCTCCCTAAGATAGTGCTCTACCAACTGAGCCACACCCCGATTTGGGTTGTCGCAAGTATCTCGACCAGCGACAAAAGCTATTATATAACGTCCTCGCCATAAAAGCAACAGAAAATTTGAAATTCATTCAGATAATCGGACTGCCGTACATTTCTTCATCAAATATCCAACCACAAATCACCTTCCAATAAACTGAATGATATTCGAGGAAGTAACCTTGGCATAAGGAAGTCTTATATACCTTCCGTTTTCAATAGAGTATTTATCCGAAAGTTCCTCAATACTGCCGCCCTTTGCCAGCACACAGGCAAGCTCAAACATGGCAGTCGCCTGTCCTTCCTTGTCGTTGTAGACGGTTCCTACCATCTTGTCATCCCTAACGGCTTCCAGTCCTACATCCGTTCCGTCTATTCCAAGAATTGCCGGCCACTTGTTTCTGGGTATAGCCATGGCTTCGTATGCATCAATTGCCCCCAGGGCCATGTCATCATTATTTGAAAGGACCAGCTCAATATCATCGCCGTAGTCCTCGATAAATTGCGTTGTCTTGGTCTGCGCCTGTGCTCTGTTCCAGTTTGCTATGGCGTAGCCAAGCTTATCGATTTCGATCCCCTGCTTTTTCATGGTATTTATGGAAGCCTCAGTCCTGACAATAGCGTCCTGATGCCCGGCCTCTCCCTCTAATACCACGAACTGGATCACGCCATCTCCATTCCTGTCGAGCTCTTTGTTCGTAATGCACGCCCAGGCTGCCAACTCGCCCTCCATGACTCCCGACTGCTCAGCATCAGCACCTACATAAAAGAGCTTGTCCCACCTTCCGATGTCTCCTTCAACCAGCTCTCTGTTAAAGAATATAACAGGCACATCGGCTTTTCTGGCCGCATCGATTACAGCTGTAGGATCCGTCCTGTCCACAAGGTTTACACAAATCACATCCATCCCGTCCTCGATCATCTTCTTGACCTGAGAATTCTGAGTCTGCTGACTCTGCGCTGCATTGTAGACAACAATCTCCACATCCTCATTCTGAAAACTCTGAAACTGCTCCACAAGCTGCCCCAGAAAAGTGTCGTACATATCATAAGCTGAGACACCGATCTTTATCTTTGATTCACTTTTATTTACATTCTGCTTGCCACAGCCGGACAATATTGTTGTCAAAAGACATAACACTGTAAGCAGCGTTACCATAACTTTTTTCATGTTCATGATCCCCGATACTCTCCTAAGATACTTTAGTGAACCACAGGGAAAAGGATTCTCTGATTGCTCTCATCAAACAGATTGTCCCTGTTTACGACCCTGAAAGGTATCTTCTCATCCTCCATGGGAGTCAGCCTGTTGTCAAAGCGCCGTGCAATGGCCGCCACTGACTGATAGCCCATGTAATACTCATTTGGAACCACCATGCTTGTGATCAGTCCGTCATCTAAATAGCTGACATTCTTAATTGAAATTCCAACGCCGAAGATTGCCGGAGCGCTCTCCTGCTTCAGCGCATATTCAGCTGCACATTCAAGCCCGTTGTTATCAAGAGCGACAATGATATCTGCAGGTGATTCATTCTGTCTTCTTACTACTCTGTCGGCCATGCTGACAGGATCATAGTCAGACCATGTAATCTCAGCACCCGATGTTTCTATGTTTTCAGTAAAGCCCTTAAGCCTCTCTGCAAGGGCATTTTGCCTCAAATTGCCGGTGATGATTCCAATCTTCTTGCCGTCAAGCTTATTATCAAAGGCTATCCTGACTTCATTGGCCAGTGCTCTTCCCAGCTCTACGTTGTCCACCTGTATGCAGGCAGATCTGCCCTCAACATCAACGTCTGTATCCGCACTGGTGTCAACCAGAAGAAGTACTGCCTTGTTACTGATATCAGATATCATGTTTTCAGTTCCTCTGCTGCTGTTTACCTGATATACAATACCGTCGGCCCCACCTGATATCTCCTCGTTTATCAGCTTGTACTGCTGACTAAGGCTTAAGTTCTTACCGGTAGATACTACATTAAGTTTTATATTATTATCCTTGGCAGCCTGTTCAAGTCCGGCTATAAATGTTGTCCATCTTCCGGAACCCGAATCATCTATGACCACAGACACCTCGGGTGAGTCCTCTCTCATTCCGCTGAGGATAAGAGCAGAGGTTGAAGCTGCAAATGTAATAAACAGGAGGATTGCCACCACAAGGATAAACAGATTTCTATTCTTCATCCGCCTTCTCCTTTCCTGTTTCCAGCATCTTCCGGTTCTCCTCATTGTACAAAATCGCAGGCAGATGAATGGTCACAGTCGTGCCCTCATCCGGCTCACTCTCGATCTTAAGTCCGTACTGCTCTCCGAATCTGAGCTGAATTCTTCTCTGTACATTTATAAGGCCAACGCCTGATCCCTTCTTTCTGACCCTGGTATCATCTGTCAAAAGAAGCTCTGTCTGGCTGCTGCTCATACCAAAACCGTTGTCTGATACAGTGATGTAAATATCTCCGTCATCACCCATGAAGCCTTTCACAACTATCTCGCCATCCTCCATGTCTTTTACACCATAATAGACAGCGTTCTCCAAAATAGGCTGCACGATAAGCTTGACGGTACAGTAATTCTTTATCTCTTCATCTATATCAAATTCGATGGAGAAGGCATCCTTAAATCTTACCTTCTGGATGTTCATATAGTTGCTGGCATGACGTATTTCATCCCCGATGGGAATGATGGTCTTTCCGCTGGATAAGCTGACTCTGAATAAAGACGCCAGCTGCGTTATCATAAAGACCGCGTCATTATATTTCTCGCCCTCGATCATCCACACAATGGAATCAAGTGTGTTGTACAAAAAGTGAGGATTTATCTGTGACTGAAGTGCATCAAGCTCAGCTTTTCTCTTCTCCTCCTGAGAGGCAACCATGTCGCGCATCAGCTCATTTATCTGATCGTAACTGGCCCTTAGTGTCCTTCCGAGATGCTCTACTTCAGATGGTCCACCGATATAGACATCCGGATTGGCCTTTCCCATCTCAATTTCTCTGATGGAATCATTGAGCTTGATAAGCGGTCTTGTAACACGTCTTGCAACAAACCTGTTAAGTATCAGCATAGCAAGAAGCGTTATTGAGACTACCATCATAACGAAGTATCTGATATCCTTCATTCCCATGTAGGAATTACTTGTCGGAATGACACTTACCAGCTTCCAGCCCGTATAGCTCATGGTATCAACGGTAACGATTCTCTCATTACCCTCAAAGATTTCCTTGTAGCTTCCATCATCATACCCTGCTGCCCTCATATTATTTTCTTTAAAAAGGCCTGCACTGATCTGCATAAGCATTGGATGGTAGATAATAGATCCTTTATTATCCATAAGGTACACGTACTGCTCTGAAGGGTTATTGTTGACAGACTCCATCATATCCTCGATGACGGCATAGTTCATGTCAACCAAAAGCACTCCCTGCTCGGGAACGCCACCGTTATTAAGCTCAACATTTCTGCTAAGGGATGTGACCCAGTAATACTTAAAAGTGGGATCGTCTACAAATATGTTCTGAACATGGGGAAGTGAAAAATGAAGGTTCTCAGGCTTAGAAAGGGCTGCCTGAAACCACGTCTGACCCGTTACATCCACACCGTCCTTCTCAACACCTACAGGAGATGCAGCGATAAGAGTTCCGTCCTCCGAGAAAAGAGCGAGACTTATAAGATAGTCCTTGTGAGCTTCATAAAGAAGGTTCATCTGAGTTATTGGAGTTTCTTTGCTGATGTCCTGATCCTTGACTACGTTATAGTAGATGGCATCAGACATTCTGCGCATGCTTCGAAGGTAGTCCTCAAGCGTAATAACACTCTGATCAAGAGTAAGCTCCGCTGCGTCCCTGAGCATCTTCTCAGACCTTACGGCAAACCTCTGATAAAGAGCTACTCCCATGGCAAGCATACAAACTAAGGCTACAATTGTGAATGAAACCGCAATTGTAACCTGAATGCTTCTCGTGGCTATAGGTCTCATGTATCTCGAGATAAGCCACTGCATTTTTAAGTTATCAAACTTCCCCTTCAAAAACTTTTTCAAACCAGCTCCTGTTTATTCCTTGCCGTTTTTATACTTTGATGGCGAAACGCCAAACTGTTTTTTGAATACATAACTGAAATAGTTAGGATCGGAATATCCAACTTCCTGGGCTATTATATAGGTCTTTTCATCGGTCTCAAGAAGCATTCTCTCTGCCTTCTCCATGCGGTAGTCCGTCAGATACCCGACAAAAGTCTTACCTGTCTCTTTCTTGAAAACCGTGGAGAAATAAGCGCTGCTGACTCCGAGATAGTTGCAGATAAAGTCCACGGACAGGTCCTGATCCGCATAGTGGTCTGCCACATATTCCTGTGCCTTTGTGACAAAAGACCTTGTGGTGTCATTTCTCTTATAGTCGATGAGCTCGTGCATCTTAAGGCACACTCCGGTAAACCAGCCGGAGAGCTCCCCGGGCTCCATCTGAGAAGCCACAGAATATACATCACTACTAAGGTCAAAAACATCACCCAGCTCAAGCTGATTGGTCCTTGCAAACTTGTAGAGCTCACTCACCAGTTCCATTACAAAGAACCTGTAGTTCTGGATAGTGGCCTGAGCTTTTGTGTTGTTCTCTATATATTTCTCTGCTGCCTCTTTTACGTCCTCAGCATCAGCCATCTTCATCTTCTTAAAGACGTCCAGAAGAGTATTTTCTTCTACCGAAGCCGAATCATCTTTTTCCATGGGCGAAATCTCGGAAATATTGATTGCCTTGGTGTGTCCGTACAAAACCCTGTAGGAGACAGCATCTCTTGCTCCATGATAAGAAGTATCGATTTCCGAGAGGCTCTCTGTAGTGCTTCCGACACCAATGGTGACATTCGCCTTGCAGATACTCTCCGCCAGTCTGCAGAGCCTGTCGCAGTCATCGGTAAATGCAGATGCATCCTTCTGCGACGGGAGCTGGGCTATCATAACAGTAGAGCCCTGATAGGAAAAGAACTTACAGCCCCACTTTTCGTCCATCCTCTCCTCAAGGAGCTTTCTCACCGATACGGACAGCAGCACGGGATTCATGCCCTCAGGTATATTGGACTTGCTGACGTGGACGATAGCAGCCACATAGACAGGGCCTGTCAACTCAATCCTGTAATCGGACATAAACTTCTCAATCCTGTCATCCTCTATTCTGCCCTCCACGAGAGAAGCAAAGAAATCCTCCTGCAAAAGAGGAAGTGAATCCATGTAATAATTCTCAAGCTTAGCAACGTTCAGTTTCTCGTCGATGTCTCGGTCAAGTGCCTCGTGAACCCTCTTAAAGACTGCCTTAAGCTCATCGGCATCAATAGGCTTTAAGATATACTCCTCAGCCTCAAGCCTGATGGCTTCCTTGGCATACTCAAACTCATCAAAGCCCGAAAAGAAAATGATCCTTATATTGGGATAGAGGCGCTTTAAATTCCTTGCCAGCTCCATTCCATCCATATAAGGCATCTTAATATCGGACATAACAATATCCGGCCTTAGCTCCTCTGCAAACTCAAGAGCTTCAAGGCCGTTATGTGCGTATCTGGGAGTATCAAAACCCATTTCCTCCCAGCTTAATTTTCTCATGATCGCCTGTGCAACATCTTCTTCATCGTCCACAAGCATAACTTTATATTTGTTCATAGCTCTCCGACTGATCACTCAGCATATTTCTCGTATACAATCTTCCACATAAATCCCATGATCACTACAGCTGCCACAATAACTATAAGCGCAGCTATCTGATTGAAGAAAGACACAATTCCCATTGCAATGGCTGATATGCCAAGGAATATGATGATCAGTCCTGCGTAAAAGGTATATTCATTGGGATGCTTGATGCTCTCGGGATTCTCCTTTTTAAGAATCTTAACATCTCTGGTTATTATAAGTCTGATGCCAAAGAACATGCATACTGCAAATGCCAGAATTTCAATTCCCATCTGATTAACTATTGTCTGTATGTCCATAATTACTCTCCTGCATTTTTTCTCTCATCAGGTCTTCTAACCTGTTTAATACTATATTAATATCTTTTGTCCCATACAAACAATACACAAAAGAAACATTTGCTTCAATAGCATTTTCTTTATATATCTTCTTTATTCTCTCCACATCATTCTCAAAGAAGCTCTCTTCGCTCTCAAATCCAAAGGCGACAAACTGTGTTCCGCTTACCCTAAAGACATTTGGTTCTCCGAAAATCTCCATCAAAGACCTGGCTGTAAGCACTATTATCTGGTCTCCGACTTCATACCCTTCTGCAATGTTGATCTCATTGAGCTTTGACAGATCGCAGCGGATGCATCCAAAGGATGAGGATAAGTCCAGCTCCTGCTCAAGATACTTCTTAAAAGCAGTGTAATTGCCTGTTCCGGACAGATTATCTTTGAAGGTATAATGCTGAGCCCTGCTCTGCTCTTCTCTCTCTAAAACGAGCTGTGCCAGGAAATATGAAATAAGATTTATGATCTCAGATATGGATTCAAGCTTCTTCTGAGGAGCCTCCACAACACCCAGTACTCCAAACAGGTGGCCACCGGCTTCCAAAGGACCGATTATCATATTCTCAACCTTATTGGTCTTTAGCATATTGTAGAACCCCGGTATTGAGTTTCTGAAAGCCTCCGGATCTCTTACTATCAGTCTGTGATCGTTTTTGTTGAACTCATCATAGATCTTATCAATGATGTCTTCCGACGAAAGATACATCATTGTAAGGTCAAAAGACTCTGCTCCTTCCCTGTACCATTCATAAGTGCCTCTGTACTTTCCGTTTTTCTGATCCTCGAAGATAAACAGGCGCTTTGCCTCAAGCTCTTTTCCCAAAAAAGCAAGAATTGACCGGATGTTGTCATCCGGGGAGTCGGATGAGAGTGCATACTGGAGAGCTCTGTTGATAAAACGGTCTCTCTCCACGGCAGCGTTGTCCTTCATCCACCAGCGCAAAAGCGCAAGCAGCATCAGGGCTGCAAAAATAACAGCACCAAACCTGATAAAGATTCCGTGATTATCCGTGATCCTTCCGGCCATAAGGAATTGTATCAGATCCATTGCTCCGCATACTACAAAGACACCTCCTGCGATATAGAGGTACCTGAGCTTATTCTTCTTACCTGTCCTGTTGCAGTAGAGTGCATTTTCGACAGCCATGATGACAGCGACCGTCATTCCGGCCACAAGATAAGCAATAATGAACCAAAGATAGGAATCCAGCATATCTATCTTAAGTGTATAACGCAGATTGGTGATTCCCAAAATCGGCACCAGGGTGATAAAGAATCCCAGGTGCTTATAGATCCGGCGCTTTTTCTCCGTCAGAGAATTGATCAGGCAAATGCTGGGATAAGTAAGCATAAAGGGAAGTGTTTTGTTTATATCCCTGCAGACATAGATGTGCCCTGTGATGAGCTGGAAAATATTGGTATCGATAAGGAGCCAGATGCCTATCAGTATTGCGCAACATCCCCCTGCAAGAATATCATAGGGGAATTGAGCCTTACTTGATGCACCTGTATAAGCAATGATAAATATAACTCCCAGGAAAATTTCGAGAACGCACAATATAATAGAAAGCAGATTGTTCCTAATGATCATCTGCACAAAGTCGGTAACGGAACAAAGATATATGTCATAGAGGCGACCGGTTTTCTGGCCCTCATAGATCTCTTCAAACTCAAGTCTTATGTTCTTTCCGGCATCGTCTTTGCCTATGCCCACTTCATGGTATGTGAGACCATACCCCATACCGGTAAGATTTGGCTTACTGTAAAACCTGTAAACCTGTCTTCCGCCGATAAACACTCTTATGTTGGTGTTTTCAGATTTAAAGCACAGTGCATCCTTATCGGTGATGCCATTGGAGAGCTTTTTTTCGATGGTAACCCTTCCGTCGTAATCACCTATATCAAGGTCATCGGCGCAGACTTTCTCACCGCCGGGAAGAGTCCAGCCTTCAGAAAAGCCGTCAATCTTCTCATGGACCGTGATCTGTCTGTCAGTGGACAAGGGCACACCAACAAGGATTGACAGTATCATCAATCCAAAAATGATGGTGTATATCAGGTTTATCACAGGCTGCTTACTCTTCATTGCATTCCTTCTTTATCCCGTCGTAGTCCTGTCTCTCAAAGCATTCTTTTATCCGGCTTACTCGGTCTAAATGCTTTTTGGGAATGTCAAACTCCGCAAGCTCATTTAAAGTCATGCCGATCATTCTATCGTCCTTCTCTTTTGCTGCCTTGCGCAGTGTGTCATAGGCGCTCTGCAAAAGGATGTCGTCATAACTGGGCTCGTCTTTTATTTCTTCAGCAAAGTAAGGCGCAAGCCTCTCCTTATACTTATCAAGATCCTTTAAAAGCTCGTCATTGTGCTGCCTTATATATTCGATATTGTCCTCTTTACCTGCCATCTCAAGCTTCTCGGCAGCATCTCCGAGGATCATGGCTCCAACCAGCCTTGCAGAGCTCTTAAGGGCATGGACCTTGATGGTATAATCCTTCCAATTCTCTTCCAAATACAGGCCTTTGATTTCCTCCGACTTAAGTTCAAGTGACTCATAGAATATCTTAAGCACAGACCTGAACGCATCCTCGGAGCCACTGTTTTCTATAGCCTTTACAGGGTCTATTCCGGGTATTTCCTCATACCACTCCCTGCTCATCTCTTCAGTCTCTTTTTCCCCATTCTCCTCGTTAAGCTCAGATTCAGCCATGCCTTCAGGAACGCCTGAAAGAACGTTCGAGAGCACCTGACTAAGGCCATAAGGCTGATCACCCTTTTTCAGGTACATGATACCCATAGCACCTCTTCCGCAGTTAAAAGACATAACGGAAGAAACCTTCTGGAACAGAATATGCTCGAAGTTAAATTTATTCCTGATGGCTTTTTCTATAGTATCCCTCTCCTCTTCGGTCAGGGATATATAATCGACGATTGCAACATCAAGGTCAGGATTGGCATTTCTTGGAAGCGCATAATCAAGATACTTCATATAACACTCATCAAGTTCCCCGGTAAATATCCTTGCTATGGTCACCTTTCCGCCCTTGATATTGATAACAGGCCTAAGTCCAAAGGTGTTGACAAAGCCAAATGTCGACTTCTTCATTCCTCCGCGTCTCATGAGAAATTCAGCATCACCTGTGACAAAGCTGCACCTAAGGTCTTTTTTGATCTTTTCAAGATCACTGATTATCCTGTCAACCTGTCTGCCCTGGAGAGTCATCTTGTAAGCTATGAGCACAAGCATACCAATAGCGCTGGAGTTTACTCCGGAGTCTATAACCGATACGTTTCCGTATGCTCTTGCTGCTTCCCTGGCGTTGTTATACTCCTCACTGATACCTGTGGAAACCGTTATATAAATGATCTGATGCGCTTTTTTAACTTCCTTTGCAAAAAACCTCTCGAACTCCTCTACTGTAGGCGGCGAGGAAGTAAATGTTGCTCCTTCCGCCACATAACGCATTACCTCGTCAGCACTGGCTTCATCATAGTCATAGAATGCCATTCCGTCCGACATGATGGAGAACGGAATAACATCAATCTGATAGCCCCAAAGAATTTTTCTTGGAAGATCACACATACTGCTGGTAGCAATAATGATCGGCATCTTCCTTGAATAATCTCTGGAGGAATACATCTTGGCATTCGCAATATCAGGGTCTTCAGTCCTTATTATCTTCGCCTCAGGAAGGTGATTTAAGATCATCCTCTCCAGCTGATCTCCGGATATAGGCTTTACAAGGTACCCGTCAAATCCGCTTCTGTCATAGAGTTCTTTGCTCTCGCTGTCGGCATTTGCCGTAAGTGCAATGACAGGGGTATGGTTATTTCGTCCTCCAAGCTGCTTTCTTATATTCTGCAGACACTCTATTCCGTCCATCTCAGGCATGAGGTGGTCCATGAATATGATGTCGTATGCCTCTTTCATCGTCAGGGTTATTGCTTCAAGACCGCTCATGACAGTATCAACAACTATATCCGTGCCATCAAGAAGTTTCTTCTCGACCTCCAGATTCATTTCATTGTCATCAACGATAAGGACTCTTGCCTCAGGCGCCTTAAAGCCGGGCATATACCTTCCGCCTGCATCCCGCCTGCCAAAGCTCTGAATATTGATATCGCCAATAGGATCTCTTCTGGTTACCTTCTGCTTGAGGGCAACGATAAAGGTTGAACCTTCAGTGTAGGTACTGTTTACAGTGATCTTGCCATCCATCAGCTCTACCAGCTGCTTAACAATGGACAGACCAAGACCGGTTCCCTCGATCTTGGCGTTTTTCTCCTCATCCATTCTGGCAAAGGCATCAAAAAGATAAGGAATAACATCCTGCTTTATTCCCATGCCTGTATCGATAACGGAGAACAAAAGAAGGACTTCATCCTGTGATGTATCCTCTCCCTTTTCTATGCGCAGAGTAACAGAACCTTCCTGGGTGTATTTCACTGCATTGTTAAGAAGGTTTACCAGTATCTGCTTTATACGGACTTCATCTCCGAAGAGCTCTGCCGGAATTGTGGGATCAACCTCAAGATTAAGCTTAAGGCTCTTTTGCTGCGCCCTAAGACTTATCATGCTTACGATCTCCGAAATCGTATCGCCAAGGTTATAGTTTACGGGTACGATATCCATCTTGCCCGCTTCAATCTTGGACATATCTAAGATGTCATTGATAAGTGAGAGCAGCATCTTACCTGCGCCCTGGATATTTTGTGCATCGTTTATTATCTCTTCCGATGCATCTTCCTGCCTTAAGATGATCTCATTAAGACCAAGAATTGAATTTATAGGTGTCCTGATCTCATGGCTCATATTGGAAAAGAATCTGTTCTGAGACCTGTTGAGCTCTTCAACCTTCCTGGTCTCTTCCTTAGCTCTTTTGTTCTCCTCGTTAAAAAGCCATTCCTCGAACCAAACCATAAAGCAGCAGATAATACCCACAAGTACCATTGAAATAAGGGAATCTGCAAAGAAAGCTTCTCTGGTGTGTTCTACTACGCGCTCAGGATAAAAATAACCAACGGCATAAAGAATAACCGACTCAACAGTCAGTACTACCAACATAAGGGGCTTCCAGAATCCCGAAAGTACAAGTCCGGTATAAAGGAACGTAAATATCATCCACTGAATTCCGCCGCCGTAGATTCCTCCGCCGGAAAAATAAACTATCGGCAGCGCAACAAATACCATACCTAGAACGATAAGTCTTACTGCGATAGACATATGGTTTCTTTTAACGGCAAGCAAGGTTACAATGGGGATTCCTACCACAATGATGATCAGCGCTACAATTTCTACGATGTTTTCGCCAAGGATTATATCGCCGATAAGTGCAAGCAGTATAAATAAATCCGTAACCAGTGTAAGGAGTATAAAGACTCTCTCTTTAAAGCTTCTTGAAGGATCTTTTAAAAGATCTTTTATTTTCTGTGCAATCTTTATGATCATGAGTCACCTCCGTTCCGGCCTTTTTTGCCTGACATAACACGGTTCATGACTCTCTCAAAATCGCTTATAATGATGGGCTTACTGATAAATCCGTCAAATCCCTCTTTCAGGAACATCTCTCTTGCACCGCTGACAGCATTGGCCGTAAGAGCGATGACAATGACTTTTCTCTCCCTCTGATCAGCGATGGCCTTAAGCTTTTTCATCGCCTCAACGCCGTCCATCTCCGGCATCATATGATCCATAAACACGACATCATACTCACTAAGGTCATACTTAGCCAGCGCCTCTTTTCCGCTGCCTGCCGTATCAACCTCCATCTTATAGTCCTTAAAAAGACCTGTAGCCACCACCAGATTCATAGGCTCATCGTCAACTATAAGAGCCTTTACTCCCTCAAGATTAAGGGCATTATTTTCAGCACCCACTCGTAAGGATGCAAAATCGTTATCTCCGTTTAGAACCTTGGCAACCGTATAGCCATATACCGGCTTCGGAATTACAATTATCCTGCTCTTTTTACTCAGTTTAAAGTCACGGCCAGCATACACTGCCACCGTAACATTTCCCATTGCCAGCTCTTCAAAGAAATCCGGTGCCTGTTCATACTCATCTACTCCCATGAATACATGGGTTATCTTGCCGGTCTTAAGGAGCCTCTTAAGATCATCCAAAGACGGTGCAGAATACAGGTTTAGTCTAAGACCTGCTGCCAGATTGGTGGCCATCATCTCGTATGCTCCAGCTACTCTGAAGTCATCAAGCTTTTCTGCCAGCACATGGAAAGCAACACCAAGGAACCTGCCGGAATCCACTGCAATGCAAGGATTTGGATCTACAACCTCCTGAACAATACTTACCCTTACAATGGTACCTGCACCCGGATTACTCTCAAGGGAAACAAAGCCCTTCATAAGCCTTGTAAAGCCGTATACTATAGAAAGACCAAGTCCAATACCTCCGGTACTCCTGTTTCTCTTTTTATCCGCCTGATAGCTTCCTGTAGCAACCTTATTGCGGACTTTCTCGGTCATACCTATTCCGGTATCCATGACCTCAATGATGAGATTGATGCCGTAGCCGTGCTTTATACCAAAGACTCTTAGCAGCACTCCGCCCTTTTTTGTGAATTTGAATCCATTGTCTATAAGGTGGGTGATTATCTTTTTAATTTTCTTGGAATCGCCCTTTAAAACAGCAGGCAGCGATGGGTCAAGATCGATGGTGAACTCAAGCCCCTGAGCCTGATACATGGTCTCATAATCACTTGCAATATCTCCAAGGATCGAGGTGATCATGTATTTCTCTTCCTCAAGGACGGCGTCGCCTCTCTCAATCTCACTGTAGTCCTGAATATCCTCAATCTGATTGGAAAGACGGATTCCCGCGTCTCTTATAGCAATCACATCATCTCTTGTTTCCTTTTTCAGAATCAGTGTGGACATTCCTCTTATTACATTTACAGGAGTCCTTAGCTCATGGGAAATATTCGCTAGGAAGTCCTCCATACCTTTTCTGGCACTCTCCTCGGTATCCTGAATGGATTCAATATCATTTTCAATCCTGTTCATGTTGCGAAGGATCTCGTGAAGTGCTCTGTAAATACTAAGCTCAACCACAACATGAAGAAGTATTCTGGAAACGCTTAAGGGATCAAGTGTGAGACTGCCTGTAGAAACGCCAACGATCAGCTGGCTGAAGGTTATGACAATGTATTCCAGCAAAATAAAAGGCAGGAACTTTTTTCTGCCCATGACAGATGCTGTGATCATAAGAAGAACCGAAACAATGATGATATCGTAGAAACTGGTTATGTGAACACCATGAAAAAAAGCCACTATCATCGAAAAGATCATAAAGAAGTTTTCTCTGAACCTGGTCTCACCATACCCGTTAATATGAATAGCCCAGCAAGCTATTATTCCACCCGCAATAAGAGGTATTGTCCAAAGCTCCCATCCTTGGGAAATACTCTCTAATATTGCGCCGATACAGGTAACTGTAATAATAACTATAACGACGTTGTGGGCCCTTAATTTACGATTCGCTTTTTCGTTCAAAACAAAGTCCTCTAAAAAAGGAAACAAAAAGCACAATAAAAAGGGATGCAGCCCATATAGACTACATCCCTATTATAACATGACGTATTTATTATTGAGGTAATTTCGTTAATAAATATACATTAAATTTTACTAAAATTACTTCTTAGCAACGTACTTACGGATATCAAGTGAGATAGCTACGAAGATAACCAGACCGATGAAGATGTACTGTGCGTTAGCATCAACACCAAGGTACTGAAGAGCTGCCTTTAAGAGCTCGAATACGGCAACACCGATGATGGCACTTGAAACCTTACCACGTCCACCTGTAACTGATACACCACCGATTGTACATGCTGCGATAGCTTCCATCTCATAACCAAGACCAAGGTTTACTGATGCACCACCGGCCTTAGCACCAAGCATGAATCCTGCAAGACCATACATCATAGCGGCCTTCATGTAGATAAGTACCATTGTAAGACGAACAGGAACACCGGCAACTTCTGCAGCCTGTGGGTTTCCACCGATTGCATACATGTACTTACCGTGACGGGTCATGTTAAAGATGAACCATGTAATAGCTGCAACAATAAGTGCGATCCAGATAAGGTAGCTTATACCAAGGAACTTACCTGTTGCGATGTTTGTGTACTGTGTTGTGTATCCACCAAGAGGTGTAGCACCTGTGTAGATAAGAGCAAGTCCGTATACGATTTCCATCATAGCAAGGGTTGCGATGAATGGAGGAACGTGAAGGAATGCGATGAAAAATCCTGTGATTGCACCGAAGCATCCTGTGATTGCAAGTACGATAAGAAGTGCAACGAAGATGTTAAGTGGCTGCATATCAGGGAAGAACTTACCTGAGTAGTCCATCTTCTGAAGAAGAGTACCTGCGATACAAGCTGCAAAACCGATCATACGTCCGGCTGACAGATCACAACCTGCAGTGATAACACAGCCTGCGATACCAAGGGCAATAACAAGTCTTGAACTCATATTCATAAGAATGTTGAACAGGTTGTTTGATGTAAGGAACCTGTCGTTTGTAATACCTGTGTAAATAACCAGGATGAACATAACGATGATAACACCGTTATTTATAAGAAAATCAATTGCTTTTTGCTGTTTTGTCTTAACCATTTCTTTTTCCTCTCTTATAATAGCTGCAAGAATCAAAACTGAGTTGCATAGCTCATAACCTTCTCCTGGGTCATGTCTGCTTCTTCAGTTATCTCGCCTCGTAGTTTACCGTTACACATTACATAAATTCGATCTGACATACCAAGAAGTTCTGCCATCTCGGAGGATATCATTATGATAGCCTTACCCTGCTTGGCAAGATCAGTCATAATCTCATAAATCTCATGCTTGGCACCTACGTCAATACCTCTTGTAGGTTCGTCCATTATAAGAATGTCAGGATCATTAGCAAGCCATCTTGATACAATAACCTTCTGCTGATTACCACCGGAAAGGTTAGCGATGTGCTCCTGCATGCTCGGTGTCTTGATACTGAGCTTCTCAATGCTGTCATCAACTACTTTGTTGATCTTAGGGTGATCAAGAACAAAACCGGCTGTGAGATACTTGTTGTAAACTGAAACACCTACGTTATCCTTGATTGAAAGACATCCGAAGATACCGTTTCCTCTTCTGTCCTCTGTGATCATACCGATTCCGGCGTTCATTGCATCTCTTGGGCTCTTGATCTTAACCTCTTTGCCGTGGATCTTAATTGTGCCGGCTGAAAGGTTTCTTATACCGAACAGACCTTCCATAAGCTCTGTTCTCTGGGCTCCGACAAGTCCTCCGAATCCGAGGATCTCACCCTTCCTTAAGTTGAAGGATACATCCTGGAAGGACTTCTCGTGGATTGATGAAAGTCCGTTTACTTCCATAACCACTTCGCCCGGTGTTCTGTCTTTTACAGGATAAATATTTGTGAGCTCACGGCCTACCATCTTGGCGATGATATCGTCGATTGTAAGTTCCTTTGCAGGCCATGTTCCGATATATGTACCATCTCGCATGATGGTAACATCATCAGCGATGCGCTTGATCTCATCCATCTTGTGTGAGATGTAGATCATGGCAACTCCTTTTTCTCTGAGCATTTCCATGATCCTGAAAAGCGCTTCAACTTCACTATCTGAAAGAGAAGATGTTGGCTCGTCGAAGATAATAACCTTGGCATCGTGTGATACTGCCTTTGCAATCTCAACTGACTGCATCTGTCCGATGGACAGTGTATCAAGCTGTGCCTTTGGATCGAAATCCATATTAACTTCTTTCAGCCACTTCTCTGTTTCTTCGTACATCTTTTTATGGTCGATGATCTGAAGTGGACCATATTTCTTTACCGGGAATCTTCCAAGAAACATGTTCTCTCCAACGCTTCTTGCAAGTACCGGCTGCAGTTCCTGATGCACCATGGCTATACCTTTTTTCATAGCCTCATCAGGATTTTCGATTGTTGTCTTTTCTCCGTCGATATATATCTCTCCGGCATCCATCTTGTAAATACCGAAAAGACACTTCATAAGTGTTGATTTACCGGCTCCGTTCTCTCCCATAAGTGCATGGACGGTACCGGGCTTTACTGCCAATTGTACGTTATCCAGTGCCTTTACACCGGGAAAGGACTTGGATACGCCCCGTAGTTCCAATTTGTACTCTGATGCCATATCGTGTCCCTCTCTACTCCACTATCTAACTTGCGTTCCCTTTAAAAAGTGGTGCGGATGCAAGCATCCGCGCCACCGTTTTACTTTAAAACTCTAAAACCGATTACTGCTTAATTACTTAAGTGAATCAAGAACTGACTGTGCGTTGTCTGTTGTAACCTTTACATAGTCACATCCAATGTAGTAATCGTTGCCAGCACCTGTGATGTAGTTGATAGCTGCATCAGCTGCACCGTGTGACTGAGCGATGTGATCGTTGAATACTGTACCTGTCATTGTTCCTGCAAGTACGTCCTCAAGAGCCTCTGTAAGAGCGTCAACACCTACAAGGTAGATGTCCTCACCAACCTTACGTCCAGCTGCCTCGATTGACTGAAGAGCACCAAGTGCCATAGCATCGTTGTTGCAGAATACAACTTCTGTCTCAGGATGAGCTGAAAGTGAGTTAGCAACGAGCTGCTGAGCTGTAGCCTGATCCCAGTTACCTACCTGGTCATCAAGACAATCAACTGTCCAACCTGCATCCTCAAGAGCCTTAACTGAGAACTCTGTTCTGTACTGAGCATCAACGTTCTCAGGGTCACCCTCGATCATGATGTACTGGATCTTGCCATCGCCGTTGAGGTCAACCTTATCCTGGCCAAGGTCAACGATGATCTCGCCCTGCATTGTTCCTGACTGACGAGCGTCACATCCAACATAAGTTACGTTCCAGCTGTTAGCTGACCATCTTGCTTCCTCGTCAGCATCAGGCTCACGGTTGATGTATACAAGAGGGATATCAGCGCCAACTACAAGGTCTGTAATTGTTGCAGCTGAAGATGAGTTAACAGGATTGATGATAAGAACATCAACACCCTGTGTGATAAAGTTCTGAATCTGGTTTGTCTGTGTTGCCTGGTCGTTAGCACCATCAACGATTGTGATGTTGTCCTTTGAGAATCCCTGTGAAATGAGATAGTTCTCAAGCTCTGTTCTGAAGAGTGTCATGAAGTTGTCAGCGAACTGATAGATACAAACACCAACCTTCTTGTCAGCAAGATCAGCATTTCCTGCTGTCTCTGCAACTGCCTCAGCAGCTGTCTCTGCAGTCTCTGCTGCAGGTGCCTCTGTAGCTGTCTCTGCTGCAGGAGCCTGTGTAGCTGTATCTGCTGCTGCCTCTCCGCAACCAACGAGCATAGCCATTGTCATTGCAGAAACTGTTAAAAGACTTACCAATTTCTTTTTCATTTGTAACATCCTCCTTAAAGTAAGTTATTGAGGCGCACCATAAGTAGAGCCCCAACGTTTGTTTACAATGGATATGTTAACAAAAGCTTTTGTGCAAAAACATAGAGAATTCTTCTTTTTATCTTAGAAATCCTTTTGTTTTTTGTTCTATACTGTGAATTTTAGACAATAAAAAGCACTCCAATTTAGTAACTTTTACCTTTCGGAAACGTTTTCTAAAAATGGAGTGCCGTCATGTTGTATCATTTTATGATTTTATCAGTTTACTTCATTCAATTTCTGTAGTTCCATCATCGTAAGTTATAACCCAGTATCCCTTGCCTGTTCCGCAGTCCTCATGATACTCCTTGTCAACTATCACGTGCTCTGCTTCTGAAGGCTGGTCCTCTAAAGGTATGGAATCATTGTTTATATAAGTAATCTTATAATATGAGTCGGGTTTTACTTCCGGTTCTATAAGCGCATTGTCAAGATTTATGTCCTCTTGCACCTTGGGCACGTCAGTTACAGTGACTGTAGGTATGTTGTCATCTGCAACAAGACCTTCAAGCAGGTACCTGTATGCCGGTACTGCAGAGTACAGTACTATATTGAAAACAAACACACATAATACTGTTCCTGCGAATATGCTCAAAAATGTAAGAATCCTTCTCATATCTTTTCCTCTTTAAAAATTTACTTTGTAGCTTGCTTCCCTGATGATTGGTCCGGCAGGATAGCTCTCATAGGTCTGCTTATAATATCCGCTTCCCTTTGCTCTTTGCATCTCCGCATCGAAGATATACCAGTTATTTCCAACCTTAACCTCAGTCCAGGCATGAGGTGTTCTGCCCCCAAGAGCTGATGTAACACTTCCTGTGCAGACCCTTGCCTCATATCCAAGTCCCAGAGCTATGTACGCAAAAGCTGATGCGAAGTTGTAGCAGTTACCTTTAGAGTTGAGCAGAATGTCTGTCGCATAGCTCTCAGTCCAGTCGCCCTCAGGTACTCCCATTTTTCTCTCATAGACAGATGCCTTTACGAAGTAGTCAAAACATCTCTCAAGCTGCTTCTTCTGCGACATATCGCCGGTGGTACTCATTTCCACCACAGAGGCTACCAGCTTCATGATATCCGTCTCGGGATTTTTAAGTGTTCCGTCGCTGTCCTTCCACTTGATGCCGTATTCTGTATGGATAAAGTGCGGACCTGTTATCTCCCATTCCATCATGTTCTCGGATGCCTGGCTGTTAACCAGTCCCCTTATCTGGGTCGTCAGGTCTTTATCCAGACCGTAGAGTGCATTTGATCCTATCCTTACCACCGTATCCGGAATAATGGCTCCCTTAAGCGCCGCCGGGAAACATATAAGTTCTGTCAGATCCTTGTTGTAGAGGCAGTCACTGTAGGAGGTATAGTATGGATTGTTTGTGCTTACCGTAATGGACCTTAAGTTATTGAGTCCCTTAAAGGCATTTGATGAGATATCGACTACATCACTTCCTATATGAATGGTGGAAATCGATGTATTGCCTCTGAAGGTCGTATAGTCAATCCTTGTTATGGTCCCTGCTCTGGCACTTACAGAAGGCACAATGCTAAATGCAAGTGCAAGTATCAGAATGCCACACCATATCCTTATTCTTTTAAAAGACATTTCGGAAAAGATTTTCATCAATCAACCTTCGGCTTCTTAATGGTTATAACGTCACTTTCATTAGCATAGTTGTAATAGTTCTTTATATCCTTCTTGGCTCCGCCCTGGTTTGGGTGCTTTCCGTAACCTGCCCAGGAGTTTATCGGATCCGCATAGGCCTCGTGGTTGTCGCATACGATCTGACACCACTGGTCATCCCATTTATTGGCATTTACATGTACCCACTTAAGAGGAGGATCATCATCCATTACAGCGTCCAGATAATCCAGGACAAGTCCCAGCGCTCTTGTGGTTCCGGCACAGGTATATTCCTGTCCGATGAAAACTCCGTAAGCTGTTCTGTACATCTTGCTGTTGGAGCTCTTAACCTGGTCCTGTGTCAGTTCCACTCCAAGATCGCAGTATGCTCTGACAATTCCTGTCGCATATACGATCATCTTTATCTGATCGCCATCTTTATAGGCGTCATGTTTTGGTTTAACGTGATCATACACATGCTGTGCAATCTGATAAGCAATATCTCTTGCAGCAACTTCCTGAGCTCTTGTCATTCCGCCATTGCTGTGAAGGTTTCCGGAGATCACAACCATTCCGTCCTGTTTTTTGCTGGTCTTCTGATAAGAAGGAACAACATACTCGTAGCTGCTGCTCTGAGGATAAGCTCCTAAAACTATCTGCTTATCAGCTACACGCTTTTCCTTTATTCCAAACTCGACATAGTGCTTGATGAGTAGCTCCGGATTTGGACCAAAAGCATCACGCAGGTCAGAGTAGTTTAAGTAATAGTAAAGTGGATTATAGTAATAAGGAGCCCCTGAATAATCCACGCCGTTGTACTTTGTTGTGCCCTTTTCAAGTGTTTTCCTTGTATCCTCCGAGAGCTTTACGCCATCTCCCTGAGTATATCCGGCTGCCTGAGCTTTTATTGCATTTACAGGGAAAAGAATCAGTCCACAGATCATGGTAATTCCAAACACTGCGCAGACCACTCTCTTCAATGACAACTTCATGAAAAACACCTCACTTTCGACTGAACTTTGGGTAAAAAAGAGCATAAAAAAAGCCAACAAGATTTTCATACATTAATCTTATCGGCTTATTTTATAAAATATTTATACTAATTCGAATGTTTTCCGTTAATTAAAGTTAACGTTGCAAAAGCAAAACCTGCTATCAGTACCAATAATCTGATCTGATAGTCATCGGCAGGATCTGAAGTATCCGCTCTTCTTGCTCCCAGAACTCTTTGCGAAACAGTGCTGCTACCTGCTGCCTGAAGGGAGTCCATCACCACGTTTCCTGTGGTGGCTGTGAGTCCCGAATTCGTTCTTATGACTGAAATGATCGATGCCGTCTCAGAACCTGATGTATTCCCGCTTCCACTAACCGTTGCAGTTTCTCCGGTTCCCGGATCCACCAGTATCAGCTCACCGTTTACCTTTTTAATATTGTAGAGGTCATTAACAGGTTTGCCGTTTTCGTCAACTATTATGACGGTGGTTATCTCGTTAACTGATCTGCCTACACCGGTCTGGCTTCCGTTAATAACTACTTTTTCTATTCTGTGCCCTTCAAGGAGTGATCCCGAGGTAATGGTAAAGCTGTCATCCGTAAGGGTCTGCCCCTGGTTATTCTTAACTGTGGTACCTGCCTCAACTGTAATATCCCTGGCTTTTACATTTACCGTTCCGGTAACCGGAAGGACATTAAACTTGGCGGGAAGAATATTGCCGGCTGAATCCTTGATGATAAAATCAGCAGCACTCCTTAATGGGTGATCATCAGCGTCATAGAAAACAACTTCCTGTGAATCTCCGATATTTGTGACCTTGGCAAAGGCCTTAACAACATTAACCCAAAAGTCCTGACCACAGTACGTAAACTCTGTACCCTGTCCCTCATCTGCATAGGATTTGGTTCCTATAAACTGACCATAACACTCGTAGAGGTATCCGATAATGGGATTGTCGCTCTCTTTGTCTTTTACCACAATCTCAAAACCACCTACGATATGCTCTTTGCCGTCAAAGATGATTTCCTTGCACTCTTCCCCATTTTCAAGAAACAGCGCTCTGATCTCAAGCGTAACATCAGGAATCGGATCGGCTACTTCTATGGGCTTCTCAGGGTCCTTTGGAGCTTCTGTTTCCTGCGGGTCTTTCGGATCCTGTGGATCTTCTGTCTCCTGCGGGTCTTTCGGATCCTGTGGGTCTTCTAATTCCTGCGGATCTTTCGGATCCTCAAGATCTGTATGTTCTTCAATAGTTCTTTCTCTTATTACACCGTCTACATGAATTGTGACGTCGGCATTAGGATAGCCGGTTGTAGCACTTTTGATGACATACCAAACAACGTAGTGTTTAGTCTCATCAAATTCTCCAACCGCACTCCTTATGTCTGCCGCCTGTGGGAGGCTGTTCAGCATCTGTGAAACCTCATTGGATGCTGTAAATCCATCAGACAAAAGAGACTCTTCAGAGCCATCAACTGCATGAGTACTCTCAGAATAAGAAGAAGCCAAAACTGCTCCGTCAACTCTGATAGCAGATGAATACTGGGCTGCAGAATAATTACCGGGTTCTTCCGGTATATCAGCCCCGACTGCTGCACCTCTTATAAAGAAGCACACATCAAGAGCCTCCTTAGTATCCTCCATGATATCTGGCTGGATCAGGTCCTGATCGTTATTTAGTTCTTCAGCTCTGACACTGATTGACATGCTACTGCTCCCCAGCACAGCACAAAAGATCATCAGCGTCATTAGAATGCAAAGTGCATTCCTGACCCGGATTTTCATAACGAATTCAACTCCCAAAATTGATCTATATAAACATACTGAAATATCATAACAAATATTCTATCATATCAGCTATCATATCTGCGTGTTTTTTTGTATGATATCAAAATATCTTCATGGCATCGGATATAGATGAAACACCGATTATCTCTACATCTTTGAAGGTGCTTTTTAGTTTGGATTCAAGAGCTCTGGGCACAATACAGGTCTTAAAACCAAGTTTCCTTGCTTCCGACACTCTGGGCTCCGCCATATTCACCGAGCGCACCTCTCCCGAGAGTCCGACTTCACCGAAAGCGATCACATCTCCGCTTATGGGCTTGTTCTTAAAGCTTGAAATAAGCGCAAGACAGATTCCAAGGTCAAGTGAAGGCTCTGCGATCCTCATACCTCCTGCGAGATTAACATAGGCGTCTGATTCGCCCATCTGAAGGCCTACTCTCTTTTCAAGAACTGCCATTAAGAGATTAACTCTGTTGTAGTCTGTTCCGTTTGCCTGCCTCTTTGGAAATCCGAAATTACTCCTGCAGACAAGGGCCTGAATCTCAATGAGTATCGGTCTTGTTCCTTCTACGGAGCAGGTTACGATTGATCCACTGGCATTTTCAGGTCTTCCATCCAGCATGAACTCTGAAGGATTGGCAACCTCCACAAGGCCCTTCTCCTGCATTTCAAAGACTCCGATCTCGTTGGTGGAGCCAAAACGGTTTTTAACTGCCCTGAGAATCCTGTAGGATGCATGCCTGTCGCCCTCAAAGTAAAGAACAGTATCAACCATGTGCTCAAGAACTCTTGGTCCTGCAACCTGACCTTCCTTGGTCACATGTCCCACGATGAATATTGAAATATTCATGCTCTTGGCGATGCGAAGCAGCACCGAGGTAGACTCCCTGACCTGGGAGACACTTCCCGGAGCTGATGAAACAGCCTCATTGTACATGGTCTGGATTGAATCGATGATAACCACCTTGGGTTTAGCCCTTGTAATAGCTTCCTCAATATTTCCAAGGTTGGTCTCGCACATGAACTTGAGCTTATCTGAGAACTCCCCTATTCTGTTTGCTCTTAGCTTAATCTGGCGAAGAGATTCCTCACCCGAAATATACAAAACGTCTTTGTCATCAGATGAAATATTGCCTGCCACCTGCAAAAGGATAGTTGACTTACCGATTCCCGGATCGCCTCCCACAAGGATAAGTGACCCCTTAACAAGGCCACCTCCGAGGACTCTGTTCAGTTCCCCTATGTGTGTGTCGTACCTCTCCTCGTCATTCATCTCGATGTCCGAAAGAGCCTTTGGAGCCTCGTACGCTCCGGCAGAGCCCGGTGCAGCACTTATCCCCTTAGCCGGCTTTGCAGCAGGCTTAACCGTCTCCTCAACAAATGTATTCCATTCCTTACACCCCGGGCACTGTCCCATCCATTTGGATGACTCATACCCGCAGCTCTGACAGAAAAAAACTGATTTAATCTTTGTTGCCATTTAACCTCCCTTATACCCCTACAATTAAAAAGAGCTTTCCGTTTTCAGGGAAAGCTCTTTGATAATATTTTGTTATTTACAGACCTTGACCTCTACAGGGCCTTCGCCTGACAGTTCCACGCTGATGTTCAGCTTGCCACCAAGATTTGTAGTCATCTTGCCGATGCTGTTTCCGCCAACAGATACACTGTACTCAGTGTTCTCCAAGAGTCCAAGTGTGATCTGCGCATCACTGTCACCCTCTACACTGAACTCCACCCCGTTATCTGTCTCCTTGAAACCTGTGACAGCAGTTCCGGGAACTGACTCATAAACAAAGTTCTCATTACTCTCGAGCTTTGTGATATCCTTGTAGGTCTTTACCTTGAGGATATTACCGTTGTGCTCAAAATTCTCCAGCTTCTTCTTTTCCGGAAGCTTGTAATTGCCAAAGCTTACAGTGCCATCACTTTCAGCTTTGATCAACTGTTCTACGACAGCCATAGTAGTCCTCCTAAGCATGTTGCACTTTTAATAAGTAACCCATATATAAAGTATATCCTACTCCGACACATTATTAAATTAAATTTTTCTTATTTTTTGACCGTCTTTTTTGTCGTCTTTTTGGCCGGCTTTTTCGTGGTCACAGCGCTCTTTGTCTTGGATGCTCCCTTGCTCTTGGTGGTCTTGACGGACACCTTCTTAACAGAGGAACTCTTTCCGTCTTTTCCCACAAAGACAACCTTGTCATCCTTAAGAGTTACCGTAACGTCCATGCCTGCCTTGATGTTGCCCTTAAGAAGTTCTTCGGCCATTGCATCCTCAATGGTGGACTGGATAGCTCTTTTAAGAGGTCTTGCACCCATCTTGGCGTCGGAATGCTTGGTAACCAGATACTTCTTAACTGCAGGTGAGATGGTAAGATTGATATCCATCTGAGCCTTGCATCTCTTGGAGAGATTCTGAGAAAGGAGTGTTACGATATCCATCATCTCTTTCTCTGTAAGGGTATGGAATACCATGATCTCATCAATACGGTTGATGAACTCGGGTTTAAAGAGCTTTTTCACCTCTTCCATGACGCCGTTTTTCATGTCTTCGTAGTCTCTCTTGGCATCAGGTCCTGCGCCAAAGCCGAGCTTCTTGGGATCTACGATCTTCTGAGCTCCCACATTGGAAGTCATGATAAGGATTGTATTCTTAAAGCTTACCTTTCTGCCCTTGGAATCCGTGATATGTCCGTCATCAAGCACCTGAAGAAGGATATTGAAGATATCCGGATGGGCTTTCTCAATCTCATCAAACAGGATTACAGAATACGGATGGCGACGTACCTTCTCAGAGAGCTGGCCTCCGTCATCAAATCCTACATATCCGGGCGGTGATCCGATCATCTTGGATACCGAATGGCCTTCCATGTACTCAGACATATCAACTCTTATAAGAGCATTCTCATCGCCAAACATTGCTTCTGCAAGCGCCTTTGAAAGCTCTGTCTTACCTACACCTGTAGGGCCCAGGAAAAGAAATGATCCAATAGGTCTGTTTGGATCCTGAAGTCCGACTCTTCCTCTTCTTATGGCCTTGGATACTGCCTTTACAGCATCCTCCTGTCCGATAACCCTCTTGTGGAGTACAGACTCAAGCTTAAGAAGCTTCTCAGACTCTTTTTCTGCGATCTTCTTAACAGGGATTCTGGTCCATTCAGCTACAACCTCTGCAATGTCGTTCTCATTAACGATAAATCCTGATGTGAGATTCTTTCTCTTCTCTGCAGCTCTCACCTTCTGAAGTTTATTAAGGAGCTGGTTCTGCTGCTTGTTGTATAATCCGGCATTGGCAAAGTCGCCTGCCTTTAAGGCATTTTCTATGCTGATGTCGAGATCCCTGATTTCCTGCTCTAGGTCTTTTACCTTGGAGGAAACGCCCATGGTGCGCAGTCTTACGGCTGAAGCTGCTTCGTCGATAAGGTCAATTGCCTTATCAGGAAGGTTTCTGTCATTGATATATCTCTCAGAGAGCTCAACGGCGGCTTTGATAGCCTCCGGAGTAATGGTTACTCTGTGATGCTCCTCATATTTGCTGACAATTCCGTTAAGAATTGCAGTAGCTTCTTCCTTGGTGGGCTCATCCACGTTTACCGGCTGGAATCTACGCTCTAAGGCTGCATCCTTCTCAACATACTTGCGGTACTCAGTGATGGTAGTTGCACCAATCATCTGGATCTCGCCTCTTGCAAGAGACGGCTTTAAGATATTGGAAGCATCGATAGCGCCCTCTGCGCCACCGGCACCGATAAGAGTGTGCATCTCATCTACAAAGAGGATGATATTGCCATCATCTGCAACTTCCTTGATGACCTTCTTGATCCTCTCCTCGAACTCACCTCTGTACTTGGAGCCTGCGATCATACCTGAAAGATCCAGGGTTACAAGTCTCTTGTTCTGTACTGTAAGCGGAACATCACCTGAAGCTATTCTCTGGGCAAGTCCCTCTACAACAGCAGTCTTACCTACACCGGGTTCACCGATAAGGCATGGATTGTTCTTGGTTCTTCTTGAGAGGATCTGGATCACTCTCTTGATTTCCCTCTCTCTTCCGATGACGGGATCGAGCTTACCCTCGGTGGCAAGTGCTGTCATGTCTCTGCTGTACTGAGCCAGGATTGATGCCTTCTTGCCGGTCTTCTGTGCAATTGCTTTCTTACCAAGATCCTCTTTTACAATATTGGGATCCTCGCCCATGGCAGCAAGGGTCTCAGCATAAATCTTCTGAGCAGGTACGTTGAGAGTGCTGATAAGTCTTACAGCTACATTCTCTCCCTCTTTGATAAGCGCAAGAAGAATATGCTCTGTTCCCGTCTTGTCTGCATGGAAACGCTCTGCCAGCCTGTGAGCCTCCTCAAGGACCTTCTCAGCTCTTGGTGAGAAGCCGTCCCTGTCAAGGGTCCTGACATTGCTATCGGGAACGATAAGGTCTCTTATCATGTCCATCATCCTGTTCTCATCGATACCGTTGTCGATAAGGATCCTGGATGCCACACATCCATCCTCTAAAATAAGTCCCATGAGGATGTGCTCTGTTCCCACATAATTAAGTTTAAGTGTCCTTGCTGTCTTCTTGGCAAGCTTAAGGACGTCATTGGCCATCGCCGTGAATTTAGATTCCATATATTAATCCTTTCTGTTAAAGGTTTGTGTAAGCCTCGTAATTGTCATAGAGTTCATCTACCAGTGAATGTATATCATCCCTGCCAATTCCCTTACAGATAGCTCTGGCAAGAACTACCGCAAGTTCGCTCCTTGCTTCCTTAAGAGCCTTGAGCTTGTTGATATCAAGGGCAATTATCGCGCCTCTCCTCCTGTCAATCTTCACAAATCCTTCCTGCTGGAGGATAGAGTATGCCTTGTTGACCGTATGCATATTGATGCCTATGGTCTCTGCCAACTGCCTCACACTTGGAAGCTGTTCTCCCTCCCTGAACTGAGACGTGGCAATTCCCAATATGATCTGATTACAGAGCTGAACGTATATCGCCTCATCACTGTTAAAATCAATTTCTATGATCATAAATCGCGCCTCCTTTCTGTGATATGTTTAGTATAACACATATTACAGAATTTTCCTACTGCTTGGAAAGAGTCCTTTGTTGGCGACGCTTTGCTGTTTTGCTGGCGTCGCCAGCCCATGTGCCAGCCTCACATCCCGCCCCGGCTGCGTGGGCATTGTAGCACAAAATATTAGGACTGCAAGGGCTGCCCGAGCTTGTAGGCTCAGCGTACTGTCCCTTGCAGTCCTAATATTTTATGCATCTTGGTCACTAAGCCGGGGCAGCATGTTAGGTTATCGAAGATCTCTAAGTTTTTCATGTCCCGGTGGCAATATCCTGCACTTCTGCCACAGATTTCAGCTAAGTCCTCGCCTTCATCTGCACATTTCTCATGTCCCAAACATAGATATGTGGCTATTTGCCACATACTTCGGCTAACAATAGCCTCTTGTGCAAGCTTTTTTCATGTCCCGGTGGCAATATCCTACGCTTCTGCCACAGATTTCAGCTAAGTACCTATCTCCAGCTGCCTATTTCTCATGTCCCGGACATGGATATGTGGCTATCTGCCACATACTTCGGCTAAAGATACCCCCTTGTGCAAGCTTTTTACCTGTCAATCAGCCAACGCCCTTCCTCCCTGCCATAAAATAAAGCTTGAAAAAAGGTTTTGTGCAAGCTTTTTACCTGTCAATCAGCCAACAAGCCTCCTCCCTGCCATAAATCACGCTTCTCCTCAATCCCCATATCCCAAGCCCCGCTTACAGACCGTAATGTTTATATATGCGCCGAAGTCCAGAGACAGTACGCTGGGCGCTGCCCCTCAAGCGCCCGGGCAGCTCTGGACTTTGGCGTATATATAAACTACAATGCACACACAGCGGGGCTATCAGGATATCAGCTATATCACCGTCTTCCGCCTCAACCGCAAGGCGCAAAAAGACCCTCCGCACCAGCGGAGGGTCTTTCATTTATCAGACAGATCATCTGTCGCAATATTTACTTATCATCATCAAGATCAAGGAACTCAAACTCGAAGTCGTCATCATCGCCGATGAAGTTCTTTGTCTTACGTCTTGGAGCTTCTTCTCTTCTTGGCTCTTCTGCTTCAGGTCTTGAAGGTCTTCTTACGGGACGCTCCTCAGCCTCTTCTCTTGCAGGTCTTCTTACAGGTCTCTCCTCAGCAGTTCTTCTAACCGGGCGCTCCTCGTCATACTCAGCTGCCTGTCTTCTAGGTCTTACAGGACGCTCCTCAACATCCTCTTCTCTTGCAGGTCTTCTTACAGGTCTTGATGCAGCTTCTTCTCTGTTTGGTCTTACTGTTCTCTCTTCAGCTGTAGCTCTTCTTGCAGGTCTGCGCTCTTCCTCGTCATCTTCCTCACGAGCTCTTCTTCTGGAAGACTGTGAATAACGATCGTACTCTTCCTCTTCTTCATCCTCATAGTAGAGAGAATCACGAAGCTTAAGTGCAAGAAGGATAAGTCCTACTACAAGTGCTGCGATAACAACTGCAAGGATGATAAGGATTGTCTTGTAGTTGTTGTTTGTCTTAACGAGCTTGTTAACCTCATCACTGCTCTTAGCTGCATCGATGAGTTCATTTACCTTAACTCTGTAACCTTCAACGTTGTCATAGAGGTACCAAACTGAACCGTTCTCGCCGTCCTCAAGATATACAAGTGAGTAATGTCCGTCACCTGCATCATTTGATGCTGCAGGCTGTGAGCTCTCTTCTGACTGGCCTTCCTCAGTTCCTTCAGGGTTCTCACCCTCTACAGCTTCAGGAGTTTCGCCCTCAGCACCTTCCGGGTTCTCTGCAGGAGCATCAGCATTTACCTCTAAGAGATCGCTTCTGATAAAGCCTGTCTTGTTGCTGCTTCCGAAGGTTACCTGATACCAGGTCTTGTTATCTGAGCCTGTTGCCTCACCGGTAATTGTTACTGTATCGCCTTTTGTAACCTTACCAACTGAGTTGTAAGCTGTTCCAGCGCCCTCACGGACATTTACACTGTCCTGTGTGATGGTTGCAGTCTTTGTATCTGTTGCAGTTACTGTTGTTGCAGGAAGTGAAGCTGCAGCAGCATTGTTCTGTGTAGTATTTGTTGTAGTGGTGGTTGTAGCCTTAGCAGATGAATCACCGGACTTCTTGATAAGGTCGCTTCTTACATAGCCCTTATCAGTCTTGTTTACACGGATCTTGTACCAAACATATCCGGAAGCATCCGTAGCCTCATCGATGATCTCAACTGTGTCGCCCTCTCTAAGGCTTGAAATCTGGGAAGCAGTTGTGCTTGCCTCAGATCTTACCTTAACATTTGAGGTTGCAACTGTTCCTGTAGTCTCTGTGTAGGCAAGTGCCTGAACACCCATTGATACGAACATTGTCGCTGATAATATGGCTGAAAGCCCAAGCGACATAAGTCTCTTTCCTAGTCTTTTCATTTTTTACTCCTCCATTCTTGGTCCTAAGGGGTACCGCTTGCGGTGGATCCCTTAGGACGGTCTGTTGATTTCATAACTTGCTTTACACTATCTCATCAATCGCCTTACCAATGTCATGACGCATGTATTTATTCTCAAAGTCTACCCACTCTGTAGCCTCATACGCCTTCTTACGGGCTTCTGAGAGAGTGTCCCCTTTAGCTGTTATGCCAAGTACTCTACCGCCATTTGTAACAATGCCTTCGGCTGTCTTTTTGGTTCCTGCATGGAAGCAGTAATATCCATCCTTGCCCTTAAAGTTCTCAAGTCCCTTGATGAGCTTGCCCTTCTCGTAGCTAAGTGGATATCCGTCACTTGCAAGTACAACACATACTGCTGCCTTGTCCTCAAACTCAAGGTCAAGGTTTTCCAGTGTTCCGTCTATGCAGGCATTACAAACATCTATTATATCAGTTTTAAGTCTCGGAAGCACTACCTGTGCTTCAGGATCTCCAAATCTTGCGTTATACTCTAAAACCTTAGGTCCATCCTCTGTCAGCATAAGTCCGAAGAAGATAACTCCCTTGAACTCTCTGCCCTCTTTGGCCATGGCTTCAACTGTCCTGCCATAGATATTCTCGCGGCAGAACTTGTCAATTTCATCTGTGTAGAAGGGACTTGGTGAGAAGTTACCCATTCCACCTGTGTTAAGTCCTGTATCTCCATCGCCGGCTCTCTTGTGATCCTGAGCGCTGCTCATGAGTTTATAGGTCTTACCATCCACAAAAGACAGTACAGAAACCTCTCTGCCTGTCATGAATTCTTCGATGACCATGTGATTTCCTGCATCTCCGAATTTCTTATCCTGCATTATCTCTTTAACGCCGGCCTTTGCTTCCTCAAGATCCTGGCAGATGAGAACGCCTTTTCCAAGAGCAAGACCATCGGCCTTAAGAACAATCGGGAACTTGGCACTCTCAAGATATTTAAGAGCATCCTCCGCATTATCAAAGGTCTCATAAGCTGCGGTAGGAATGTTATATTTCTTCATAAGGTCCTTGGAAAAAGCTTTGCTTCCTTCAAGGATAGCTGCATTCTTTCGAGGTCCGAATACTCTGAGTCCCTCTGCCTCAAATGCATCTACAATACCGCCAACCAGCGGATCATCCATTCCGACAATGGTGAGATCGATCTCTTTTTCCTTAGCAAAAGAAGTGAGCTTATCAAATTCCATTGGAGTGATGGGCACACACTCTGCAAGCTCTGCTATTCCGCCGTTACCCGGTGCGCAGTAGATCTTGTCCACCTTGGCCGATCTTGAAACCGCCTCGGCAATTGCATGTTCACGTCCACCTCCGCCAACAATCAAAACTTTCATCAGAAAACTGTCTCCTCTTCATACCCTTCAATAAATACTTTGTTTCCCCTGATCTGAACTTTGTTATTGGCGATCAGATCAATCGCCATGGGAAGTATCTTCCACTCAGCCTGTTCCATGATGCGCTTCTGAAGAACCTCCGGCGTATCGTCCTGTCTGATCATGACAGGCTTCTGCAAAATGATTGGTCCTGTATCTGTACCTTCATCCACAAAGTGAACCGTTGCTCCCGATACTCTTACGCCTCTCTCCAAAGCCTTCTCATGAACCTTAAGGCCATAGTAGCCTGTTCCGCAGAAGGATGGTATCAGTGAAGGATGAATGTTTATGATCCTTCCCTCAAATTCCTTGACAACAATATCCGGAATTACAACAAGGCATCCTGCCAGTACTATCAGGTCAGGAGAAGCATCTTTCAGAATCTGTAAAAGAGCTTTGTTAAAGTCCTCTCTGTTTTCGAATTCCTTAGGGCTCTTGCATACACTTTTTATCCCTGCCTTCTTAGCTCTCTCAAGGGCATAAGCATTTGGGTTGTTGCTGTATACAAGACAAATCTCAGTATTGGTTATGGTTTTATTCTCTATAGCATCGATAATAGCCTGAAGATTAGTACCGCCCCCAGACACCAGAACTGCAATTTTCATCAGCTTCTTCCTCTTAAACCAGCTCTGCGCACTTATCGCCGCTCTCACAGGAGCCTACGATCCATGCCTTCTCTCCGGAAGCTTCAATAGCCTTCAGAGCAGCCTCTGCGTCATTCTTATCAACAGCAAGGACCATTCCAAGTCCCATGTTGAAAGTGTTGTACATCATCTTCTCATCGATTCCGCCCTTCTTCTGCATAAGTGAGAAGATAGGCGGGATATCGTAACTGTCCTTTTTAACAACTGCCTTGATACCATCGGGAAGCATTCTCGGAATATTCTCATAGAATCCGCCGCCTGTGATATGTGAGCAGCCCTTAACCTTAATGCCTGAAGTCTTAAGGGACTTCATCATCTTTACATATATTCTTGTGGGTGTAAGAAGGCACTCGCCAAGTGTCTGTCCAAGTTCATCCACGTAGGTCTCAAGGTTTTCTTTTGTCATGTCAAAGACCTTGCGGACCAGTGAAAATCCGTTTGAGTGAACGCCGCTGCTTGCAACGCCGATAAGTACATCTCCGGCCTTGATGGTGCTGCCGTCGATCATGTCTTTTCTGTCTACAACGCCTACAGTAAATCCTGCTACGTCGTACTCATCCTCCGGCATAAGTCCCGGATGCTCAGCTGTCTCGCCACCGATAAGTGCACACTCAGACTGCTTGCAGCCCTCAGCAACGCCCTTAACGATCGCAGCTATCTTCTCCGGAATGTTTCTTCCGCAGGCAATATAGTCAAGGAAGAATAATGGCTCGCCGCCGGCGCAGGCAACATCGTTTACACACATTGCTACGGCATCAATTCCGATAGTGTCATGTTTGTCCAA
The DNA here is from genome assembly GCF_000423965.1 of Butyrivibrio sp. VCB2001. Classification (NCBI taxonomy): domain Bacteria; kingdom Bacillati; phylum Bacillota; class Clostridia; order Lachnospirales; family Lachnospiraceae; genus Butyrivibrio; species Butyrivibrio sp. VCB2001. The sequence goes on along the minus strand of NZ_AUIZ01000007.1, from coordinate 121,956 downwards.
AAGAAATGCCAGCTTGATCTTGGTGCCGACACCGTCTGTTCCGGATAAAAGAACCGGATCCTCCATGTCCTTTATAGCAGCCATGGAAAAGGCTCCTGAAAATCCTCCAAGTCCGCCTAAAACCTCGGGCCTGTTTGTCTGTTTAACATAATCCTTGATAAGTTCAACGGACTTGTAGCCCGCTTCAATGTCTACTCCAGCTGATTTGTAATCCAGTGCCATCATTCACTCCTCATATTCAAATTAATAATTTTTGTATCCGACTTCCTGCAGTCTCTTGTCCTTCTCAACTACCGCATCCTTTAAGGAAGCTGAGTAGTCTTTAAGCCTGCCCAAAAGCTCATCATCAGATGTTGCCAGAATCTTAGCAGCAAGCAGTCCTGCATTTGCTCCGCCGTTAATGGCAACGGTTGCAACAGGAATACCCGAAGGCATCTGAACTATGCTGTACAAAGAATCTCTTCCTCCAAGGGAAGTGGTGTGCATAGGTATTCCGATAACAGGCATCGGAAAAATTGCAGCGCACATACCCGGCAGATGAGCTGCCATGCCTGCTCCTGCAATGATAACTTTAAAGCCCTTTTCCTCAGCGGTCTTTGCATACTCAAAGAACTCATCAGGCTCTCTGTGCGCTGAAATAATGCGCATCTCATAAGAAACACCAAGTTTATCAAGAACCTCTGCTGCCTTACTCATTACGGGCATATCTGAATCACTGCCCATTACAATTCCTACTTTTGGCATTGTATCCTCCTATATCTAGTCACACGTATCATACCATAATACTAAATATTGTGCACTACAAAAAGCTCAAAATTAACAAAAAAACAACAAATATGATTGATATCAGATTCAGTATGATTCCCAGATTGGGAAACAGTTTAAAGATATCTCGTTCAAATCTTGACATTATTCCGAGTACAATTCCCACAACAGAAAAAATGGCCGCAACTAAAGCCGCTGCGGCGTATCTGATCTGCGCCTGGCCTCCGTCCCTGTATGTAAATACAACGGCAAAAGCCAGCGCTGTAACCGATATACATCCCAAGATTGCGGACATTACGCCCTTCTCGGGATGTCTGTTATCGGTAAACATATAACGGTCTCTGACCGGTTCAAATTTTTTGATGCGAAACTTAAACTTTTTCATATCAGAAAATGATCTTCTTTCTTGATCCAAGGAGCTTGGCTCCACTGATGATAAGAAGAACTCCTGTTGCAAGTCCTACTGTGATTGAGATAATTCCAAAGGCAATATTAAGAGCCCCTGATCCTCCCAAAACCTTGTATACATGCTCGTCCATAAAAAGCCTCCTGATTATTTAGCGCCGTATTCAGCGTAGTATTCATCAATCTGTTTCTTAATGTCTTTTGTTAAAAGAACTTCTCCATCAATCGGTCTGTTGTAGAGATATTCAACAACATCGGACATGTTAACAATGGCATGAGCGCCAAAACCATATCTTTCCTTGATCTCATCAAGAGCACTCATGTCTGAGTCCTGTCCCTTTTCCTGTCTGTTTAAGGAAACCATAAGACCAACTATATCACAGTCAGCCTGAGCCTGGATGATGGGAACTGTCTCTTCGATGGACTTACCTGATGTTGTAACATCCTCGATGATCAGGACTCTGTCGCCGTCACGAAGTTTTGATCCAAGAAGGATACCCTTATCGCCGTGGTCCTTGATCTCTTTTCTGTTAGAACAGTATCTGATCTCTCTTCCGTAGAGCTCGCTGATAGCAACACTTGTAGCTACAGCAAGAGGAATTCCCTTATATGCAGGTCCGAACAGTACATCAAACTCAAGACCATAGGTGTCATGGATTGCTCTTGCATAGTACTCGCCAAGCTTACGAAGCTGAGCGCCTGTTACATATGCTCCGGCATTCATGAAAAATGGTGACTTTCTTCCGCTCTTAAGTGTAAAATCCCCAAACTTAAGGACATTGCTGTCCACCATAAACTCGATAAATTCTTCCTTGTACCTCTCCATAACTATACTCTCCTTTGTAATGCGTCTTCAATGTCTTTTTTCATATCAAGAGCAGCTGCTCTTGCAGCTTCTCCAACTCTTCCGTCAGAGAACTCTTTGTAAGAATCGCTCTTCCAAGCGGCGATTATACCTCTTGAGGAGTTAACGATTGCTCCAAGTCCGTCCTTGTTAAAGAAATGAACAAGGTCTTTTCCCTTACCGCCCTGTGCACCATAGCCGGGAACCAGAATATAGGCATGTGGCATAATGTCTCTTAGTATCTTGCCCATTTCGGGGTATGTAGCACCAACCACTGCGCCGACGTTGCTGTAGGAGCCGTCCATGGACTCAAGGCCCCACTTCTCAACCTGTTCGCCGACTATCTCATAGAGTGGTCTTCCATCTATAAGTCTGTCCTGGAATTCTCCGCTGGATGGATTGGAAGTCTTGACCAGCACAAAGATTCCCTTGTCCGCAGTGTTGCATACATCTATAAAAGGCTTAACGCCGTCTGTTCCAAGATAGGGGTTTACTGTGGCGAAATCTGCATCAAAGCCACTGAAGGTAGAATCCCCGATTTTTACTCCTCCCAGATGTGCCTGTGCGTATGAAAGTGAGGTTGAACCGATGTCTCCTCTCTTTACATCCGCAATTACCACAAGTCCCTTTTCCTTGCAGTAATCAACGGTTTTCTTGTAGGTTATAAGTCCCGGAATTCCCAGTTCCTCGTACATGGCTATCTGGGGCTTGACTGCCGGAACAATATCATAAATATTGTCTACGATCTCCTTATTATACTGCCAGAAGGCTTCTGCTGCGCCTTCAAGATTTTTCCCTTTTTCTTCAAAGCATTTGTCCTTTATCCTGTCGGGGATAAAATCGAGTTTTGGATCCAGCCCCACCACAATCGGGGCGTTTGTCTTTTGAATCTTGTCAATAAGTTTGGAGACCATGAAAATTTACCTTTTCCCTTAATTATATTTTTGCCTGTTTTCCAGGACTGTAAAGAAGTCATCGATTGAGCTGATGAGCTTATCTTTCGGCATGGATTTTAAAAGATATTTGGCAGGCTTAAGGCTTATAACTTTCATTACGCTTTCCTTGTCATCCTTGGCTGTAAGGAAGATAACCGGGGTATCCTTGATAGCGGGCATCTCTCTTATCGACTTTAAAACCTCCGGGCCGTTCATGACGGGCATCTCATAGTCTAAAAGGACCAGATCCACCGGAGTCTGCGCAAGGAAGGAAAGTGCAATCTTACCTGAAGTTGCCATATAAACGTGATACTTAACAGAGAGCCATGTCTTCATCATTCTAAGCATAGCGCCGTCGTCATCGACGATGAGGACTTTTTTCCTCTGGCTCTCATCAAGAGCGCTGTAGTCAAATACTACATTCAGATTCTGAGCAAGAAGCTTGACGTCAAGAGGCCTTTGGTAAGTCTCCTGAATCTTCTCCTTTGGAATGATGGATGATGCAAACTGAAGCTCCTCCTGATTGCCAATGAGATAGAGCATGAAACGGTCGGAATCTATTGCCACATTGAGGTAATTTAAAAACTCGGCCTTCTCAACTCTAAAGTCGCCCAGATAGAGAATATATACCTTAGGTTTATCTTCCATTGCCGCAATAACCTTGTCATCAGGCAATACAAAGTCTACCTGGAAGTCCTCTTTCTCAAGTCCAACCATGATAGCATTAACCATGAAGCTCTTTACTGTTCCTATAAGCAGTACTCTCTTATCCATCATCAAGTGCCTCTCACTTATATTTACTCTACAATATATTTAAAAGTCCATCTCTGTCAACTGCTGCCAGAAGTCTTTTTACATCGTGATACTTGTCCTTATAATCCTCCGGAATAGCGTATCCATCAAGCATTTGCATGATATCGTCCGCACTGTCGAAATATGAAGCCGATACAAATTCTTTTATTGAAGCAAAGGCTCCCTCAAGGTCTTCTATGCCAATTTCCGGCTTTTGCTCATCATCCTCCACAAAAAGAGGTTCAAATCTTTTTATATAGCTTCTGTACAAAGAAAGAAGTTCCGGCGTCAGAGCATTTATTTCATCAAGATTCTCACTGTTTCCGCAACTCTCCAGATATTCAGCTTTCTCTGAAAGGTCAAGCGCACCGATGGCTCTTGCAGAACTCTTTAATCCATGAACATAAATGGTATAGTTCTTTATGTCTTTTTCCGTAAAGTACCTCTCAATAGCACCTGCTCTCTCGTCGATGGCCAGCCAGAAATCCTTCATTACATCTTTGGCAAGAGCCGCAGAACCGCACCTTTCAATGGCTGCATTGATATCAATACCGGTGATCTTTAAAAGATCCTGGAAAGCGCCTTTATCTTCTTCATCTATCTCTGCATCTGCTGCCTCAAATTCCTTATCCGTAGACATTGTAACCAGGTCTTTTGGCAGATAATTTAAGATCATCTCCTCGAGCTTGGCAGGATCGACAGGCTTAGACATATAATTTGCAAAGCCTTCGCTCAAGTACATTTCTCTTGATCCCGAAATAGCATTGGCCGTAAGCGCCACCACAGGTGTATCCTTGTTCAGATTGTCCTCCATCTCGCCCATTGCATGGAAGGTCTGAATTCCGTCCATTTCAGGCATTCTGTGATCAAGGAAAATAACATTGTATTTATTCTGCCGAACGAGTTCCAACGCCTCCATTCCACTGGTTGCCGTATCTACCTGCATCAGCGTCTGCTTCAAAAGACCTTTTATTACCGTAAGGTTCGTTCTGGTATCATCAACCACAAGTATCCTTGCATTTTCAGCATGGAAGCTCTCCTGATATCGTCCTGCCTCTTTTGAAGCATCTCCGGCTCTCTTTGCAAAGTCACCTACAGGTTCCCATTCCACTACGCGCTGTTTTATTGCAAAAGAGAATTCGCTGCCCTCACCGTATTTACTGGCAACTTCAAGCTTTGAATTCATCATTTCCAGAAGGCTCACGACAATGTTTATTCCAAGGCCGCTGCCCTCAATTGTCCTGTTCTTTCTGGTATCAATTCTCTCAAATGCAGAAGTGAGTTTACCCATATCCTCATCTTTTATGCCAATTCCGGTATCGCGAACTCTGACCTTAAGGAGGATATCTTCTACGTCATTAAATTCAGGATTCTCCGGCTCGACCTCCTCATAGTCAACATCTATCAGTACCGATCCGACTTCAGTGTATTTAACAGCATTTGTGACAATGTTGATGATACATTGTTTTATCCTTATCTCGTCGCCAAAAAGAATATGAGGAATATTCTCATTTACGTGGATATTCAGCTCAAGATTCTTTTCCTTGGCCCTTACATCCGACATGTTATAAACGTCATTTAGTAAGGATGAAAGCTCATACTCCACAGGTATGATCTCCATCTTGCCGGCCTCGATCTTGGAAAAGTCAAGGATATCATTGATAAGTGCCAAAAGAGTTTTGCCGGACCCCTGGATATCCCTGGCATAGCCCAGTATATTCTCATCCGTCGATTCACGAAGGATCATCTCATCAAAGCCAAGAACAGCATTGATAGGGGTTCTGATCTCATGGGATACACTTGATAAGAACCTTGATTTGGCTTCGCTTGCAGACTTTGCTATCTGAAGCTGATCCTCGATATTCTGCCTTGTCTTTACAAGTTCAATGTATTCCACAAGCCTGTACACCGTAAGGTCGGCGGTGTGATAAAGATCCTCTATTTCGTCCTTGGTTGTAACTTCAAGATTATGGATTCCGGCAACGGCCTCATTCAGATCGCTATCATTTGAATTGTAGATATTTGACATGGCCTTGGACAGCCTTCTTATGGGTTTTGCAATTCTCCACTGGGCATATCTGTTTAAAAAGGTAGCCAGGGGAATTACAACAACGGAAATAAGCATAGCCAGCTGAACACTGAATCTGTAATCGAACTTTCGCTGTCCGCTGACCTGCTCTGCAAAGACATCTCTCTCCGATCTGAACTCTCTTTCCATCTGCCTGCTGACAACTGCCTCTATTCTGTTGGCACTGCCTAACTCCGCAAGCGAAACCTCACTGACAAAAGGATGCGCATCGTCCTCGTATTTTATTATGGGAAGAATTGTGTTTGAAGCCAGCTCTGCCGCAATGCCGATGAGCAAAGCTTCAAATATAATGATATTCATAACGATAAGACCGATCCTGGATCTGCCCTCAACGGTATATCTGTCATCCTCGGATAAAACAGAAGGATCCACATAGTACTTACCGTTACCAAAAAGAATTTTGATTCTGTCCGGAAGTTTTTTAAAGATAAAAAAGACAATAAAGCATGCCAAAAGACTTCCGGGCATCTCATTAAGAAAGAAAAACAGTTGCTGCTTAAGACTTAAGGCAGCCACTCCCTCATTGCTCAAAAATATGAGGATAATGCCCCAGAAATTGCCTGCCAAAATCTGCAGGAACACCGATGCTAAAAGAACTTTTTGCCACTTACCAAAGAATCTTTTTCTCGCCAGTATATCAACTACACAAACAACAAGAAGGTAAATAAATGTCATATAGGAAAAAGAACTGCTGGCATAAGATCTGTGAAGGAAAACTAAAAGGACGCATATGACCCCCGGTATATTACCGCCAACGGCGGTAATAATAACCAGTGGGATGTATCTGATGGCATACGAAAGCCCCGCAGTTAAGAAGCCTGAATTCTCAACATAAAATACCTTCTCATTGTACTTAATGATGTAGAACGCAGTGACCAAAACCATCAGCGCAGTTATGATCCATTTCTTGACCTGTCTCGGATTTTTGGGTCGTTTGAACAATCCATCAATTTCCATATATGGCGCCCTCTTGTGTATTACATATGACCATCTCTGTGCATTGAAAACTTGTCCATTGGATAATTCTTAAGGTTCTCAAGAACTTTTCTGTCATCCGCCTTCGCAAGAAGTGCTTCTCTTGGCTTATTGATATCGCTGATATTCTTGTGTCTTGAAGGACCGCCTACGCAGCCTCCGGGACAAACCATACCCTCGATGAAGTCCTCAGGGAGCTTGCCAACCTTAAGCAGAGTAAGTGCCTTTTTACACTCAGCTCCGCCGGCTGCTCTGTGAAGCTTGATACCTTCAGTATCTTCGCCTCTCTCGTGCATACACTCGATAACTGCGTTTGCAACTCCGCCGCTGGCTGCAAATCTCTTACCCCAGATTGAAGACTCCTGATAGTTCTCGGGAACGGGCTCAAACTTGGTATCCTTTGATCTCATTAACGCTCTGAGTTCGCCGTAGGTTACAACGTAATCTGCATTATCCGGAACTGACTTATCCTGAGCCTCAGACTTCTTGGCAATGCATGGTCCGATAAATACGGTAACACATCCGGGTCTTGTAGCCTTTAAGTATCTTGAAATAGCGCACATGGGAGATACTGTTGATGACATGTTCTCCTTGTACTGCTCAGGGAAATGCTTCTTTAACATGTTGATGAAAGCAGGACAGCAGGAAGTTGTCATCTTTCTGCCCTCTTTGTATGCCTCTGACCACTCGGCTGACTCGTAAGCAGCAGTCATATCACCGCCAAGACCTACCTCTACCATATCAGCAAATCCGATCTTCTTAAGGCCTTCTCTGATGGAGCCCATGGTGATCTCCTCACCAAACTGTCCCTCGGTTGCAGGTGCGCACATAGCGATAACTTCCTTGCCTGCCTTGATCTCTTTTATGATATCAACCAGGAAGGTCTTACTTCCGATAGCTGCGAAAGGACAGCTGTGGATACAATGTCCACACTGTATGCACTTATCCTCATCGATCTTGCAGTAGCCATACTCGTCGTAGGTGATAGCGCCAACAGGACAAGCCTTCTTACAAGGTCTTTCAAGATGTACGATGGCATTATAAGGACACGCATTTGCGCACATTCCGCACTCTTTACATTTTGCAGGATCAATATGCATGTGAGTATCACCGGGTGTTATTGCCCCGAACTTACAGGAACTGATACATGCCTTACCCATACAGAATCTGCAGTTATCAGTTACCGAATAAGCAGCAATCGGACACTCGTCACAAGCAGGATCAATAACCTGTACTATGTTCTCGGAATCAGGATTGTAGCTGGGAGCCTTGGCATTTGCCAGATTGATCCTCTGCCTTACGATCTCCCTCTCCTTATAAACGCAGCAGCGATACTCGGGCTTAGGTCCCGGTATCATCTTAAGAACAAGCTGCTCAATGTGCTCCTGATCGTTTTCACCATTCCACTCAAGTCTGCACACTTCCTCCATGATCTTGTGCTTGAAGCTGTTCATACTCGCATCATTTGTTACCATAAAAATCTCCTTTTCATACCATTTGAATTACTCTGCCAAATTCAAGTCCTCTGGTGTCATGTGTTGTAAGTACCAGTGCCCCGGACCCCTGTTTATGCCTTATATATTCGATGCACTTTTCTCTGGACTCATCATCAAGTCCCGTAAAAGGTTCATCCATTATTAAAATATCACTGGGAATAGCGCAGGCTCTGACGATTGCCACTCGTCTTCTCTGGCCTCCCGACAGCTCTTTTACCGGTTTATGGATTGCTTCCTCCGGAAGGAGCTGCAGTAGCTCCTGCGTCACCGTCTCCTTAAAGACCTTTCTGCTGACCATGGTCACGTTGGTGACTGCGTCTGCGTCCTCGCACAGGCGATCCTCCTGAAATACCGTTCCCGAATTTATATAGGGGTATTTGTAATCGCCAAGGAGCTTGACCGTCCCCTCATCAGGTTTCTCCAGTCCCAGGATCAGCCTAAGGAGCGTTGTCTTTCCGCAGCCCGAAGGCCCGGTTATTATGTAGCTGTGTTCTTCTTCTATATTCAGATTAAAGTTATCAAGTACGGTCCTGCCGTCGTATGACTTCTTTACATCCTTTACTTCAATTGTCATTTTGCTCTCCCGATAGCCAGGGCAAGTATCTTTTCACAGATAAAAGAGATCAGGACGATCACTATTGTCCAGGCAAAAAGTTCTCCGGTCTCAAGATATACCTTGGCGAGATACAGACCGTTCCCCATGGTGTGAAGGGGCTGTCCGATTACCTCCGCTGCAATTCCGCTCTTAAAGCTCATTCCGATCGCCAGTTTAAAGGCACTCTGGAAAAATGGCTTTAGCTGCGGCAAAAAGATATATCTCACTGTCCTTAGTCTCGGCATTCTGAAAACCTGTGCCATCTCCAGCATTTTGACGTCAGTGCTCAGGAACCCTTCGAGAGTGCTCAGATACAGGATTGGAAAGACCACCATTGCACATATTATCACTGAGATATTCCTGCTTCCAAACCATATCAGAAGAAGGATTACAAAGCTGGCTACAGGAACTGACTTAAGCGTTACAACAAAGGGCTTTAAAAAGTCCCTTGCCACTTCGTTTGTATACGCCAGATAAGCTGCTGCTATTCCCAAAACTGAGCCGATGAAAAATCCAAGAAGGATCCTTGTGCTGCTCTCTGCTATCGACTCCCAGAAGTCAGAAGTCTGTGACAGGCTTATCAGCACTTTTAGCGTCTCCAAAGGTCCTGCCAAAAGTATTTTATTGTGGATTATAAAAGCCACCAGCTGCCAGATTAAAAGCCAGGCAATCACCGGAATGACCTTACGCAAAACTTTTTTCACCAGGTTTTTTCTCCCAATCATACCCCGTAATAAAACTCATCGCCGGGAAGACTTCCACCTACAGACTTGGGATCCTGTTCAAATAAAACCTTGAGATACCCTTCGAGGGCTTGCTTCATCTCTTTTCCCGTAATACAGGTAATGTTGCAGTTTGGAATAGCCTTCTTGGCAAGTGGCTCCTTGGCTATGATGCCCTGCTCAACTACAAGTGCTGCAGTTGTATCAACGTCTGAAAGAGCCTTGTCAGCACTCTCTTTGTGAGCTGCAAGGAAAGCCTCAACGAGACTACCGTGCTCCTTTATGAAGGAGTTGGCTGCAACGGTTACACCTGTTACAATCTTGCAGTCTGAATTAACCTTAGCCCACTCATCATTAAGGTCAAAAGAGATCTTAAGAGCCTCGTTCTGAGCAAGAGCTGCAGTTACAAAAGGCTGTGGAAGAATAGCTACTGCATCGGCATTCTCTGCAAATATTGAAACAATTTCAGTCGGCTCAGACTTGAACTCAAGATTGCAGTCCGTTACGCCGTTTGCCTCAAGCAAATATCTTATTGTATATTCGGGAACTGCTCCCTGACCTGTTGCATATACAGTCTTGCCTGAAAGGTCAGAAACAGATTTGATCTCATCACCTGCAGATATGCAGTTTAAAACTCCTAATGTGTTGATATCGATAACGGATACGCCGCCCTCTACCTTGGTATTCATTACGCATGCCACATTGGCAGGTACCAGGGCAATGTCAACTTCTCCGGCAACCATGGCTGCCATTACATCGGAGCCTGCTGTATACATCTCAAAAGTATAATTACCTTCTGCTTCACCTTTATTGATCTTGTCAACCAGATTAACAAGTCCGATGGTGGTTGCCCCCTTCATGGCTCCTATGCGGATTGTTGTATCATCCTTTTTCTCGACAGCTCCACAGCCCATAAGCGCGCTTGCCACTGTTCCGAGGATGATTGCAAGGATAAGTACCAGTGCAATGATTGACAGTACTCTCTTTGATTTAGTTGTTTGCATTTTTGTCTAATACTCCAGTCTTATTTATTTTTGGTTTATCATGCCTGCGAGATACCCGGCGCCAAAACCATTATCTATGTTGACCACGCTGACTCCGCTTGCGCATGAATTAAGCATGGACAAAAGAGCTGCTATACCTCCGAAAGAAGCTCCGTATCCGACACTTGTGGGAACTGCAATAACAGGCACGGAAGATAAACCTCCGATCACGCTTGGCAGTGCGCCTTCCATTCCCGCAATGGCTATGATGACACGGGCAGTCATGATCTCTTCCATGGGTTCCTTGGCCAGGAGCCTGTGTATTCCGGAAACTCCGACATCATAGAGCCTTACGACTTTATTGCCAAAAAACTCAGCTGTAAGAGCCGCCTCCTCAGCAATGGGAATATCACTGGTTCCTCCGGTGGCAATGACAATCTTGCCCTCGCCTTCATAGCTCTCCGATTTTCCTTCATGCGGAACTGAGAATTCAGGCTTTCCGGATTCTTTATAGGCTATACCCACCTTGCTGATCTCATCATAGAGAAAGAAGTTTCCTTCATCCTCTTTTATATTACTCTGATAGTAGTTCGCTGCTTCGGCGGACATTCTGGTTATCAGCACTCTGTCCTGGCTGTGGGAAAGAAGTGCTCTTGAGATTTCAAGGATCTGCTCCGGTGTCTTGCCCGCGCCATATATGACCTCAGGCTTACCCTGCCTAATTCCCCTGTGGAAATCAGGCCTTGCAAACCCCATATCTTCAAAAGGCTCTTCCTTTAGGCTAAGCAGTGCATCATCAACTGATATATCACCGCTCTTTACCAGATTCAAAAGGTCTTTTACACTTCTCTCATCCATAGAATGTCTCCATTATCAGCGCATATTAACCTAATATAGATTTTATCATAGGTTTATTTCATCAAGCAATTTCTGAACATCATCCACGGTCATCATGCCGAAGCTTGCAAGGCTGAGAACAGGCATCTCTTTGATCATCTTCTCAAACATCTTGGCGCCTGCTTCACCAAGGGATTCATCGCTTCCGCCCTCTTTATCGTTCTCGGCAAGAACCTTGTCGATCATAGGTCCAAGGACCTCTTTTCCCTTCCTGCTCTCAAGGATATCCTCGATAGGAGTAAAGGTCGTGAAGTTGTGAGGGAGCTCGACTGTTCCCTCAACATGTACATTTACTGTGTGTCTGATGTCATTGGAGGAAGCTCCAATCATCACGCTGTAATCTCCGCTCTCAACATAGAAGTCATGGAGCTTGTCATTGTAGTAGGAAAAAGACCTCTTGTCCAGCGCAAAGGTTACCGTCTGACTCTCACCTGGTTTAAGCTCAATCTTCTTAAAGCCCTTAAGCTCCTTGTGAGGTCTTGATACCCTTGGATCATTCTCTGAAACATAGAGCTGAACTACTTCCTTGCCGGCGTATCTGCCAACATTCCATACATCGATGCTGACATTAACAGTGTCATTGTCTGTTATGCTGTCTTTATCTATCTTCATATTTGAGTATTCAAACTCAGTGTATGTAAGGCCGTGTCCGAACGGGAACAGCACAGACATTCTCTTCTTCTCATAGTATCTGTAACCGATGTAGATTCCTTCTGCATATACAGGATTTCCATGATCTCCCGGGAAGTTCAAAAAGCTTGGGTTATCTGAAAGCTTGATGGGATATGTCTCTGCAAGCTTACCTGAAGGATTTACGTCTCCCCAGAGCAGTCTTACCGTAGCCTCTCCCACTGCATCACCGGCCAGCATCATATCAAGCACAGCATCCACGCTGTCAATCCAAGGCATTGCAACTGCTCCGCCGTTGTGAAGAACAACCACTACCTTCTTGCCAAGGTTTGAAAGATCCGCAATGAGCTTGTTCTGATCCTGCGGAAGATTGATATCGTCTCTGTCAAAACCTTCTGACTCATACGAAGCCGGAAGTCCTGCAAATACCACGATAACATCAGCATTCTCTGCTGCCTTCATGGCCTCTTCCCTGAGGACATAATCGTTCTTTGCATCTGCTGTATCATATCCGCGGGCAAAAGAAACTCCCTTGTTCTTAGCCGCATCCAAAGCACTTGATACACAGATGCTGTTTATGTGTGATGAGCCTGAGCCCTGGTATCTGGGCTTTGTAGCAAACTCTCCCACGAACAGGACTTTCTTGTCGCCCTTAAGGGGAAGTACCTTGTTATTCTTCAAAAGAACCGCACTATTCTCCGCAAGCTCTTTTGCCAGAGCGTAGTCAGCTGCTCTTGTAGCCTCATCTGAAGGCTTAGGATCAGCAGGAACGCTCTCCTCATTCCAGAAAAATACATTAAGGATGCGAGTAACAGCTTTATCAACCAGAGCTTCATCCAGGTCTCCATCTTCTACTGCAGCGATTATGGCCTTCTCGTGATCCTCGTGTCCACCGGGCATAACAAGGTCAAGTCCTGCCTGTACACCTTTGGCCGGTCCCTTTCCTGCACCCCAGTCGGTTACAACAAAGCCGTCAAATCCCCATTTATCCCTGAGGACATCGGTGAGCATATATTTGTTCTCGGAAAGATAGGTTCCGTTTAACTGGTTGTAGGCACACATGATGGACTTTGGATGAGCCTCTTTTACCAGGATTTCAAACGCCTGAAGATATATCTCGTGAAGTGTCCTCTCATCAACGATTGAATTGCCGGACATTCTCCTGTATTCCTGATTGTTCGTCGCAAAATGCTTGGGGCAGGCAGCTACACCCTTTGACTGAACGCCACTTACAAATGCAGCAGCGAGCTTACCTGCAAGGTATGGATCCTCTGAGAAATACTCAAAGTTTCTTCCGCAGACAGGGCTCCTTTTCATGTTAAGGCCGGGGCCAAGAAGCATGCTGATGTGCTCGCGGATGCACTCTTCACCGAGTCTTTCTCCGAGCTTTTTCTCCATATCCACATCAAAGCTTGATGCAAGAGTGTTTGCAGAAGGATAGCAAACCGTCTTGATACTCTCTTTCTTGCCAAGATGGTCCGGATCACCTTCCTGTTTTCTTAGGCCGTTAGGTCCGTCACACATCATATATCCCTTGATGCCAAGCCTGTCGATGGCCTGAGTATGCCAGAAATCTCCTCCCGAAAGAAGTGATGCCTTTTCCTGCAATGTCATTTTTGAAACAAGTTCAGATACGTTCATGCTTTAGTCTCCTTGTCTTTACTGAATATCCTCTACCAGTCTGTGTTTGCCGTCTATGCATTCATAGACAAAAATCTCGCAGTTCTTGGGCCTTGGTCTCCAGATGATTCCGCTCTTTTTATTTTCAAGATACCCTCTTATGGGTCTTATTATTCCTCCGTGGCAGGCAACCAGTACGTTCTCGTAATCCTTCTGTTCCAGCTCCTTAAGAAAAGAGCTTGTCCTGTCTATCATCTCCTGAATGGTCTCAACGCCCTTCGGAGCCTTAAACAGTTCCGGGAAGCTCCAGTACAGCATCATCGGAATTCCTGTTCCGTAATAGTTCATCAGCTCATACTTACCAAAGTTTGCCTCGATGATACGCTCATCCTTTATGATCTCTTCTTCCGAAACATTTCCGATGATCTGCGCAGTCTTGACCGCCCTTATAAGAGGGCTTGAATATACTGCATCAAACTTTATATCTCCCAGCGTCTTTCTTCTTGCCGTTGCCTGAGCAATGCCGACTTCATTTAAGGGAATGTCGCTTCTTCCCTGCATCATTCTCTTTTTGTTGTAGTCTGTCTGGCCGTGTCTTGTTACATAAATCTTCATTCTAAAATCATTTCTCCGAGTTCTTCTTTTTTGAATAGTCAGGACGGGCGTTCTTTAAGTCCTTGTAGATTATCCTGTAATTGTCATATCTGACGTTTGAGAGTTCACCGGCTTCCAGTGCAGCCTTTACGCCGCAGTCGGGCTCTGCTATGTGAGAGCAGCCACCAAACCTGCAGGAAGGCTCAAACTCCTCAAACTCAGGGTAATATCCCATAAGTTCATCCGCAGTGACATCACGCAGCTCTAATGATGTAAAGCCGGGAGTGTCGATTATGAAGGTATCCTCGTCGCCCTCAGAAAGCTCTTTTACGTAAAAGAGCTCTGAATGCCTTGTAGTGTTCTTGCCTCTGTCAATCTTTCTGCTCAGCTCGCCGATCTGCATATCCGCATCGGGAACCAGCTTGTTTAAAAGAGATGACTTGCCAACGCCGCTGGGGCCTGCAAGAGTGGAGGTCTTACCCTTAAGAAGTGCCTTTAGTTCATCAAGGCCGCGCTCTTCTTTAACACTGACAAACAAGACCTTATAGCCGCATTTCTCATAGGCATCATGGAGCTCTTTCTGCTCCTCAGCAGTTGCTATATCCTGCTTGTTAAAGCAGATGATAACAGGGAGATTCTGCTGCCTCATCATGATAAGAAAGCGGTCTAACAGATTGTAATTGGGATCAGGCTTGACAATAGCGAACAAAATAACCGCCTGGTCAACATTTGCAACAGGCGGTCTGTATAGACAGTTTTTTCTAGGCAGGATATCGGTTAGATTCCCCTGCCTGTTATCTTCATCAATTATTTCGATCTCTACATTATCGCCGACTATGGGTTTTATTCCGGACTTTCTAAAGATTCCCTTGGCCTTGCATTCATAGACCTTAAGATCTGTTGTCTCCACATAGTAAAACCCGGCGATGCCCTTAAGAATTCTACCTCGCATAAGGGTTAGTTCTCCTGCGTGAAAGTAACCGCTCTGGTTACCGTGTACTCCTGGCTCTGTCCACCTGTGGTCTCACCTGTCTCAGGATTGGTGGAGGTTGGAGTAGTTGCTGTGTAAACAAAGGTGATGGTACCTGTAGGAGCTGTAATTCCCTTGTAAGTACCCTGTACCGGGAAATCAGTGGTTGTGGTGCTAAGCAGCGTTGTTCCGTCTGATGTGACCAGTGTCACCTTTACAGGAATTCCGTATGTAAAATTCTCTCCCTCAGTGGGAGCTGATATCTCTGCATTGTAGCTGTAAGTTACCTTGGCAGGACCTGTTGAAAGCTCCATGTTGATAACCGTGCCCTGTGAAACAGATGTCTGAGGTGCGATGCTCTGAGCGCAGATAAGACCTGTAAGGTTGGAATCCTCATTGGTGGTCTCTACAACCTTACCCGCTTCAAGGCCTGCTTCTACCAAAGTGATAACAGCATCTTCAGATGTCATGCCGATGATGTTGGGCACTGTAACCTGTCCCTCTGACTTGGCAGTTGAAACCTCAGTTGTAGCAGCTGCTGCCTGAGAGTTGTAATTTGATCCGTCACTTATGTAGATCGTAACCTTGGATCCGCTCTTTACCTTGCTTCCTGATGAAGGATTCATGGAAACAACTGTGTCCTTGGCTGCAGTATTTGCTGAATCTGCTGCCTTCTCAACATCAAACCCCTTGTCGTCGTGAAGGATCGAAACTGCCTCAGCCATTGTCTTACCTACAACGTCCGGAACCTCAATCCCGTCCGATGCATCAGAAGCTGATTCAGTGCTTGAAAGCTCTGTGCTTGCGCCTTCTGTAGGCTCCTGCGATCCACCGAATATTCCAAGGCTTCTTCCAAGAAGGAGAAGTACTATAAATCCTACAAGAGCAGCTGAAATGATCGCCATTACAATGGTCATCTTCTCAACCTTGGACTGTGTGGAATTAGAGCCGGAGCCTGAACCCGTTCTTCGTCTGTTTGATGACTTTGGATAGCCGTAGAAATCGTCATCATCGTCATAAGTTCTTCTCTTAGGTCTCTTTTTATCGTAATCGTCGTAGTGATCGTCTCTGTCGTAATCACCCATCACATCGGACTTAAGCCTCATCTGCTCTGTATCAGAGAGCTTACCAGTTCCGCTGTGAAGTATCTCTTCCTCTTCCTCGGAAGCAACCCTTGTAGCGCCCTCTTCATCGGGATCCACAAGTGAAACGAAGTCCTTGTCGGGAGTGATAAGTGATCTCTTAAGGTCAGCTATAAGCTCCTGAGCATTCTGATAACGTCTGTCAGGGCTCTTCTGGCAACACTTAAGAACAATCTTCTCTACACTTATAGGTATCTCATCATTGAACTCAGCAGGGCTTGGAAGCTCCTCCTGAATATGCTTGATCGCAATTGCAACGGTTGTGTCACCGTTGAAAGGAACTCTTCCTGTGAGCATCTCAAAGAGCGTGATACCAAGTGAGTAGATATCACTCTTGGCATCGCTGTATCCGCCTCTTGCCTGCTCAGGAGATGTATAGTGAACCGATCCCATAACATTGGAGGTAATGGTGTTACTGGTGGCAGCCTTGGCGATACCAAAGTCTGTTACCTTAACCTTACCGTCCCTTGAGATCATGATATTCTGCGGCTTAATATCTCTGTGTATGATACCGTTGTTGTGAGCAGCCTCAAGTCCCATAGCCACCTGGATTGCTATGCTGACTGCCTCCTTGACGGAGAGCCTTGACTTCTTCTCAATGTATTTCTTGAGAGTGATACCATCAACAAGCTCCATTACTATGTAGTTGATGCCGTCCTCGTCTCCTACGTCATATACATTAACAGTATTTGGGTGTAAGAGACCTGCTGTTGACTGCGCTTCTACCCTGAACTTGGATACGAAGTTCTCATTCTCTGAAAACTCCTGCTTGAGCACTTTAACAGCTACAAGTCTATTAAGCTTATGATCTTTTGCTTTGTAAACGTCGGACATTCCGCCGGTGCCGATCTTTTCAAGCACCTCATAGCGATCCCCGATCACCATTCCAATCTTAACCATCTATTCCTCCGGTGTGCCCATGCTCATCTGCGTAAGGCTCAATCAAAATAACAGCTATGTTGTCCTTGCCTCCGTTGTTGTTGGCCTGTTCAACTAATTTTTGCGCCTTTTCAATAATATCTCTCTGCCCGCTTACTATCATGCGGATTTCTTCATCCTCAAGCATGTTTGTAAGTCCGTCAGAGCACATGAGCACAATGTCCCCACGATTTAATTCCACATTAAAAAAGTCGATGTCTACTGTTTCAGTGGCACCGATAGCCCTGGTAATTATATTCTTATCAAGGTGAGTCCTTGCAGTTTCTCTGTCAATTCCGCCCATGCGAACCATCTCTTCCACAAGAGAATGGTCTCTGGTAATCTGTGTGATCTTGTCATTGATGACATAGAGCCTTGAGTCTCCGACATTTGCTACCTGCAAAAATCTTCCCAGCACAGTGGCTGCAACAACTGTTGTACCCATTCCAAAGAGGCTGGGATCCTCTGCTGCCTTCTCTCGAAGCTTCCTGTTGGCTATCTTGATAGCATTCTCCAATATCTTCACAGGGCTCTGTTCAAAAGACCTCTCGATTTCCTCCACCATGGTATCAACGGTAAATCTCGATGCATAGTCACCTGCATTGTGACCTCCCATTCCGTCAGCAACAATAAAGACGTTGGAGAGATTACCTATCCTGGTGTCTGAGGAAAAGACATAATCCTGATTTAGTTTTCTCTTTTTTCCTATATCCGTAATGGAAAAAGTCTTAAGCAAAACTGCCTCCTAAGAGTACATTTATTCATGGAAAAAAAGCAGGTGGTACTATTTCTCTTCCAAATGGCGCCTGCGCAACTGTCCACAGGCTCCGTCTATGTCCCTGCCCATTTCTCTTCTAATAGTAGCATTTATATGGTTTTTTTCAAGCTTATTTTTGAACTGCTCAGCGCCCTTGCGGTCAGTGGGTTTAAAGGTTCTCTCCTTGATGGGGTTAACAGGAATCAGGTTCACAACAGCGTTAAGACCTTTGAGCAAATCAGATAATTCTGCTGCGTCTTTGTCTGTATCATTTACGCCACTTACAAGGGAATACTCAAAGGTGAGCTGTCTTCCCGTCTTGTCAAAGTATGCCTTGCAGGCATCAAGTACTTCCTTGATTGTGTACTTGTTGGCTATGGGCATAAGCTCTTTTCTCTTCTCATCGTTAGATGCATGAAGGGAGAGAGCCAGGTTAATAGCAAAATCTTCGTCTGCAAGCTTATATATGTTGGGGACGATTCCGCAGGTGGATATGGTAAGGTTCCTCTGTCCCAGGTTGTGACCGTCAGGATCACTTAGGAGCCTTACGAATTTCACTACGTTGTCGTAGTTATCAAGTGGCTCTCCGCTACCCATGACTACTACTCTGGCAACCTTCTCCCCTGTAATCCTGGATATAGCATATATCTGGTCCAGCATCTCCGATGGTAAAAGACCTCTCACTACTCCGTCAATTGTCGAGGCGCAGAACTTGCATCCCATCCTGCATCCAACCTGAGATGAGATACATACGCTGACTCCGAATTTATACTTCATGAAAACACTCTCGATGACATTGCCATCGGAGAGTGCAAATAAGAACTTCTTAGTGTCGTCGAGTTTAGACTCCTGGAGATCAACCTGCTTAAGTGATGTATAATCGAAGTTTTCAAGAAGCTTGTTTTTTAGCGCTGCCGGAATGTTGGTCATCTCGTCATAGCTTCTTGCCATCTTCACATGCATCCACTGATAGAGCTGCTTAGCCCTAAAAGCCGGCTCTCCCAAATCCTTGATAACCGCTGTAAGCTCATCAAGATTCAGAGACTTAATATCTCTTTTTAAATCGTACATCTATATCTCCTGTAAACTAAATTTACGCCACCGGGTCTTTATACTTAAAGCCAAGCATGGTGACATCATCAAACTGATCGGCCTCTCCGACAAACTGAGCAAGATCATTTCTTACTCTCGGAAGAAGTCTGTCCAGAGGAATATCCTTGTTTGCATTAAGGGCAGACAGAAGTCTTTCTGTGCCATACTGCTTAATGTCTTTATCTATAGCCTCAGGAATACCATCGGTGTAAACAAAGATCTCATCTCCGTACTTAAGATCAATCTCATAATCCTTGAACTTAATTCCCTCTATGGTTGCAAGCGCCAGGAAGTGCTTATCCTTAAGCAGCTCATAGTCCCCGTCCTTATGCCTGATTATAGGATACTCATGTCCGGCATTTGAACATCTCATGACTCCGGTCTTAAGATTCATGATTCCGATCCAGACCGTAACGAACATATCCGCATCATTACCTTCACAAAGAACCTCATTAACCTTCTCGAGGATATCGGAAGGGTTTGAACCCTGAACTGCAGTACTTCTGATGGCAGCCTTACTCCTCATCATGAACAGGGATGCAGGAATACCTTTTCCTGATACATCGGCAATGACCAGTGCCATGTTATCAGCATCAATAAAGAAGAAATCGTAGAAGTCTCCACCGACCTCTTTTGCCGGATCCATGGTGGCAAATATCTCAACATCTTTTCTCGGAATATGGAAATTCTGAGGAAGAGCTGATTCCTGAATGGATTTCGCAAATTCCAGCTCCTGGGCTATGCGCTTTTCCGCAGCATCAATATAGCCCTTCAAAACATTAACGGTCTGGTTGATGTCATCTGAAAGTGATGCAAACTCTGATGAGTTATAGACATCTACTGTCTCATTGAGATCTCCGTTGGTGATCTTGTTGAGTGACTCATTGACAAGATCCAGGTTATTAACAACTATTTCCTGAACAAGCATTGATATAAGGACATATATGACCGTAAACAAAATGATGTCAGCAAGAGCTGTCTCATAAGATGCTGCATCTCTGTCGTCGTATACCTCTTCAGAAGGAAGGCTGACCAGAAGTATCTCGCCGTTTGCAAGTGTATCCGCTCTGCAGAACGAATCCACCCCATACGCCGTTGCTCTGTACATTCCCTTATCAACGTTTGTCTGCAAAGCAGCCAGCTCCGGATCTGACAAATGATCTCCCTTATGTCCGCCGGTAATACTAAGACCCGATTCCCTTATGATATTAAAATCTCCGGTCTCTCCGACATGGGAGTGCAGAACATTAATGTTATAGTTCTTTTCACGGACTTCGTTGTATGTCTCAATAATATCCGCTGAAGCCGTTGCAAGCCTCTCAGTCGTATTCTGAACGGCTGATGCAGTCTGAACAGCAAAAGAAAAGGCAAAGCTGACAACAATGATGATGGCGCTTACCAGAAACAGCCAGCGCTGGAATTTCTGAGCTACCTGAATCTCTGAATCCTTGCGTCTCTTAAACGGGTTCTTCCATTCTCCTACATAAATCTTAAGTGCATTGGCACAAAGCGCAAGTCCTATTCCGGTGAATATGATCATAGGAGGTGCGCAGACCTTTACAACATAAAAGGCCATCTTCAGGTCATCTCTGTGTGTAACGAACACAACATACATATGAAAACTTCCATTACCGCGCCCATGAAAAACGCATAGGTTGCGGAAGGCTTTTTTCTCTTAAAAATAAATATGCTCATGAAGGCTGCAACAAAGCCCGAGAGTCCGGTTGAAACGCTGCAGGCAACCTTGGTATAAGAGCCGATACCCCAGTAAGCACCTGCAATATATCTCTCTATACCGCCTATAACTCCTGCGATTATTCCGGCCAGAGGATCAAAGAAAAGTCCTGCGCAAAGAGGGCCCATATCCCTGACATTTATCAGCATATGGCTGTAGTCAACGCCATAATGAGTAGAGAGTATTGCACATCCGGCATAAACCGCAGCCAAAAGGATCCTTATGGGCCAGGTTATCTTCTTGTCACGAAGATATATCCACAGGAGCACCGTAAGTATTGTGATAGCCAAGGTTATACCTGACATTTTTAAGATCATAAAAAGCATGTCTTTACTCCTCTTGTCTTGTTACTCTGCTTTTCTTCTGAGCTTTGAGATAAAGAATCCGTCAGTTCCAAATTCGCCTGGAAGCAGCTGAATATAGCCGCTTTCAGCGGTCTGCAAAAGAGCTTTCTCCTGCATTTTAGGAGGAAGCTTGTCCTTAAAGCTTATGGGCTCAAAAGGAAGTTCACTGCAGATCCTGCTAAACATCTCTTCGTTCTCTTCCCTGTTTACAGTACAGGTGGAATACATCAGGATTCCTCCGGGCTTAACATAGTCCCAGGCAGTCTTAATGATTTCCCACTGAAGCTTTGAAACATCCGTAAGGCTTTGTTTTGTTACGTTATATTTTATATCGTTCTTTCTTCCGATTATCCCAAGACCTGAACAGGGTAAATCTAAATATAATATATCTGCTTTATTCTCGAGGCTGCTGTCGTGTATCCTGGCATCGTGAACTTCTACTTTCACATTTGTCATGCCCATACGCTCAGCATTTTCCCTGATGAGTTCACATTTCCTATCTGACACATCTCTGGAAATAACAACTCCTGCATCATCAGTGTGGTCAGTTTCTTCTGTTTCCTTTACTCTCTCGGCAGCGTGAAGACTCTTTCCACCGGGAGCTGCACAGACATCGATAACAACCTGAGAGGGCTTTGGATCAGCAATCTCCGTGACCATCATGGAGCTCACATCCTGCACAAAGAACATACCCTCATCATATCCCGGAAGGAATCTGATGTTGTCGGTCTTTTCAAGATTTAAGGCATAGGGAAGAATATCGCTTTCTGTTACGATAACTCCGGCCTGCGTCAACTCTTTTACAAATTTCTCTTTGTCGCACCCTGCTACAAGCCTGATGGTTGTAGGACGCGCTTCTAAGAAAAACTTAAGGATTTCTTCTGTCTTATCAAAGCCATAGGTAGAAACCCACATTTCGCACAGCCACTTAGGCATGGAATAAAGCGCATTGAGGTAATCTATACCGTTATTTTCATCCTTGGAAGGATATTCGATCTTGTCCTTATTTCTTGATATGTTGCGAAGGACTCCGTTAACAAAGCCTTTCAGCCCCGCAAACTTATGCTTCTGTGCAAGCTTTACCGCCTCGTTACAGGCAGCAGAATCAGGAACACTGTCCATAAACATGATCTGATAAACACTCATACGAAGAAGGCTTCTGATAAGTGGCTGCATCCTGTCCACTTTGGTCTTGGAAAAAGAGTTTAAGACGTAATCGATCTGAATCTGTCTCTCGATGCATCCGTCCACCACCCTCTTCATGAAGGCCTTATCCCTGCTCTCAAGGTAATCATATTTATTCAGGCTGTCTTTTAAAAGGGATGGCTTTCTAACGCCATCCCTGTCATATTCAATTAGGATACCCAGAACTATTTCTCTGATATTTGCCATGATTTTCTCCAAGTACTTATATATATATTCAATTATCTGATGTATTATGGAATTTTGTCAAACACGAGTCAATGGGGACGTTTCACTTTGACTCAAAATGAGACACCGGGGACGTTTCACTTTGACTCATTTTGAGTCAATGGGGACGGTTCTCTTTGACTTATTTTTATGTGCGGTGAATTATGGGACGGAAAGTGCATCACAAGACCTTCTATAAAGTTATGTTGGTTGGAGCTTGTTTTTGAAATGCATCACAAAAATTGATATATGAAAAAATAGTTGGAAATTACAAGCTCTTTCCAAGCCACAGATCAGAATAATTTGATTCCTAACGCTCATCCTACATCACAACACTTGGCCTACGGATGCCATGTGATGTAGTTTAATATGGCCACTCAAAAATCCTTTTTGCAATTTCCAACTATTTTTCGTATAGAAGAAAATTGTGGGGTGGTCGAAATTACGTTTCCAACCATGGTTAAAATTATCAGCCTGTTGTGATGCACTGTAATAGCGAAATCTCCTCCGGATAAACTAATTGTAATTATGTAGTTATAAGCCCCCTTATCCTGCCCGCCTTAGTGACCAATCGCTCATAAAAATACCGGAGTCAAGGGACAGTACGCTGGGCGCCGCTCTTTGGCGCCCAGGTAGCCCTTGGCTCCGGTATCTTTATGAGCAACTATCTATTGGCGGCGGGCTGATAAGCTAAAGTCCCGCAACATTGTCAGCTTTTGAGTCAATATGAAACGTCCCCGGTGTCTCATTTTAAACTGCAGTGTCCAGAGTATTGATATCCTCAGTCACTTTTTTCTTATTGAAGATTGGTGCGAAGATGAACAGAGCAAAGATCAGACTTCTGATCAGCATTATCGGAATCTGAGACCAGGTCAGGCTCTGGTTCTGAAGCACGTTAACATCTCCGCCCGTGAATATAACAACGTAATTATTATTGATGAAATGCATTATTGCTATAGCCCAGATATTCTGAGTCTTCATATATGCATAGCCAAAGAAAATTCCCATTGTTACACAGGTTATAATCTGTGTGACAAGAAGCTGCGGACCTGAAGTAGTTGAATAGAACATGAAATCAGCAGCTGTATGCCAGATTCCCCATACAACACCCACGAGAATAACACCAAGTCTAAGGCCAAACTTCTTTTGCATGATTGGCTGCAGGTAATAGCGCCAGCCATACTCTTCACCAAGAAAAGCAATCATGGTTATTGGGAAATTCAGCATGATCATTGCTGCACTAAACCAGTTCATGGGATTGAAGGTCATTGCATTTAATTCAGAAAAATCACCGATTCCCTCTCCTGCTGCTATGTTGGCCGAAAGCTGTGCAATATAGAATCTGCAAAAGAAAAGTACAACAAACACAAGGATCATCACTATGCTAAGCAAAACATTCTTTCTGCAAAGTCCCGTATTCTCCCTCTTTTCTCTTCCGCAAGCCCAGAATGCTATATAGGCAACAACACTTCCAATCATAAGAATATACTGACTGTACAGATTCCAGTTGGAGACCATTCCGGCGCCACTGTCAATCATCTGCTGTGGTGCAAAAGCAGATATTACTGCCATTATAACCATGATCGCTGATGTAACAAGAAACGTGATGAATCCAACCATAGGGAGTTTCTTTTCTTTCCTGTCAAACAGCAGCATACCGATTATTACTCCGCAAGCAGGGTAAGTCATCATCGCATTGACGAAGGCCGTCAGGTCTTTTTCCCCCTTAAGTCCCAGGAACATAAATATGCTCATCAGCGCTGTCATGCCAAAGGCTACAGCAAAAAAGACATACAACTTTTTTCTTTCATTAACACTCATCTTTTTATTCCTCCTTGAATATACAATTTACCACTCAAGCCATAAATTGTGTCCCCATACACTAATTTGAGCGGATTTTACACTCAATTTATACTAGCATAAAAAAAGAAGCCCGCGGCGGTTATTCCGCAGGCTTCACAAATTATTCATCTTCTTCTGTTGTTAAGGAGCACGAGCCTTAAGAGCTGTACTACTGCAGATGCAGCGCTTGCCACATAGGTCATGGCTGCTGCGCTTAAGACCTTCCTTGAAGAATCCACTTCTTCCGGTCCAAGTATTCCGTAATCTTCAAGCATCACCAGTGCTCTGTGTGAAGCATTAAACTCCACAGGAAGCGTTACAACCTGGAACAGAACTGCCAGTGAGAACACCCAGATCCCGATGGTGATAAGAGGCGAAAAGCTCAGGAACAATCCAAGAAGTATGATCGGTATTCCGGCCTTAGAGCCAATGTTTGCCGCAGGTAATATGGTCGACCTTATCTGCAACGGAACATATCCCGTGTGGTGCTGAAGTACATGGCCGCATTCATGAGCCGCTACACCTACTGCAGCAACCGAATTTGAACCATAAGTAGCATCGGAGAGATTCACCGTTTTGGTTCTTGGATCATAGTGGTCTGTAAGATTCCCCGGAACATGCTGTACTGCAACATCTGTGATTCCGTTTCGCCTAAGGATCTCCATGGCTGCCATAGCGCCGGTCATTCCACTCATGCTGCGTATTCTGTTATATTTCTTATAAACTGATGAAACTCTTGCACTGGCTATCATGCAGACGATAGCCATTATAATTGTCAGGATATACATAGGGTCAATACCAAATCCATATCCCATTCTTCCCATTCCGTAATACATAGTGATAAATCACCTCTTTTCAATTTATAGAATCTGATTACTTGAGAACAGTTCCTATCTCAAGCTTATTCCCCAACAGGAAAGACTTAACATCCATTCTCTTTTTGCCTTCAAGCTGAACTTCTGTAATCCTAAGATATCCATCGCCTGTAAGGACAACAAACGAATCTTTTAAAACTGCAATGATGCTGCCATACGCTTTGGTATTCGCAATCTCTTTTGCCTTGGCTCCATCCTCGGGGCTTAGGCTATTGCAAAGTGCTCCGAAATCAACAGGAGAAAGAGCCTTTGCATGCCAGATCTTAAGCATCTTGCCGCCCAGACTAGTAAAAGCTGAAGGCCATGGATTAAGGCCACGTATAAGATTTCTGATACTCTCAGCATCCTCTGAGAAATCGATCCTTCCCATATCCTTGGAAAGCTTGCCACACTTGGTTGCAAG
Organism: Butyrivibrio sp. VCB2001; assembly: GCF_000423965.1. Lineage (NCBI taxonomy): Bacteria > Bacillati > Bacillota > Clostridia > Lachnospirales > Lachnospiraceae > Butyrivibrio > Butyrivibrio sp. VCB2001. The sequence goes on along the minus strand of NZ_AUIZ01000007.1, from coordinate 96,126 downwards.
AGCTTCATCCTGTGGAACAGGGGTGATCTCGCCTCTTTCAATCTTGGGAAGTGCCTCTACAATGAGCTCTCCGCCAAGCTTTGATAACTTGTCAAAAAGACTTCCTCCCGTCTCCTCTTCATCTATCTTGATTGTTCTCTGAAGAAGGATGTCACCTGTATCCATTCCGGCTGCCATCTGCATGATGGTAACTCCGGTAGTCTTCTTGCCATCAATGATTGCCTGCTGGATAGGCGCTGCGCCTCTGTACTCAGGAAGAATGGATGCGTGAATGTTAACGCAGCCAAACCTTGGAATATCAAGGATCTCCTGTGAGAGGATCTGGCCAAAGGCCGCAACTACAAATATATCCGCATCAATTGTCTTAAGATACTCAACGTGTTCCGGCTGTTTGATCTTAACCGGCTGATAAACCGGAATGTTGTGCTCAAGGGCACATACCTTGACATCGCAGGGCTGCAGTTCTCCGCTTCTGCCCTTTGGCTTATCGGGCTGTGTTACAACTAAAGCCACCTCATGTCCTGCTTCAATTATTTTTTCAAGGGCTGACCTGGCAAAATCAGGTGTTCCCATAAATACAATTTTCATATGCAAAATTCTCCTTTACGTCGGTCTCAATTATATCACAAAAAGAAAGCCTTGGTCCCATTTCTGATACGAGACCAAGACTCCTTATTATTGAACCGCTTCAATTGTCACAGATAATGTTCCGCCATCATAGGCATCATTTCCGTCTGGATCTATGGCGAACATGATAACATCGCCCTTTGATACTGTGAATTCTTCATAGAATTCTTTTACCACCTCATGATCAAAGTTGCCCTGAATATCACCGCCGATCCATCTCTTTTCTTCGCCGTTTAAGAATATTCGCATGCAAACTCCGTTGGCGTCAGCATCATCACTGTTGGCGTACTTGGTGTAGCTTCCATAAACCTTAACAGCTCCGTTCCTTGCTGCAACCCATCTGTAAGCTGCGTTCCTTCCATTTCCCGGTTCTACAAAATCAGCCTTAAGTTCAGGCTTTCCGTCATTGAAATATCTTCCGGCTTCGCTGTCAAAGTTAAGCTCCTCAAATCCGCTTCCGTTCCAGTCACACATTCCGTAGTACCAGCCATCTGACCCCTGCTCGCCAAAAACATCCCGGAGATTTGTGTTATTGCTCCTGCCATCATCTTCCGAATCATCAGGCTCTTCATCAGGATCTTTTTCAGGATCATTTCCTGTGCTTCCATCAGCGTCTTCAATGGTGACAGATAGCCTTCCGCCATCGTAGGAATCATTTCCGTCGGGATCAATCGCAAACATAACAATATCTCCCTCGTGAACCGTGTACTGCTCATCAAAGCCCTTAACAGCTACGCCACTGAAGTTCCCCTGAATTTCGCCGCCGAGCCACTTCTTCTCTTCGCCGTTGATGAATATCCTCATGCAGACGCCGTTAGCTTCAGGGTCCTCATCGTTGGCAAACTTGGTGTACTCGCCCATCACCCTGATAGTGCCTGTCTGTGCCACTTCCCACTGATAAGCAGCATTCCTGCCGTTTCCGGGTTCTACAAAATCAGCCTTAAGCTCAGGCTTTCCGTCATTGTAGTACCTGCCTGCTTCACTGTCGTATTCAAGCTCTTCGAAATTTGCACCGTTCCAGTCGCACATTCCGTAGTACCAGCCATCTGACCCCTGCTCACCGAAGGCATCATACAGATTAGTGTAGTTGGTCCTTGCTTCTTCTCCCTCCGGCTTCTGCTTTGTCTCATAAATGCTGACAGAGAGTCTTCCTGCGTCAAAAGAAATATTGCTTCCCGCATCGATAACGAATGAGAGCTTATCTCCTCTTTTAACATCAAGCTTATTCAGCATAAAGCTTACCTTGTTGTCATTGCCATCACCTGCAAATGCAGCGACGTCTGTAGCCTCAAGCTCCTCGTCACCCAGGAAAACACTAAACTTTACTCCATCAGGATAATCCGGATTCTCATCATTATGTCCGAACTTAGTGTAATCCCCCAGCACATCGATCTGTCCGTCCTCATATACAACCCACTGGTAAATGGCCGCTTTCTTTTCACCCGGATGAACAAAGTCTTTTTTCATCTCAAGGCCGTTATTTGTCGGAGATACAAACGCAGTCTTATCATCGTTCATATATGAAAGAACTCTTGCACTCCTTAAATCTGTTCCCTCCAGGAACCACCAGCCGTCTGACCCCTGCTCAAAGTTCTCAAGCTTTCCAAGTGCAGTCCTGTTTGACCTTACTTCATCACCAACCACAACCTTTTTAGCCTCGCAATCGGCAATGTCGATTTCCAGTCTTCCGCCGTCCCAGGCGTTGTTCTTGTTGCATCCTACATCAAAGGTTAAGATGTCTCCTTTCTTCACCTGGAGATTTTTAATATCTATGGTTTTAACATTGTCGTTACCTTCGCCCTTGTAGCAGCCGGCAACTGCATTATAGATATTAGTTTTGTTCTTGTAGATATTTACAGTCACTCCATCAGGCCATGAGTCATTTGGATCATTATGCCCAAACTTTACATACTGCCCTGTCACATCAATATTTCCGTCGGCAGCTACCACCCATTTGTACATTGCATCGGCATTTAACCTTGGCTGAACAAAGTCTTTTTTAACCTCAAGTCCCTTTTGTTTTCTTGACACGAAACCGGAGTTATCTGTGGTCTTAACTGAGAGGACCTCGGCGCGATCTATGCTTCGTCCCTCAAGGTAATACCAGCCGTTGCTACCCTGCTCACCAAAGTCAAAGGCCAGGTTTGCACGGTTTTCTCCGCTCTCATTGACCATCTTCATGGTCTTTAACTCAGCGTCCTCAATCACAAAGGTGTAATTGCCTCCGTCGTAAGCAGTATTGGATCTTCCATCCACTAAAAGAGTGATCTTATCTCCTTTTCGTACATCAAGCCCCTCAACATTAAAGTCCTTTGTAACCGTTCTGTCCGTAAGAGGATCAAAATCCTCGCGCTGCAGGACATCGCCGTTTTTGAAAAGATATACCGTAACGCCGTCCGGCCAGTCGGGATTTGCATCTTCATTCTTGAGCTTGGTATAGGATGCCATAATATCGATTTTTCCATCCTGAGCTGCAACCCATTTCACGTTGGCTGATCTTCCCTTATTCGCAGGCATGATGTAGTCACGCTTTATCTCTATTCCATCCTTTGTGGTGTACTTATCGCCATCCACAAACCTCTCCACATTAACTGCAAAGTCAGGATCCAGATAATATCCCGACTGGAAACACCAGCCGTTATTTCCCTGAGAGCCAAAGTCATCTACTGCGGATGCGTTGTTAGTGCGAGCTCTGCCCCAATCTATTACATCGCTTTCAGTCTGTCCTGTAAGAGGTGAAAGACCTTTTATCGAAAACTCAAATTTACCGGCATCGTAGGCATTGTTTTCTTTGCCGTTAACAACCATGGTGATGTAGTCATCCTTTGACACATCAATGGCCGGCACGTCCAGCCTCTTCGTTATCTCTTTTTCCGTATCAGCGGGAAACTCCTCCTGACGCAGCACTTCCTCGTTGTGATACAGAGTAACCCTTGTTCCATCGGGCCAGCTGGGATTCTTATCTTCGTTCTTAAACTTGGTGTAAGAAGCATCAATCTTTATGGTTCCGTCCTGGGCCACCTTCCACTTGATAACGGCGGACTTGCCCTTCCCTGGATTTACGAAATCTCTTTTGATCTCGAGATCTCTTTTATCCTTATAGCGTTCCTCACCCGGGTCATAATTTCTCATATTGTAGGCGACAAACGGTGCATCACCCTTAGACTCCTGATAGAACCATCCGTTATCGCCCTGCTGCCCAAAATCAAACTTCACATCAGCAAAGTTCTGCCTTGTCTCGCTCTCATCGATCTGCACATCTGCCTCTGTGACAGCGCCTGAAAGGTCAAAGATCGAAAACTCATAGTTTCCGGCATCATAGGCATTATTGGTCTTTCCGTTGATCACCATGGTGATGCAGTCGTCTTTTTTGACAGGAAGTGCAGCCACATCAAGGCGCTTTGTTACTTCCTGCTTTCTGTCGGCAGCAAACTCCTCGCGCACCAGAACGGTATCATTATGATAGAGCGTAACCCTTGTTCCATCCGGGTAGCCCGGATTCTTGTCCTCATTTTTAAACTTGGTGTAGGAAGCATCTATCTTAATGTTTCCGTCCCTGGCAACCTTCCACTTGATAACCGCAGACTTGCCTCTTCCGGGATTGACAAAGTCGTTTTTGATCTCCAGATAAGTGCTGTCAAAATATCTGTAATCCGCTTCCTCGAACCTGGTCATGTTAATGGCACCAACCGGCTCGTCCTCAAAACCTTCCTGATAAAACCAGCCGTTCTCACCCTGCTTTCCAAAGTCATACTTTACATCAGCGTAATTTTCTCTTGTATCATTCCCCTCGATGATCACATCGTTTTCAGTCTTAACATCTGACCTGTCAAAAATAGAAATATCAAAACTTCCGCCGTCATAGGAAGCATTACCGCCGGCTTCCACCACGAAGTACAGCCTGTCCTTCGTACTAAGAGTAACGTTCTTTTCTCTGAAAGAGATCTCATTTGTTCCCTTGGCAGGAGCTGCAACTTTCCTGGAAAAGAGCTTTTGAGTGTTCTTATATACTGAAACCACAACGCCATCGGGCCAGTCGGGGTTTCCATCGTTTTGCTCAAACTTGGTGTAAGTTCCCCTTATCTCCACAGCTCCGTCCGAATACGGCTGCCAGCAGAGCATCGCTGCATCATTTATGGCCGGATGAATAAAGAACTGACTTATGGTGAGATTTGGCGAAGTGCAGTTCATGTATTCACCGTTTTTCTCTGTAGATACAAGCTTTGCATCTGCTACGCTCTTGCCACACATATAGGTCCAGCCATTGCTTCCCTGAACACCGAAGTCATCTGCGAAGTATGCGTTGTTATCAATTCTCTTTCCGTCTCTTACAGCTTCCGGGCCCTTTGCGTCAACATCCGAGATTGCCACATACAAAGATCCGCCATCATAAGCGTTATTCATGTTAGGATCAACAACAAAGTAAAGGCTCTCTAAATCCTCTACATGGATGTCCTTCAGCGCCTCTTCAACAACTTCTTCCCTGTCTGTCCTGGCATCAACGGAGTATCTCGCAATAGCCTCTTCCCCCTTGTAAACATAAAGCGTAACTCCGTCAGGGTAATTCGGATTCTTGTCATTGTTTACATTTTTTACATAGGCAAGTTCAATGTTGATATCGCCGCTCTTTGCAGCCCTCCATTCAAGAATCGGTGAAGTTCCTTCCGCTGTATGAATGAAGTTTGATTTTATCTCAAGTCCTGTTTTACCGGGCTGAAAGTATCTATCACCGTCGAAGTTTTCAACTCTCTTTGACTTAACGGGATCCAGAGAAGACCCATATCTGTAAAACCACCCGTTCTGTCCCTGCTCTCCGAAGTCTGCTACATTGAATGCATTGTTGGTTCTTTCGGGATTGTCCGTAAACTCCGGCTCAACATAATTATCCGTGTTAAAAGATGCAGGCCATGCATTTGCAAGTGCCATTATTTCATCTTCAATGTTAACGATCACTCTGCTTTCTTCTTTTGAAAACATCGCACATGCAGTTGCAGTAAAAGCCACCACGCATGCAAAAGCAACTCCGGATACTGTTTTATGACCTGCGATCATACCAAATATCTTTTTAAAAAAGTCCCCCATGATTACCTCCCTAAAAGACTGAGCGTTTATTTAAAAATCTTTATATCCTCAAAGCGCACCTTTGAACCGACACCAAACACTCCAAAGTCAGAAGCTTGCGACAGATACATTCTTGCAGTAAATGCGATCTCATCATTTACATACATGCTCACAACTCCGTCAGCTATCAGCATTTCTACATCCAGCTCATCCTTATCACTGATGTCGTATGGCACATAGGACTGAGCCGTTCTCTCCATGATGTTGCTGCCGTTGTAAAAATCTATCCTGTCATTTGCTCCGTCAAAGACAATGTTTAGACGTCCCACACTCTCCTCATTGGTGTTAAAGCAAAATCCGAACATCCCGTCTTTATCAAAGTCCCTGATCGTGGTCTTAAATAAATAACTTCCCGATAGCTCTTTAAATCCAGCCATCTCATACTTATCTCCGGCAAAAGAGATGCTTCCATCCTCAAATTCACCCGACTCTGCCATCTTAACCGGCTGAATCTCAAGCTCATTTGATAAAAGAGCTTCCACCTCCGGATTAAGCACCGGACTCAAGGTTCCGTCTTCGTGCTGCATCAGAAGATGAGTTACCATATTTCCGCCCCAGTCATAATCCTCTGAGTCTGTGTGGCTCTTTTTGGTTCCGTTCCAGCCGACTATATAGAGCTTCTCACCATCCGTCTCCATCCTTCCGGCATAAAAGCCGTTACAGTCAAATATGTCCCTCTCGGGAATCGTAAAAGGTCCGTCAAAATTATCTGCAATTCTGTAATGCACCAGCCTGTTTGGCCACTGATCAGAAAAAGACAGGTACCATTTCCCCTTATACGAAAGAACCGACGGACACTCCAGGTTTGAGTCCGTGCCCATATCATTTTCAAAAAAGACTCCGGCATCTTCCCAGCTCTTTAGATCAGTTGATGTATACCTTGCTATTACACCAATGTTGTCTTTCCTTGTCGCAACCAGCATTGAATAGCAGTTTTCTGAATCTGTATAGAATACGTAAGGATCCCTGAAATCATTTTGAGAATAATTCTCGTTTGCATAGAGTGTATCCTCAGGTATCTTCTCCCAGTTCTCAAGGTCCGTACTGACAGCATGCATAACTGCTTCCTTGGGTTCAAACATATCGTTGTGGCCTGTGTAAAAAGCGTGATACTTGCCATCGTTTCCCTTTATCACACTTCCTGTTCCGAGGGCTATGTCCTGAGCCTCTACATCATCCGCGTAGTTTATGACAACTCCCTTATCTTCATAGGATGTAAAATCTGTTGTCCTTAAAAGCCCCCATGGGTGGTAGCCCTGCTTTCCGTCTCTTTGATCCGCCAGAAAGAAAACATTAAAGTTCCCGTCGTCATAAAATGGCATCGTATCGCCGATAAGCCCTTCGCTTGATGTAGGAAAAAGCACATGATCTTCTATGCTCTCCCCAAGATACCTCTCATCAGATGCACTCTCCTCTGCTGCATTTGCTACTTCTTCAGTTCCGCATCCCAATAGGCAAGTTGCAACAATCCCCGCTATAATAAATGTCTTTATCTTTTTCATGGTTCCTCCTTTGGTGCTTTTGCACCATCTTTTGACAGCATTATAATATCATTATGTTTTATTTGTATCAATTAAAAAGTGCATTTGTCGCACATTTTCGTGTAATACCACTTTTTATGCAGGTCTAATTTGTGCATTTTGCACATCTTGTAATCCATGCGATGTTACATTTGACACATTGCACCGATTCAAGGTATCATATAAAACAGTAAAGAAAGATATTGGGGGAATTATGGGAAACAGAGTAACACTGCAGGAAATAGCTGACGCCCTAGGGATGTCAAGAAACACAGTATCAAGAGCACTGAACAACTCAGGAAGTGTATCAGCCGATACCAGAAATAAGATATGCCAGATGGCTACTGCCATGGGCTATAAGCAGTTCACAACGATTGAATCCGCTCCGGTCCAGACGGGAAGCGCTTCTTTTGCAAGTAAAGACAAAATGGAGATTGCGCTCTTTACGCACTCCTTCCCCGGAGCATCTCACTCCGGAACCAAGCTCCTTGAAGCCTTTCAGAACAAGATCGATTCTCTTGGCTACAAGCTTTCAATAAATATAATAAAGGACTACGAGATAGAAAATCTGTGTTTTCCGGCCAACATAAATCTCGATAACATCGCAGGAATTCTATGCATCGAGCTCTTTTCCATGGAATACAGCAGATTCCTGTGTTCGCAGAATATCCCTATCCTGTTCGTCGATACTCCTATTATGCAAAAGAGCTCACTCATGGCCGATACACTCTATATGGAAAACCTCTCGAGTGTTTATCGCCTGATAAACTCTCTGATCCATGCAGGTAAAAGAAATATCTCCTTTGTGGGAGACAGATTCCACTGCCAGTCATTTAATGAGAGATGGCAGGCTTACGTACTGGCACTTGCCGACAATGGTATCGCAGTAAGAACAGATCTGTGCATACTTGATGACGACTCAAGTCCATATTTTGATCCGGATTTCATAGCAGAAAAAATACGCTCCTTTAAAGCTCTTCCGGAGGTTTTCTTCTGTGCCAATGATTTCCTTGCAACCTCCACCATGAAGGCTCTTAAGCAGATGGGAAAGAGTATACCGGGAGATGTTCTTGTATGCGGTTTTGATAATTCACCGGAAGCTACGATCATTGAACCAAACCTTACCACAGTGAAGATCCACAGCAGCTCCATGGGTTATACTGCTGCCGATCTCTTACTTGCCAGAATCGCAAATCCAAGTATGCCTTACAAAAAGACCTATATCGAAACAGATGTCATCTACAGACAATCGACAGGCTCCATAGAAAATGAGCAATAAAAAAAGAGACCTTTTGGTCTCTTTTTTATTGCGACATATTACTCCGCATTGTCCTCATACTCCTGTTCCTGCTGAGCCACGAGATCCTCGTTATCTACAAGGTCTCCCTCTACCTTCTCAACATACATATGACCGTCGAGATGATCGAGCTCATGACAGATGGCTCTTGCAAGGAGTTCCTCGCCCTCTATCTCATACTCATTGCCATCAAGGTCCATAGCCCTGGCTATTACATGATTGGGTCTGGTTACGATACCTGACTTGCCGGGAAGTGAAAGACATCCCTCGTATCCTGTCTGCTCTCCGTCCTTCTCAATGATAACCGGATTGATCATTACAAGTGGCTGATCAGCTTCAGGTGATACATCAATTACAACTATTCTCTTAAGCACACCAACCTGTGGTGCTGCAAGTCCCACGCCGTTTGCTTCATACATGGTATCGAGCATATCCTCTACCAGCTCGCGAACTCTGGGTGTTATCTCTTTTACCTCCCTGCACTCCTTGGCAAGGACGTCGTCTCCATATTCTCTGATTTGTCTTAAAGCCATTTCTTACTCCTATATAAAAACTGATATTTTAATTTGATTGTACGTAACCTAATCATACGGTATGCATGGGGTCAAAGTCAAATTGAACGGTTATGGTCTTTAACTTACCCATTGCCTCAAGCTCTTTTATATAGCCCTCAAGCATGTCCTTGAGACCAACTAAAACGTCGTAGTCAGCGAGCTTCACATATATGACTATTCTATATACATCATTCACTTTGCCAATGGAACCAAAGGCAGGTCCGATAAAGACTGCTCCCGGGACCTTCTGCTGTTCCATGACTGCACGAAGCCTCGTAGCAAACTGCATTCCTTCCTCTTCATCCTTACTAAAGAGCTGAACGCAGAGCATATGTGATACCGGTGGATAGCGCAGCATCTTCCTGTAGGATATCTCCTCTTCGTAAAAAGAATCATAATCCTGCCTTGATGCTGTCTGAATGCTGTAGTGCTCGGGCTGATAGCTCTGAATGACCACATTACCGGGCCTTGTACCTCTTCCCGCTCTTCCCGCCGCCTGGGTAAGGAGCTGGAAGGTCCTCTCACTGGCTCTGAAGTCGCTGGCATAAAGAGACATATCCGCAGCCAAAATTCCCACCAGCGTAACATCCGGGAAATCGTGGCCCTTCACGATCATCTGGGTTCCGACAAGGACATCTGCCTCCTTATTGGCAAATGACGAAAGGATCTTGTCATAGCTTCCCTTTGTTCTGGTAGTGTCGGCATCCATTCTAAGGACACGGGCCTGTGGCCAGAACTTCTTAACCTCATCCTCAATCTGCTGGGTTCCAGCCCTGAAGGAGGAGACGTATTTCGAGCCACACTTGGGACATATCTTCGGCCTTACTTCCTCATGTCCGCAGTAGTGGCACACAAGCCTTCCGCCTCTGTGCTCTGATAAAGACACGTCACAGTGAGGGCACTTAAAGACATGTCCACAGGCTCTGCAGGAAACAAAGCCCGCCAAGCCTCTTCTGTTGATAAAGAGCATCGCCTGCTCGCCCTTTGAGAGTCTGTCGGCCATAAGTTCCTGAAGCCTTAATGAGAAAATTGATCTGTTACCGGCTCTTAGTTCCTCTCTAAGGTCAGCTATCTCAACCTCCGGAAGTGTTCCTCCCGTAAGTCTTCTCTTTAGCTCAAAGAGATGGTACTCACCTGTTGTTGCTCTGTAATAGGACTCAAGGGAAGGCGTTGCCGATCCCAGCACAACACAGGCTCCGTCAGGAAGGAGCTTAGAAAGCTCTATGGCCGTCTCCCTTGCATGGTATTTGGGAGCATTGTCGCTCTTGTAGGTCTGCTCATGCTCCTCGTCTATTATGATTATCCCCGTATTCGGAAACGGTGTGAAAAGAGCTGACCTCGGCCCTATGATAATATCGATATCATTCTGCCTTGCTCTCTCCATCTGGTCGAACTTCTCTCCTGGGGAAAGGGATGAATTCATAACGGAGACTCTCTCTTCGAAGTGCCTGTAAAAACGCATCAGCGTCTGGTAAGTCAGTGCTATCTCAGGAATCAGAACAATAGCCTGCTTCCCACGCTTGATCATGTTATCTATAAGAGCAATGTAGACTTCAGTCTTGCCACTGCCTGTTATTCCATGGATCAGATAGGTATCTCTCTTGCCCTCATCGTAGTCTCTGCTGACAGTATCTACGATGCTCTGCTGCTCTGGGCTAAGCACCTTGTCCTCATATCTTGTGGTAGTGCCGGCGATTGGATTTCTGAAATACTCCTCACTATCGATCCTGATGATTCCGGCTTCGCTCATACTCTTAAGAGTCTGGGAGCTGACGCCGAGCTTATCCGTTATCAGCTCATAAGGAATTCTCTCTCCGGCATTTTCTATAAGTTCTTTTAATATCCTCTCTCTGGCCTTCTGCTTCTTGCTCATGCACTCATAATACGTCTCTTTCGCATCTTCCAAAGACGTGCGAAGCGACACGAACCTGTGCACCTGCCTCTTCATCTTCTTGCCGGATGGAAGCACAGTCTTAAGAGCCGCATTCATGGTTCCGCCGTAGTTCCTCTTCATCCACGCTGCGAGCTTTATTGAAATATCATCAGCAGAAGTCATTTCACTGGATCTGCCAAGTATCTCCTTGATCTTGTCCGGATCCCAATTAGCCTTGTCAGTCAGCTCAATAACATAGCCCTTCCTCTGTGTGTCTCCCCTTCCAAAGGGCACAACAACACAATCCCCGACAGCTATCTTCTCTCTTAACCTGTCCGGCACTCTATACTGAAAAAGCCTATCCACCTTCTCATGAGAAATGTCTATTATTATATTCGCGTAAAGTGTTGCTTCCTTCCCCACCGTAACTCCTTTACGTACATTCTTCTTATTTGCGCTCGTCAAGGATTTCCTGGATGAGTTCGCGTTCGTCCATGTGGTATTTGACGCCCTTGATCTCCTGGTAGTCTTCGTGGCCCTTGCCGGCAAGTACTATGATGTCGCCCTGCTCGCCATGATCGATGGCATAGGCTATAGCTTCCTTGCGGTCTGTGATCTTAATATACTTACCGTCTGTCTTCTTGATACCTGTCTCGATATCGGCAATGATATCCAAAGGCTCCTCAAAACGTGGGTTGTCAGATGTGATAATAGTAAAGTCCGCATATCGTCCGGAAACCTCGCCCATCTCAAAGCGGCGGAGCTTACTCCTGTTACCGCCACAACCAAAGAGGCAGATAAGCCTGTTGGGACGATAGTCGCGAAGTGTGGTCAAAAGACTCTTAAGAGCCATTGCATTGTGTGCATAGTCGATCATCAGAGTGAATTCATCTGAAACCTTCACCATCTCAATCCTGCCCTTAACCTTGGCCCCCTTAAGTGCCGGAGCAATCTGCTCAGGGCTGCAGCCAAAGTGTCTTGCAACAGCTATAGCGCAGAGTGCGTTATATACACTGAACTTACCGGGATTTGTTATCTCGGCATGCATTTCGATAAGTCCCTCAGTGTCAAAGAATACACCGAGATTACCGGGCTTTCTGATATATGCAAGATTGATGGCACGAATATCAACATCCTTGTTGAAGCCGTAAGTCTCGACCTCGCAGGTATGTCCCTTTAAGATGTCATCTGTGTGGATATCATCTCCGTTGCAGATACCAACCTTGCACTGCTTAAACAAAAGTCCCTTGCAGTGCATGTAGTCCTCGAAGTCCTTGTGCTCGTTAGGTCCGATATGATCGGGCTCGATGTTGGTAAAGATTCCGATATCAAAGATAAATCCCTGACTTCTGTGAAGCATAAGTCCCTGAGAAGAAACCTCCATTACTACCGCATCACAGCCGGCCTCTACCATCTTAGCCATATACTCCTGAAGAGTATAGGATTCAGGAGTTGTATTCTCAGCATGAATGTGCTCATCGCCGATTATTACTTCAATTGTTCCGATAAGGCCTACCTTGTAGCCCGCATTCTCAAGCATGCTCCTGATAAGATAGGTGGTTGTGGTCTTACCCTTTGTTCCGGTTATACCGATGGTCTTAAGCTTGGAAGCCGGATGATCAAAATATGCTGCTGAAATAAATGCCATTGCATATCTGGTATCAGCAACCCTTATTACAGGAAGCTTGGAATCTTCAGGAAGCTCAACCTCTGCTTCTGCTACGATCGCAGCGGCATTTTTCTCTGCTGCGTCTGCTGCACAGGAGTGTCCATCGAAGTTTGCACCCTTAATACAGATAAAAAGAGAACCCTCTTCTATCTTCCTGTTATCATTTATTACATTCTTGACCTCAATACTCTCTGCGTTTAATTCCACATCGCTGTTACCCGCAGTAATCCTGTATTCAAGCCCTTCCAGCAGTTTACTAAGCTTCATTTGTCGACCTCCAATATTTAATTTTTTTGTCACATTTTCGACACAAATGTGTATTATATTATACTTATAGATGTGAACTAGCTCACATCTCCCCCTCATAAGAAACCGCAAACACACGCCCCTGCGTGTGTTTTTGTGGTTTATGGGGTATTTTTTGAATAATCACTCATGACCAGCTGAACGCTCTCTCTTCCCATATAGCTGTTGATATTGGGATAGAAAGCTGCCTTAATGGTCATAGCCTGCCCTGCCTCTCCGGCATAGAGAGCTTCTACTTTTCCGGCTCCATATTCATCCTCAAGGAACCGGTTAAAGTTTTCCAAATCCCCAAAATACATCATATCACAGGCTGTACCTGTTTCGTCACAGACCCTGTACTTTCCGCAGTTTTTATTCTTGCCCAAAATCCTTCCGGATAAGAGCCTTATATCCTTCTGGACAAATATGGGTTTCTCATTGCCGTTGCCAAAGGGCTCAAGCATCTCAAGCTCTTTTACAAAATCCATGTCTGCATATCTAAAGGGCAGAACCATATCAACCTTAAGAACCGGCACAAAATCCTCCTCAGAGAGTGTGCACTCATTATTAAGTCTTGTTCTCAGCTCATCTATGTTCTCGACAGGAAGTGAAAGTCCTGCTGCCATCTTGTGTCCGCCAAACTTGGTAAAGAGCTCCTTGCAGGTAGACAGAGCCTTAAACATATCGTAGCTCTCAATTGACCTTCCTGAACCCTTGGCGCCTTCTGCTCCATTGGTAAGAATGATGGTTGGTCTGTAATATTTCTCCTTGATCCTTCCTGCTATGATGCCGGCAATGGATTCCTGAACTTCAGGAAGATATACCACTAGTACCTTGGGAAGTTCTCCCTTGGCAGCCTCCTTCTCTATTTCTGAAACTGCCTCTTCCACACCCTGAACTGTCAGAGTCTTGCGGGAGTCGTTCATATCCTTCAGATCCTGCGCCATTTTGGCAGCTTCATTTACATCTCTTTCAAGGAAAAGAGAAAGTGCACGGGATGCAAGATCAAGCCTTCCTGTAGCATTAAGACATGGTCCTATTACAAAGCCGTAATGAAATGCCGACATATTTCTGGCATCGAGGCCGTTAACATTTATCAGTGCCTTAAGGCCAGCATTCTCTGTATTTGAAATTCTCCTAAGAGACTCCTTGACAATGATCCTGTTCTCATCACGAAGCTCCATAACATCACAGACTGTGGCTATTCCGGCAAAGATGAGCATCTCGTCAAAGAAAGCCTTAACCTTCGGATCCTCTGCCCGGCCTGATAATCTTGCCATCATCTGAAGGAACTTGTATGCTACTACAGCTCCGCAGATTTCCTTAAATGAGCAGCTGCCGTCCTTTCTCTTGGGATCTATAACTGCGTCTGCGGGAGGAAGGATCTCTTTTTCCCCATCAGATCCATCTTCAAACGGCACCTCATGGTGGTCTGTTACTACAACTGTCAGTCCCTCGTCCTTGGCATGTCTTATCTGATCGTAAGCTGCAATTCCGTTATCGCAGGTAATAATGGTATCTCTGTCATCGGCTATGGCAAGGTCCACCAGCTTGATGCTAAGGCCGTACCCGTCCTTGACCCTGTCGGGAAGAACATAGTCCACGTCCGCCCCGAAGAGCTCAAGGCCCTTGACCAGAATATATGAAGAGCATATTCCGTCTACATCATAGTCTCCGATAACCCTGATCCTGGCACCTTCTGAGATACGATCCAGCATAACCTTAGCGCCTCTGTCAATGTCAACGAGTTCTTCCGGGTCATGAAGCATTGACGCATCCCCTGAAAGGTAGCTCTTTATCTCTTCGTCTGTAGTAAGTCCCCTATTGGTCAGAAGTCTGGCAGTTATTCTGCTGATGCCGAATTTCTCTGCAATGGCATCAAAATCTGCCTTCTTCATCTTCACCATCCATTTTGACATATAAATACTCCCCAAATCCATACTAAAAGATGTCTATACCCTTGCAATAAATGCTCAAAAGGGTAAAAAAACACCGTTCATATTATTATAAACATGAACGGTGTCCTATTTTTATACCTTATTCAGCTTTTTTGCTTCCAATAAAGTTCTTAAAGCTTGTCTTGAGGTCATACCACATAGGTGATGCAACAAAGATTGATGAGTATGTACCACAGATTACGCCAACCATAAGAGGAAGAGCAAATGCCTTGATATCAGCTACACCGAAGATGTAAAGAGCAAATACTGTGAAGAATGTAGTTGCTGATGTGAAGAGGCTTCGAGTAACAGTCTGGGAAACACTGGTGTTAACCAGGTCCTCAAGCTCCTTCCTGCCGGTAGCAAGATGCAGGTTCTCACGAATACGGTCGAAGGTAACGATTGTATCGTTGATGGAGTAACCGATGATTGTAAGTACTACTGCGATGAATGTGTTACCAACAGCAAGTCTTGTAAATGCATAAGATACGATTACGATCAGGGCATCATGTGCAAGCGCAATGATAGCTGCTGCACCAAACTTGATATCCTTGAATCTGATCCAGATGTAGATAAGCATTGCAACTAAAGCGATAGCAAGAGCAACAACAGCATCTGTTCTCATCTCTGAACTGATAACACCACTGATGGTCTCAGCTGCGATGTTCTCAGGTGATACTCCGTAATTAGTCTCAAGTGCCTGGTCTACAGCCTCTCTCTGAGCAACTGTAAGAGTTGATGTCTTAAAGATAACCTGGTTTGTTCCTGTTACAGTCTGGATAAGAACCTCATTGATTCCTGCTGCATTCTTGATGTCTTCCTTAACTCCTGACTCAAGTTCTGCAAGAGAGTATTCCTTGTCAAATGTAACGGTTGTTGATGTTCCACCTACAAAGTCAAGACTGTAGTTGAATGCACCCTTTCCTGCTGATGCGTTGATTGCCATAACAATAATTCCGGCAACGATGATTGCGCAGGAAATTCCGTAGAAGATCTTTCTCTTTGCAATGAAGTCGAATTTCTTAACCTTCTTGGCCTTACCGTAAAGAACAGGGCTCTGAAGTCCGATTCCGTAAAGGATTGAAGTGATAAGTCTTGTAATTACAAGAGCTGTAAACATTGAAAGGATGATACCAAGAATAAGTGTCTCAGCAAATCCCTTGATGCTTCCTGTACCCTTCCATAACAATACGGCAGCAATGATAAGTGTTGTAATGTTACCGTCAAGGATTGATGAAAGAGCCTTGTTATATCCGTTCTTTCTTGCCTCATCAACAGCCTTACCGGATGCGATCTCCTCCTTGATTCTGGAGAATACAAGAACGTTTGCGTCAACCGCCATACCGATTGAAAGGATGATACCTGCAATTCCGGGAAGTGTAAGTGTCATCTCAAATGCAGATAACAGGAACACCATAAGTCCTGAATAGAAAGCAAGTGCAAGTGTTGCTGATACACCGAGCAGTCTGAAAAATACGATCATGAAGATTGCAATAAGTGCAAATCCTACAGCTGCTGCAATAAGGCTGGTTCTGATAGCGTTGCTACCGAGCTGAGCGCCTACAACATTTGAACGAAGTTCGTTGAGCTGAAGCTTAAGTCCACCGATTCGGATCATTGAAGCAAGGTTATCTGCTGCCTCAAATGAACTCATTCCTGTGATAACAGCCTTACCGTCTGTAATAGCTGCCTGAACATTAGGAACACTGATGAACTGTCCGTCATAGTAGATACCGATGCTCTCACCGTTTGCAAAAGCCTTGGTTGTTGCATCAGCAAATGCCTTTGTTCCGTTTTCTGTAAACTCAAGAGATACGACAGGCTCCTGTGCGCCATATGAGTCCTGCTGATATCCTGCCTGAGCAGCTGCAACATCCTCACCTGCGAGAACGATTGAACCGTCTGCCTTGAGCTCATCTATTGTCTTGTTGAGGACATAACCAAACACAGGGTTCTCATCCATTACGATGTTTCCGTCAGCATCATATGAAAAACCTGAGCTGTATGTGTAGTTCTCGTTACCGTCCTTATCTGTCTGTGCTATGAAGTACAGATTACCGGGCTGTCCGAGTTCCTCAAGGATCTTGTTTGCATCTGATACACCGGGAATCTCAATGTTGATACGGTTTGCACCTTCCTGGTAAACCTGAGATTCTGTGCTGTACTGCTGCACACGCTGCTGCAGCTTGTAGATGGTATCTGACATATCCTCTTTGGAAGGATTTTCCTCACCAACTACTTCGTAAGTGATGCTGACACCACCTGCGAGATCAAGTCCGAGATCAATACTGTCAAGTGATCCTGACTTGTCGGCGCCAAGTCCGTAAACTGCTGAGTATCCGAGTCCCCCAAGAAGTCCCAGGGCAAGGATAAGCGCCAATACATACTTTAACCTTTTCATGACTAATTATTCCTCCATTTAACCTTCTTCAGCTAATGCTGCTTTTATCATAATCGCACACTCGATGCGCTTTCTCTGAAGCTCACATCCGTGCTTATATGTCGTATTGATGTCACCGTTGAAATTATAAGCATTGGCAGCACAACCGCCGCTGCAATAATATCTTGCAAAACATTTCTCACACTCGGGTCTTGAGTATACGTTACTCTTTTTGAACATCTCGCGGATGTCGTCTCTCTTAATGCCCTCGAAGACATTTCCCATAATGAAGTCTTCATTGCCTACAAACTGATGGCATGGGTAGAGATCTCCCCAGGGAGTAACACCCAAATATTCGCATCCCGATCCGCAGCCTGAAAGTCTCTTGGCTACGCAAGGGCCGCCCTCAAGATCTATATTGAAGTGGAAGAAGTTAAAGCCTCTTCCCTCTTTACGTCTCTCTAAATAGAACTTTGCAAGCTTATCATACTCTTCACAGAGCTTGGGAATATCCTCGTCCTTAAGTGCGTACCAGTCCTCAGGCTTAGCAACAACAGGCTCTACAGAAATCTGCTTAAATCCAAGATCTGCCAGATGCTTAACATCCTCTGAGAAATCGAGGTTGTTGTGAGTAAAGGTACCTCTTACGAAGTAACGCAGCTGATGACGGGATTCTGCAACCTTCTTGAACTTGGGAACTATGTCATCGTAACATCCCTGTCCGCCTTTTCTGGGACGCATGAAGTCGTTTACTTCCTTGCGGCCGTCGATGGAAAGAACGATGTTTCCCATCTCTTTGTTTACATAATCCAGGATCTCATCAGTAAGAAGGGTTCCGTTGGTGGTAATTGTGAACCTGAAGTTCTTGTCGTGCTCCTTCTCAATGCTGCGACCGTATTCTACTATTTTCTTGACTACCTCCCAGTTCATGAGAGGCTCTCCGCCAAAGAAATCCACTTCAAGATTTCTTCTGTTTCCGGAATTCTTAACCAGGAAATCAAGGGCTGCCTTGCCGACTTCCTCGCTCATAAGAGCACGTCTTCCGTGATACTCACCCTCATCCGCAAAGCAGTACTTACATCTGAGGTTACAGTCGTGAGCGATATTAAGGCACAGTGCCTTAACAACGGTATCTCTCTCCTGGAAGTCCTCGACATAATTTTCATATACATCATCGGTATAAAGAACTTCCGATGCCCTGAGCTCCAAGAGCTCAGAAATCGCCTCTCCGATATCCTCAGGTGAATACTTGCCGGATATCTCAGGCATGAGGATTATCTCATTAAAGAGCTTCTGGAAATCCTCATCTCCTTCCTTGTCATCACCTTCCTGAGCAGCTGCTGTGCCGTAGTAGCTTATCAGCTTCTCCTCAACGATGGGTACAAGGTCTAAAACAACGTCATCCACAACATGAACAGAGCCTGAATTCACGTCCAGGACTATGTTGTAGCCGTTGTTCGTGTACGCGTGAACCATAAAAATAAAAACTCCTAACTAAATAAAATCATATAACGCAAGAATAGGCAGCGACCGATTATTGGGTCGCTGCCCGGCATTTTTGCTTAACTTATCGGTAAAGATTACTTGCTAAGCTGCTCACAGCTCTGGTTACCTACTGTGCAGGAAGTCTTGCAAGCTGACTGGCATGATGTCTGGCACTCGCCGCATCCGCCCTTCTTCATTGATTCCTTAAGATTTCTTGTTACTAATGACTTTACATGCTTCATAATATTGCCTCCTACTTGAAATGCCAATTAATGCACCTTAAGTTTTTTTATGTCGATTCAGTATATCATAGATTCCGGAATAGTTAAAGCATTTTTATTAAAACTTTAGTGATACGATTTCCCTTGATTCCCCTTGCTGTAAGGGTGATTCCGTTATCCAGTGTGACTGTTTCTCCGTACCCCGGAAGTCTGTCCAGAGCTTCGATCATAAGACCACCAATGGAGTCATAGTCCTCGGAATCAAGATCTGTACCAAGTTCATCGTTTATATCATCAAGCTTCATGTTACCCTCTACCAGGTAACGCCTTCCGCCCATATTCTTAATGAGATTGATCTCATCAGAATCATACTCGTCACGGATCTCTCCGACGATCTCCTCAAGAAGATCCTCAAGTGTTATCATACCTACCGTTGCTCCGTACTCAGACAGGACAAAAGCAACATTCTGGGACTTTTCTCTCATCTCAACAAGAAGGTCCGCAGTCTTTTTAAACTCGTAGGTATAATAAGCTTTTCTCAGGTGATCAGAAATCTTGAAATTCTCCTTATCCTGAAGAAGAATAAGGTCCTTAACATTTATCAGTCCTATGATATTATCCTGTTCATTTCCCTCGTAAACAGGAATTCTGGTGTACATGTTTTCCTTAAAGACCTTCATAACCTCATCGAAGGTAGCCTGTGTGCTCACACAGCTCATATCAATCCTGGGTATCATGATGTCTTTGGCAACGGCATCGGAGAAATCAAATACGTTGTAGATGATCTCTTTCTCTCCGCTCTCGATGACACCGTCCTCATGACTTACGTCAACATAAGTCTTGAGTTCGTTCTCGGTCATAGCCTGACGATTATCAGTATCCACATGAAGAATCTTCAATATGATTGTGGCGATACCGTTGATGATAAAGCTAAATGGCACCATGATGGCCATGAGCGCCACAATAATCCCCGAGTACCAGAGAGAAATATTCTCCGCATAAGCTGTTGCTATGGTCTTGGGAATGATCTCACCAAAGATCAGAACAACGAGGGTAAGCACTCCGGTTCCGATTCCTATGGCAAAGCTTCCAAACATTTCGGTCACAAGCACCGTCATAAGTGCCGAAGCACTAAGGTTTACAATGTTATTTCCAATAAGTATCGCAGAGAGCATCTTCTGCGTATCTTCGCAGATTCTTAATACTCTCGCAGCACCCTTACTACCCTCATCAGCAAGTGCCTTCATCTTAACCTTATTACAGGTCATAAGCGCTGTTTCTGCCGATGAAAAAAAAGCGGACAACAAGACCAGCAAAATTAGTATGATTATTCTAACCAAATGAACGTCCAAAACACTCACCTCACAAATCAACTAAGCGGATTTAAGTAGAACTCCTTGAAGTCCTCGTATCCTTGTTCAGTAAGCTGCTGCTTCTGGAACTTCTTATTTTTGTTCATGCGGACAACCAGAACCTGAGAGCCCTTTGCTCTCTCATCCTGAGCCTCCTTAATGATCTCTGCAAGTCTATCTCCTGCGATTCCTTTTTCTATAAGGAAAGCTTTCTTCTGATCAGCTCCCGGAATCTTAAAGCCCTCATCCATCATGATCATGATGATTCTCTCAAAGCCGATGGAAAATCCGCAGGCAGGTGTATCCTGTCCAAGGAATTTGCCGACCATCTTGTCGTACCTTCCGCCACCACCGCAGCTTCCGCCGTACTGTGGCATTGCTACCTCAAAGATTGTTCCTGTGTAGTAGCTCATGCCACGAACAAGAGTTGGGTCAAAGACCATCTCAAACTGAGCAGTCTTGGTGCTCTCTACAGAGCTGATGATCTCTGAAAGTCCCTCTTTGGTATCCGCATCAAGGAAGTCACCTATCTTATCTGCGATGACCTTAAGGCCCTCAAGAGAGTCTTTTCCCTCTGCTGCCTTGAAGAGATCCAGGTACTTATCTACGCTCTCCTGTGCAAAACCTGCCTTAACAAGCTCTTCTGCAACGCCCTCTATTCCAATCTTGTCCATCTTATCAAGGGTTATGAATACGTTGTCGTACTCTTCTTCAGGAAAAGAGCTGTAGGCAGCCATAGCCTTTAAGATCCTTCTGTCATTTATTCTGATCTTGAAGTCCTTAAAGCCGAGTCTTCCAAGTGTTGTTGTAGTAGCAAGGATAAGCTCGATCTCAGCGAGATTTGAAGCCTCTCCCAAAATATCAATATCACACTGCATGAACTGACGATATCTGCCCTTCTGAGGTCTGTCAGCTCTCCATACATTGCCCATCTGAAGCGCCTTAAAAGGTGATGGGAGCTCTCCTGCGTGATTTGCATAAAAACGAACCAGCGGAACCGTAAGGTCATAGCGAAGTCCTGAATCTGTCAGGTCGTTCTCTTCCTTAGCTTCTGCCAGGTTTAATTTCTCGCCTCTTTTCATAACCTTGAAAATAAGCTTCTCGTTTTCTCCGCCCTGCTTACTGTTAAGGTTTGCAAGGGATTCAACCGCAGGTGTCTCTATGGATGTAAATCCAAACTCACCGTAGGTCTTTTTAATAACTCCAATGCAGTAGTCTCTGAGCTGCATCTCAGCAGGAAGTATATCCTTCATGCCCGTAACGGGCTTTTTTACCAGTGCCATCTCTTAAAAACCTCCAAAATACTATATACTGCTAGATTTTACTATTATTTAGAAGTTAGCACAAGCGTTTTAATGCTTATTATTCTCTTTTAGGAACTGAAGGAACTGATCCTTGGGCATGGGCCTTGCATAGTAAAATCCCTGTATGTGATCGCAGCCAAGCTTTATGATCTGCTCAGCCTGTTCCTTAGTCTCAACTCCCTCAGCCACAATCTCTTTTCCCAGGTTCTTGATGATCTTGACCAGATTAAGCATTACCATATAGGAAGTCTCGGACTCAAAAGCAGACTGCACTATGCTCTTATCAAGCTTAAAGATTTCCACGGGAAGCGTTGAAATTCTTGCAATGTTCGAGTAACCCGTTCCGAAATCATCCATTGAGAATGGTATTCCGTAGCTGATAAGACTTCCGATATTTTCATCCATAGCTGAAGTTATACCCTCTTCAAAGGTCTCCGTTATCTCAAAGTTTAGCTGACCCGGCTTAACACCGTGCTTTTCAATGGTCTTTATAATGTTGTCGGCAAGGTTGGCCTGAATACAGTCAACAACAGAAAGGTTTACTTCCACATAATCAAGGCCGTTTTGCGTGGCATCACTACTTGCGATCATGTCGCACACTTCATCAAGTACAAAGCTGTCGATTGATACAACCATACCGTTTCTCTCCGCAACCGGCATAAATACGGCAGGTGAAATAAATCCCATCTGGGGATTGCGAAGCCTAAGAAGCGCTTCACAGGATGAGAACCGGTTCGTTTTCGGATCATAGATAGGCTGATAATAAACCTCTAAAAGATCATCATCCAGAGCATGCTTAACTATGACATCGATTTTTTTATCATGCTCAATATGCTTGAGATTTAGGTCTGAAACCCTGAGGATATCTCTGTTGTGATGGCGCAGGGTCTTCTTAATGACATCTCTTACCTCATTAAACTTCTCAAGAGAATCCACTTCATCAGGGAATCCGATGACATAAGGGCTCTGGAAGGCTTTGATCTCCTTGCCCTTCATGATCCATGGGTCTCTGAATCTCTTTCTTATCTGTTCATAAGCCTTCTCAATGACGTCATCATCCGGATCAACGTCAGGGAAGATCATAAGGTAGTTGCCGTCATCCGTAAAATACACTTCACCTGTTGGGCTGAACTGTCTGAGATAAGAGGTTATCTGAGAGAGGAAATCCGCTACTGTTTCAAGTGGCTCTCCGCTGACGATAGCATCCAACCTCTCAATAGCAATTCCATACACGGTAAAGATCTTTTTCTGAAGAAGAGAACTTGAAATATCAAAGTTGAGAGCATTCTTGGTTCCTGCTCCACTGACGCCATCCCTGAACTCACCCGGATTCTGGAATGTATATACGCAGAGCAAAAGAGCCAGCGATACGCCGAACTCAAATATCGCACTGGATTTGGTCAGGATCCTGATTGGAACAGCTGCAAGCATCAGCAGATAATAGATAACAAGAGAGATGAACTTTTCAGAGCTCAGTGACCTTGCGTATCTCACATACAGATACGCAGCATAAACAAAGTATACATACAACGAGAAGTTGACCAGCGCTCCCTGAGGATAGTTGTAGACAAGCTCACCATCAGATGAAAACGTAAAGAAGAAGTCACTGATAAGTCCGCTTAAAAAAAACAGCACGGAGAATATAGTCGGCACGAAAAGAAGTATCTTCCTGAAGGAAGAATCAAGTTCAATTCTGAAAATGGTCATGACATAGATCATTGAAAGATAAGCCAGTATATATGAGCATATCTTTTCCAGCAGAACAAGACAGTCATTTCCCGTAGGGGATATGAGCTGTTTAAAGAGATCACTGTAGAGCCAGATGTTGTGCAAAAGACCTGCAGAATTAAGCAAAAGGGCATCAAAAATAATCATCCCAAATATCCGCCTTTGCTTATTGTTGTGGTTCTCTTCCGATACATGAATGATCAGAATAACAACAATCAAAAGCAGGGATGCGATGCAGAAGCAAACATTATTATGTTCAGGATTTAAGATAAGTTCCACCTTTATCCCTCTTCAAAATATGCATCAATATATTTCACAAAGGAGCTGTCCTTCATTGGATAGCCCATATAATCACCGATAAGGAAATCGCAGCCAAGTTCTTCCGCCACGAGTTTTTCAGTCTCGTTTTCGATATCTTTGGCCCCGACAAAAATACTGATGTCATGGAAAAGACTGACTATACCTTTGGCAACAATCTTCATCTTATCCGACTCTACTGCCTTAGCCAGGATTGAATGCGCAATATTGACCTGAGAAACAGGAAGTGCCAGTATCTTGTCCATATCGCCATATCCGCTTCCGAACTCATCAACGATGATTGAACACTTCTGGTCACCAAGGAGCTTTAAATTATTCTCTGCCACGGTGTTCATGGTTGTTATCGTGGTCTCGGTAAGCTTAAGTGTGACCCAGGAACACTCTGCATGCTCTTCCCTGGCAATCTTTTTGATTCTTCGGATAAAATCGCTTTTTGAGATCTCTCCCTGAGACATTCCGACCACTGCTCTGTACTTGCCGTTCTTATCTCCGCCATTCCAAAAGGCCAGAGCTCTGCATGCCCTTCTGTATACCATTTCATCGGTATCCATAAGAGCCTGTGTGGCATTAACATCCGGTATATTGCCTCGCATGTCGACCTCGTTTCCGTATCCATCCTTTAAAAAGCACAAAACATCAGCGCTGTAATTTATCTTGTATACCTTTGACAAAATAGGCTGGTATCTGATGACAAAACTCTTAGCATCCAGATTTTCCCTGGCAAGTATGTCATAGTCTATTATCCTCTTGAGCTCATTGTACTCAGGCTTATTAACATCGATTATATGATCCATGTCTTTTGCCGCATGCTCAACGATAAGATCAACCCTTGAAACAAGGTCTGCTGCAGTCTTGTAATGCTCTGGATATTCCATAAGGAAGCAATGCGCCTCTACCTTGATGGCCATGTTTGAAAAGCTCCAGGACTGACGCAGTCTCTTTGAAATACGATGAAGCAGAGCCAGAACCCTGTTCTTGTCAACAGTGTGTACGTTAATGGCAAAGACATACTCAGCATATCTGTATGCGTAACAAGGCAGATTCTGCTCAAGCCTTCCCACATATTTAAGATACTTCGCAATCTTCTTAAGAACTGCCTGAGCCTGTGAATAACCAATCTCTTCACTCAGCGCCCTGACATTATCTATAGTCACGAAAATGGTGCTCTGAGAAGCATTTCTATTGGTCTTAAGATCAAGACCCTCAAGAAAAGCCTTTCTGTTCAGGATATTCAGGCGCTCATCAACCATTTCGGTAGGGTTCTGAAGAGAAATATATACAAGTGTAACGCCTATGGTGCTGAGGAAATTCTCAATAAGTATAGTAGGCCATACAAACTGGATTGCCATTCCCATCATGGCAAGAACAACATAAGATATGACAACTGCCTTAGTCCTTAAGCGCATCAAAATCTTATATCTAAAGAGAAGCGAAACGCCGTAGGCTATGTAGTACATTGCAAGGACATAATATAGTCCGATCAGGCTTCCCCTCTGATAAAGACCATCTTCCCTGTAGCTAAAGAGGATAGGCACAAAGAGATTTATGACAACCAGTCCTATACCGATATAGTAGCCAAGGAGGACCCCGATCAGATCGGTAATTCTCTTTCTGTCAACATAGATATCTAAAACCGCGAGGATATATCTGAGATAACAAAAGCCCGTGCCAAGGTGGGCAATGAAATACAAAGAGCCACAAAGCATCTCCAGAGGGTGATACCAAAAGGCGGAAGACGGATTCATCTGAAGGTATGTCTCAACTCTCTCAGAAAACGTAGCCATGGCTGTGGCAATAAAGAGCATGACATAAGCTCTCTGCCTGTAAGCCGGTACCCAGCGTCTTGACAGAGAGGTTGCAGCAACTGTTCCCAATATGCATAAAGCGCAAACATCAAAGTAGAAATTATACTGCATATTCTTGCCTTAATGATCCCATAAAAATAGTGTTATCGGAGGGCATAGCACCCGATAACACTATTATACGTCAAGTTATGATATTTTGATACAATATTGAACTATTAAAAGTATATTAACTAATTGACAAGCCTTGCCATCCCGCATGGTTGGCCAGTTCTGAAGATATATCCTGTCATTCTCATAGAGAGGTTCAAGCTCAAGGTCAAAGGTGAGCTCATCGCTTTCTCCGAATCTGTCGAAGTACCTCTTAAGACCAACCTCAAAGTCCTGTCCGGTATAAAAGTTGTCATCAACAACCTCTCCATCCTTAATGAGCCTTGCCGTGTTCGCCTCATATTCCAGGCAGGCAAAGATCTCATTAAAACCGTCAAGCTTACCCGGAAGCTTTATCTCATAGGTAGTCTCATCTTTTTTCTTAAACTCAGCAGTAAGGTCGCATCCGATCCTGTTATTGCCGCGGTAGAGTGCAAAGGCATCTCCGCTTGCAAAGTCCTTTATATCACCTGCGCTCTTTTCTCTTTCAAATCCGAGAGGCGCATTTTCAATGTCGGGATAGATCCTGAACTCAGGAGTCTTATACTTTTCCTTGCCGGACACTTCATAATAGAGCTGAACATGTCCTTCTGCATCAGTTACTGCTTCGCCCTCCGAGATGATAAGATGCTCTCTTCCATCAATGGATACCTTAGATGAATGCAGAGCTTCGTTTGCTGTAAGGACGATTATGCTGTTTCCGTCAAGCTCTCCCTTGATATCGGCAGCTGCCTGTCTGTCAGCGTCAGTATAGAATACGTAGGCATCTTTTCCGCCCTCGCCTGCGCCTTTCAGGATGCATACAGGTGTTGCATCAATGGTTAAAAGAGCTTTCTCTCCAACGGGCATTCCGAAAGGATAAAAGAAATAGTCACCGTCCGCAACATTTCTGTTTTGGAAGCTTGCAAGGACCTCTTTTCCATCCTCCGCGTAAGCTTTAAGAGAGGCATCTTTGTGAAGTGCCATCTCATATCTGCGCTGATAATTATTTACAAAGAAATATCCGCTTGGGTAAGAATTGCCATCAGGGCCGATAGCTCTTTTAAATCTGACAGCGCTCCTTAAGGAGGTGAAGTCATCAGGCTTTTCGGGATTTCCCGGCTGCTCAGTATAGGGCATATCAGCGAGCTCATCACCAAAATCGTGGATGAAGGTTGACAGAAGTCTTACATGTCTGTAGGTATCCTCCATCTGTCCATATTCACGAAGAGGTGCGTTAAAATCATAAGAACACTGCGGAAGATCGTTGGGATAGCCTGTCTCTCTGGTCTCCTGAAGAGTTGTGAGTTTGCCCTTAGGATTGGTTCCGCCATGATACATATAGTAGCCAAGAAGGTTAGCTCCGCTTCCAAGCTTAACCATAGTCATTGCTGCAGTATCGGTGCCTGTGGCGATAGGTCTTCTGTGCTTAGTAACCTGAAGGCCTCCGCCAAGCTCAGCTGTAAGATACGGGAACTTGTCCATATCAAAGGTGATCCCTGCGCCAAGTCCATGGTCGGATCCAATATTGTGATCATTTCTCTCTCTTGTAAATACATAGTTTCCACTTGGTTCAATCTCTGTGGTTCTCTGATCCCAGGGAGCCTCGCAGTATCCGCCCATTACAGGGATCATTCCACCTGTAACAGCGCCGCCCCAGCCTGTTGCGGTATAGATAGGAGCTTCAAACCCGATCTCTTTTGCCATGGCAAGAAGGGTTCTCATGTGCTGCTCGCCTTCTTCTCCGTTCTTTCCACCGCAGTGGCCGTATTCATTTTCAATCTGGATACCTATTACAGGTCCGCCGTCCTTAAGCATAAAACCTTTGGACTGTTCATAGGTCTTTTCATAAAATCGTCTTACGTGCTCAAGATACAAAGGCGCATCGGTTCTGGGTTCATACCCTTTATCCTTTGCATCCTTTAAGAGCCAGTCGGGGAAACCTCCGTTTCTTGCCTCTCCGTGAGCCCAGGGACCAATTCTCAAAATGCTGTATAGTCCGCATTTTTTCACTGTTTCAAGGAAAGCTCTAAGGTCTCTGTCTCCGGTAAAATCGTACTCTCCCTGTATCTCCTCGTGATGGATCCATATGACATAGAGAGATACAATATCGATTCCTCCTGCCTTCATCTTGAGCAGCTCTTCCTCCCAGTATTTACGTGGGTATCTGGAAAAATGCATCTCTCCCATCATGGGAAAAACACGCTTACCGTCGACGATCAGGCTGATTGGATCGAAGGTAATATTCGATTTAGATGTGATTTTCATAAAAACTCCTCTTATTTCGTACTCTCTTTCAGTATTACCTCATATCCTCCCAGCATTTTGCTTGTAACAGGTACATTGTCGATAATATCCAAAAGTGTCTTGGCAGCCACAGCCCCAAGATTTCTGTCGTTAAAATTAAGTGATGTCACTGATGGTATAGCACTCTCAAGTATTGAACTGTTGTAGAAGGACGCAACTCTTAAATCATCAGGGATCTTGACATGATCGTCCCTGCACCTTGAAATAACTTCGCCGGCGATATTGTCATCCATGCAGATCACACCGTCTATGTTCTTCTTGCGAAGATCCTTAAGGATATTGCCTATCTTGGACATAGACTCAACGTCAAGATAAATGAGTCCGCTATCGATGTTCACTCCTGCCTCCTCAAAAGCATCAGCAAAGCCCTTGTATCTGGTCCTTGTTATGATATGTTCGGTTGAACCTCCGATAAGTGCAAGTCTCTTAAGCCCCTTGGCAATGAGGATTGAAGTAAGTTCCTTGCAGGCGGAATAATTGTCGTTGTCTACATAGATTATGTCCTTGTCATCTGTGCTTCCTACAGCAACAAAAGGAATTCCGCTCTCCTTAAGAAACCTTGCCGGTCTGTCATGCACAAGAGTTCTTGTGAGGATGATACCATCAACCTTGTGGTTGTCTATTATTCTTCTGAGCCCCGTAAAGTCATCGCCGCTAACCAGCGATACCATGATATCGTACCCATATCCCGATGTAACCTCGCTCATTCCGATCATGCAGCGCTGGAAAAAGGGCAGGTCCACAGCGTTATAATCATCCGGCCATATTACGCCGATGTTATAGGTCTTTTGCTGTGCCAGTGCTCTGGCCATAAGATTGGGCCTGTAATTATGTTCTTCGATGTACTCAAGGACCTTTAGTCTGGTGTCATCTCCAACCCTTCCCTTTCCCGAAATAGCACGGG
This sequence comes from Butyrivibrio sp. VCB2001, assembly GCF_000423965.1. NCBI lineage: Bacteria > Bacillati > Bacillota > Clostridia > Lachnospirales > Lachnospiraceae > Butyrivibrio > Butyrivibrio sp. VCB2001. Next base: position 67,313 of record NZ_AUIZ01000007.1, on the reverse strand, counting down.
AAACAGTGGTCTTGGAGATGCCCAGGGCCCTAGCAACGTCATCGATAGTAATTTTGCCATCCGCCATATTTATAACCTTCTTAACCTTTTACTGCACCACCCGTTACACCTTCAACATAGTATTTCTGAAGGAACATGAACAGAAGCGTTACAGGGATTGCTACGAGCACGCCACCTGCACAGAATCTGGTGAAGTATCCCTGATAGTCGTTGGTCCATACCCATCTTGTCATACCTACTGCCACGTTGTAGCTGGTATCATGTCCGAAGGCTACATAGGAAGCAAATACGTAATCACACCAAGGCGCCATGAAAGCAACCAGCGCTGTGTAGATAATGATAGGCTTTGACATAGGAATAATCATTGTAAAGAATATCCTTGCCCTTGTTGCGCCATCGATCATAGCAGCTTCATCAAGAGCCTTGGGAATGGTATCAAAGTAGCCCTTACATACGTAGTAACCCATTCCGCAGCTGGCAACGGTCACAAGGATGAGGCCTGGGATAGCACCTGCCTGAGTAAGTCCAAACTGCTTCAAAAGGAAGTACAGACAGATCATTGTAAGGAATCCCGGGAACATACCAAGGATCAGCCAGAATCTCATAAGGAAGGTTCTTCCTGCAAATCTCATTCTTGAAAGTGCATAGCTGACACAGAGCTGTATGATAGTCTGGAAAATAGAGACAAATACAGCAATAACAATAGTATTCTTGTACCATAACAGGTAGTTGTTCTGGCTTGTATCAAACAGGAACTTGTAATTGTCCAGCGAAAACTGCTTGGGCACAAGATAGTCAACCATTCCGCCATACTCTGTGGCGTATGATCTAAAGCTCTGCAGTACAAGTCCCACAAACGGGAACAGCCAGATAATGCTTATAAGTATCAATATGATATAGCCAATGATGTTTCCAATGGCTCTTTTTGTCTTGTAAGATTTCATTATTGGAAGCCCTCCTCATCTTTTACTGACGGAAGCATGTTGTAAACAACCAGTGAAATAACCGCTGTAACTACGAATACCATGATTCCTATTACTGCTGCCATCCTGTAGTTTGTGTCATTTACAGTCATCTTGTAGAGCCAGGTGATAAGAAGGTCTGTATTACCGGCTTTTTCTGCAAGATTTACAGACTGTGGCTTACCCTGTGTAAGAAGGTAAATAACGTTAAAGTTGTTGAGGTTTCCTGTAAACTGTGTGAGCAGGAAAGGTCCTGTTACAAACAGCATATATGGAAGGGTAATGCTTCTGAACATCTGCCAGGGGTTCGCACCGTCGATCCTTGCGCTCTCGTAAAGATCCTCGGGGATGTTCATGAGAAGTCCCGTTGCAATCAGCATCATGTACGGAATACCGATCCAGATATTGACAACGATAATGGTGATCCTTGCCAGCATCGGATCTGTCCAGAAAGGAATGTATGACTTGATTATTCCCCACTTGATCAGGTATCCGTTGATAAGTCCGTCATTGGCGAACATTTTCATAACATAAAGAAGTGAAACGAACTGAGGAACAGCGATGGTAAGAACCAGGATTGTTCTCCAGAGTTTTTTGAACTTTATTCCCTTTTTGTTGATCAGCATAGCAACAGCAAGACCAAGGAAATAGTTTGTAAATGTAGCAAACAAAGCCCAGACCAAAGTCCAGAGAAGGACCTGTATGAAGGTCGGTCCAATGCCTGCTCCCGAGAAAGAAACAAGATTCTTAAAGTTATCAAGTCCCACCCAGGTAAAGAGGTTTGACGGGGACTGATGGTTCTTGTCATAGTTGGTGAAAGCCACCAGGATCATGAACACAATTGGCAGAACCGTGAACACGAAAATACCGGTTACGGGAAGTGCTAAAAGTGTCTTATGGAAGTTCTTGTCAAAGAGAGACATAAATACGTCTTTGTTGGAAGGAAGCTTTTTACCTGCTTTTAAAAGAAGCTCTTCCTTGCGATTCTCTTTTACATTGATGTACCAGATCGCAATAAATGCAATAATGGCAAAGATGCATAAAACACCAAAGAGCAGAATCAAAAAGCTGTTATCGCCATAAACAGTCTTACGTCCGACTTTCTTGGTAGCTACAGTTCCAAGTGTTGAGAACTTGGATAAATACTGCCATCCAAAGCCGGCCATAAAATAGAAGAACAGCACTTCACAAAGAAGCAGTGCTACTCCTATGAGTATCTGTCCTCTAAGTATCGGACCAAGTCCGAAGATCAAAAATGAGAGCTTTGTCTTAATATCACCCTCTGCAAATGTCACCCCTATTTCCTTAAAACCGTTTGAAACAGCTTCAAAGAACAAAGACGCAGCATTCTTTTTCTTATTGTTCGCGCCCTTCGCCATACCACAAGCCTCCTTTTAACAATGCGCATAGGTTTTTAGTTTAATACAGGCCCGGAAACCTACTGAATCCGGGCCTGATATTTAATGCGTTATTTTAATTTAGCTACCGAAATTATTTTGCGTAGCTTTCGCAAGTTGTCTGGAAGTCTGTAAGAGCCTTCATGAAGTCATCATCTGATGCATCAGCCTTGATCTCACCCGAGATGACTGAATCACCAAGTGATGTTGCAAGTGACCAGTAGTCTCCAGGATACTGTCCCTGAGGGATTGTGTACTGAAGCTGATCTGCAAGAGCTGAAAGAGCCTCGTCAGCCTGAACTGCGTCTGACTTCTGAGCATTGAGGTTTGAAGGGCCCCAACCTACTGCGTTGTATCTTGCAAGCTGAACTTCTTCGCTTGAAAGGTATGCTGCAAGAGCATCACATACTGCAAGCTTAAGATCATCTTCCTGAGGCTTAACACCAAGGAGCTTGAATCCACCAAAGCCGCTCATCTGGTATGTCTTGCCATCAGCGCCTTCGAATGTAGGAAGCTTAGCACATGCATAGTTGTCACCAAAGAGGTCCTTAGCTGCCTGTGCATCCCATGTACCATCAACGATAGCACCAACGTTTGTTGCGTTAGAAATAGCTGAACCGTTCTGGAAAGCCTTTGAAGAAGCAACTTCTGCGATCTTCTTAAGAGCAACTACACCTGCATCAGATGCGTATGTAGAATTGCACTTTGTGAAGTTACCTGAATCATCTGTCTCGTATGTAAGCTCAGCACCTGCTCCGAAGAAGAATGCTGTCTGATACCAACCTGAGTTGATCTCGAAGTAGAAGTTCTTGCCTGCTGCTTCGCAATCAGCGATGATGCCTTCAAGAGTTGAAGGATCTGTTACTACGCTCTTATCGTAGTAAAGGAAATATCCGTTATCTGATGTGAGAGGATAAGCGTAAAGTGTGCCACCTACTGTAGCTGCGCCAACTGCACCGGCATCGTTCTCAGCCTTAACTGCCTCGGCGTTTGAATCCTCAACAACCTCAAGAGCACCTGCTGTAACAAGTCTTGCGATCTGGTCCTGAGCGAATGCATAGATGTCTGCACCTGCCTCAACGTCTGTGATCATGTTGCCGGCTGCATCACCTTCACCAACAGCCTCAACTGTGAATGTGTATCCTGAGAACTCAGGGTGTGCATCCTGGAATGCCTTGATCTGCTCGTTTGTGAAATCAACTACGTTATCAGCAACCCAGATCTTGATGTCACCTGTGCCGTAATCTGTGATCTCCTCAGCTGCCTCAGCTGCCTCTTCAACAACCTCAGCTGCCTCTGTAGCAGTCTCTGCAACAGTCTCTGCTGTGTCCTGAGCTGTCTGTGCTGCTTCCTGTGCGCTTCCACATCCAACAAGGAGTGTTGCACCCATAGCAGCTGTCATTAAAACAGATACCAATTTCTTTTTCATTTTAATCCCTCCGTTTGTTTAAAAATGACTGCGCAACTTTGCGCAATCGGTTGCTCTATTAATGAGTCTATGCTTTGTGCAATATTTTGTCAATTAAGAATTATGTCACATATTTTTGCTAAAAAATTATACAAATTGCACATTGACTATTTTAGTGGGAACGTTTCCGGAAACGTTGTCGGTAACGTTTTGCGCACTCGGTTACGCTACGCTATTCTGCGATAATATGCACCATTTTGCGCAATTTTTCCGCAACCGGTCATGTCCATCAAAGTGGTCATAAGCGCAGGCATTGACAGGTTTTCACCCTTTTTAAAAAGCTCTTCTGCAATGTAAGAAGTCGATACCGGAATGATGTCAACTATTTCCAAAATTTTCTCTTCCAGCGTTAACTCTTTATTAACTTCCATCTCGTCATCAGTGTCTTTTTCCGGATTTTCCAAAACAGACTCTGTGGGCTGTGTCGGCTTTCCCTCTCCTTTTATGCTCCAAAGGCGGTCCAGTACGTCTTCTACGCTGATGGCAACTCCTGCACCCTGGCTTATGAGATAGTTGCAGCCATCACTTAGTCTGTCGGTGACTCTTCCCGGAACAGCAAGCACTTCTCTCCCCTGTTCCAAAGCAGTATCAACAGTGATGGACGTCCCTGACTTCTGCCTTGCCTCCACCACAAGAAGCACATCGGAAAGAGCACTGATGATCCTGTTTCTCATGGGAAAGAATCTGGCCTGTGGCTCCATTCCCGGCGGATATTCCGAGATCGCGCCTCCATTCCTAAGAAGCGCATCATAGATCACCTTGTTTTCCGGCGGATAGCAGATGTCAACTCCGCAGCCCATGATGCCAAAGGACTTTCCTCCGGCTTCAATGGCAGCTCCCTGGGCTATTCCATCAATGCCTCTGGCCATTCCGCTTATCACCTGTACCCCCGCCAGTGCCAGTCCTCTTCCAAACTGCCTTGCCATATATCTGCCATACTCAGAGCACATCCTTGCCCCGACAATTGATACGGAAGGGATTGCCGGGTCGGGAAGTGCACCCTTTACGTATATTGCAAAGGGTGCTCCCGGGATATTCTTTAGTTTCTCCGGAAACTCCGGATCTATTCTTGATACAAAGCGGACTCCTTTTGCCTCAAGCTTTTTCTTCTCCGCCTCAAAGTCCCAGCTGTACCTTGATTTTTCAATGCTCTCCGCCTTCTTTCTTGAAAGGAGCTTTGTCAGTTCCTTTGAGCTCATCTGATAAACATCCTTGCAGCTAAGTCCACTGCAAAGCAGCTTATCTGTGCTGGCATTCCCAACGCCTTCTACGTTAAAAAGCCAGTAAGCATAATCTTTTTCATTTAATTCCATTCTCATTCCTCCATCTGATGCCAATATTTTCCGTCTGTAATTCTGTAGCTGACCGCCTCCATAAGGTGGATCTGCCTGATCTCCTCAGATCCGTCGATGTCAGCAATGGTCCTCGCAACGCGCAGTATCTTGTGATACGCCCTGGCACTGAGCTCCATGGTGCAAAAGGCATTTTCCAGATAAGCCTGTTCCTTTGCTCCAAGCTTGCAGTACTTTTCGATGTCACCGGGTGTCATCTCCGAATTAAACTGTATTCCGGTGCCTTCAAATCTCTTTTCCTGGATCTTCCTTGCCTCAAGTACTCTTTCTCTTATAGCCCTGCTGCTCTCGTTGGCATTCTTATTCTTGACCGCAAGATCTGCTATATCTACCCTTGGTGCCTCTACACAGATGTCTACTCTATCAAGGATAGGCCCCGAGATATGGCCAAGATACCTCTTGATATCTGCAGGAGTACATTTGCACTTATTTCTGTCGGGATAATAGCCGCAGGGACATGGATTCAGCGCTCCCACCAGCTGAAAATCCGCAGGGTAGGTATAGGTTCCTCTGTTTCTAACAATGTGGATCTTTCTGTCTTCAAGGGGCTGGCGCAGAAGATCAAGCTTGGCCCTCGGAAACTCAGGCATTTCATCCAGAAAAAGAACTCCTCTGTGAGCCAGGGATATTATGCCGGGACGTGGAGTTGTTCCGCCTCCCACAAGGGCAGTCTCCGTAACCAGATGATGAGTGCTCATAAAGGGTCTTCTTGTTATGAGAGCCTCTTTGTCGGACAGCATTCCCGCAACAGAATAAATGGTTGAAACCTCAAGACTCTCTTCAAGAGACAGAGGCGGAAGTATCGTTGGAATCCTCTTTGCCACCATGCTCTTTCCTGCACCGGGAGGGCCGATGAGCATAATGTGGTGGAATCCCGCCGCAGCTATTTCAGTAGCTCTTTTAACTGCTGCCTGGCCGTTTATATCTGCAAAATCCAGAGTTTCATCCAGATACTCAGCATCCTCAAAAAGCTTTTTTACATCCACATGAGTCGGTGGAATCAGTTGATCTCTCTCCACTCCCGGTGCGTTCAGATACTGAACCACCTCCTGAAGGGAGCTCACACCGATTATCTTTATGCCATCTACAACAGCGCCTTCCCTTGCGTTTTCCTCAGGAAGGATAACAAGTTTATAGCCCATTTCTTTTGCCCTGGTGACAATGGGCAGTATGCCTTTGACAGCCTTGACCTCTCCGTCAAGTCCCAGCTCGCCAAGCACAACAGCATCTTCTAGTGACTCCATTTCTATCTCACCCATAGCAGCCATGATGCCCACAGCGATAGGAAGATCAACTACAACGCCGGTCTTTCTTATATCTGCCGGCGATAGATTGATGGTTATCTTTGAGGGCGGAATTTTGGTCCCGGCGTTCTTAAGCGCAACTTTCACGCGCTCTCCCGCCTCTCTTACTTCTCCGCTCATAAATCCAACCATGTTAAAACTGGGCAGTCCGTCGGAAACATCAACCTCCACCTGCATCAGGTAAGAAGCAATGCCTCCCACGGCTCCCGAAGTAACCGAACTAAACATATAATTTCCTCTTTTCTACAAAAATGATGGGATTCCCTTGTAGACAAACAATAGAAATTACAAGAATTTTCTTAGACAAAACAAAATCGACCTGCTGATTATACAACAGGTCGATATGAAAAATCTTTAAGATTTTCTTAAGATTGAAAATTTTTTTAAATTATCTGAGCATCTTGTTCTGCATGGTCTCAGGATCCTGAGCGAATGTAAGAGCTGCTTCTCTTCCGATTTTCTGAGCTCTGTAGAGTTCAAGGATCGCATCGTCCATGGTGATCATGCCCTGTTTTCTGTAGGTCTGCATGTAGGTGATGAGCTGATGGCTCTTTCCCTCACGAATAAGGTTTCTTACAGCTGAGTTGATGTGAAGAACCTCAAAGGCTGCAATTCTTGAAACACCGTCAGTCATAGGAAGAAGCTGCTGAGAAACAATGGCTTCAAGTACGCCTGCCAGCTGTATTCTTACCTGTTGCTGCTGGTGCGACGGAAATACATCGATAAGTCTGTCAACGGTATTGGAAGCTCCGATGGTATGAACGGTGGAGAGCACCAGGTGTCCTGTCTCAGCTGCGGTTATTGCTGTACTGATGGTCTCAAGGTCTCTCATCTCACCAACGAGGATAACATCGGGATCCTCACGAAGAGCTGCTCTTAAGGCACTGGCGTAATTGTTGGAGTCGGTGCCGATCTCACGCTGGTTAACAATGGACTTGTTGTGCTGATAGGTAAACTCAATAGGGTCTTCAAGCGTGATAACATGGGCTTCCCTGTTGGAATTTATAGTATCAATAATTGACGCCAGAGTTGTAGACTTTCCGCTTCCGGTCGGTCCCGTAACAAGAACCAGTCCTCTCTTTTTCTGATAAAGATCTATTACGGAATCAGGAATTCCCAGGCTCTCAGAAGAAGGTATCTGGGTTGCCACAACTCTGAAGGCCATGGCAGTTGATCCCCTCTGCTTAAATACATTAAGTCTGTATCTTCCGACTTGAGGTATGGAGAAAGACATATCAAGCTGGCCCTTATCTTCAAGAGCCGCGAGCTGCTTTTCTGACATGATCTCTTCTGCTATCGCTGATGTATCCTTAGGAAGCATCTTACCATACTCATCAAGGGTAATAAGCTTTCCGTTTACTCTCATTTTGGGAGGAATACCAACGGTAATGTGAACGTCTGATGCTCCCTCTTCTTTTGCCTTCTGAAGTATTTCTGTGATCTGTGACATAGCCTCTCCTTAAACGTACTCAGGTTCCTCTACACTTATGCCAAGAGCCTTCATCTTGGATGTATCCATTACGCATCTGTTATCAAGAGTCTTCATGATATCTACGATCTCAAGATTGCCGTAGGCTCCTCTGTTTGACAAATCAATTATGGAATTATCCCTAAAGCTGAGTATTGTCGGCCTCAGGAAATCATCATCGTTAGTTCTGATGACCAGCGCCTTTTCTCCGGTATTAAGCTCTACACTCACACCGGGCACCAGGATGTTCAGGGAATCGGTAAGACCCTTAACAACCTTTGGATCAAAGACATCCGGTCTGCTCATCATCTTTCTGATGACATTAACCTCTGAAACCGGTGAATCATCAATTCGCACGGCGGTTTCTTTGTCAAAGATTCCGGCAACCACCAGTACTTTTGCCGCCACCAGCGTTTTCTGATTCTGGATAGGGTTACCGTTCCAGTAATCAAAGAGTATCTTTCTTGCCTGATTACATGCCCTCTTTATATTGGGCTGGGAAGAGAAAGCTTCATCGATTATCGGATACCCCTGGATCTCATGTCCGTCGATGATATTTCGCTCTTCTTCCGTGGTCTGCTGTTTGGACTGAAGTTCCACCGGAAGCGTAAGCTTTCCGATGTCATGTATTACCGAAGCCATGACCGCCTCATTCTGTTCCGAAAGCGGGACATTCATGCTATGGGTTATCATCGCTGACAGTATAGCCACATTAAGAGAGTGCTTATAAATATAGTCATCCGCACTTCGCAGCGACTGCTGGAAGGAAATCTTTTTACGGAGATTTCCGTAGTTTTTAATTATCTGTGCACAGATATTTGGGAACTTTTCCTGCTTGTGCTTTTTGACGATACGCTCAAGTTCCTCCATGATCTCGTTGTACATGACGGTCTGAAATCGTTCAAACTCCAGATCTTCCTGAGTCATTGGCGGAACCGGCTCTGCAGGCTCTAAGATAAAAAGACCAATAAGTCCGAAGCTCTTAATATTCTCAATGCTCTGCATGTCCCTAAGGACAGAGGCACGATCATACAAAAGAACTCCCTTCTTACTGTATATGGGTTTCGCAAGGCGCATACCCGGCTTAAGCTCGTCACACTTTATGAATTTCATCCTGTTTGCTCCAGTCATTGAAGTAGGATTTTTAGCCGCATAAACTAGTTCATATTAATTATCATGCTAAATCGGCAAAAAATCAATCATATTACGATTAAACAGAAAAAATATAAAGTCAGGTCAGCTCGTCTAGGGTACTGCCATAGGAAGCAAGAAATTCATTCACAAAATCAAGGACCTCCGGAAGCTCCTGATAAAGGCTTCTAATGGCCTTTCCCGTGCTCTCCTTGGCAGTCCTGAACTCAGAGTTACCGGCATTGGTCTCGCCTATACACTTAATAAGCGCAGAGAGCTTATCTGCTGCTTTGACAAGTTTTCTCATATATCGCTCTTCGTCTGTATCAGCAGGCCTAAAGATCTCCTCAAAGGAAGGGCGAAGATCATCAGGAAGTTTCTCAAGAAGCTTCTCATCAGCAATAGCCTCAACCTCTTTGTAAGCGTGCTTGAGATCAGCATTGAAATACTTGACGGGAGTTGGCATATCGCCGGTTATGATCTCGGATGCATCATGATAAAGCCCGATAAGAGCAGCCTTGTTAGCATCCAGATTCTTGCCGTATCTGACATTTCCGATAGTGCACAGAGCGTGTGCGATCATGGCAACCTCCATGGAGTGCTCACACAGATTCTCCTGCCTGGTATTGCGCATAAGAGCCCAGCGCTCGATGTATTTCATTCTTGATATAAGTGCAAAAAAGTTGTAGTTCATTGTAATCCCCCTTAACCCCATTTATAATCAAATGCTAGTTTCCATTATAGCAAAAATTCCGCCATGACAGTATTGCTGACATCAAGTCCTTTGTCTGTGAGACGAAGATATTTTCCGCCTTCTCCCGCGTACTCCAAAAGCCCCATCTTTTGGTACTTATCAATAACCTCTCCGTAAACTTCTGCGATGTCTTTTCCAAAGTTTTCCTTAAATTGCTCTGTACTTACGCCCTGCACAAGACGAAGTCCTAGGAACATAAACTCTTCCATCTGAGCCTTGGTATTTAGCTCCTCAACGTTCTCTCTTATTTTGTCAAAAGAGCTTTCGGCGTCCGCAGGTTCTTTTACATAAGTGCCAATGTCCCTGGTATTGCTCCATCTGACATTATCAACCATCGAAGCAGCGCCAAGGCCAAGCCCAAGGTAATCACCGCGCTGCCAGTAAACCTTGTTGTGACGGCACTCATAAGTATCATCATCCTCAGCACCAAGGGCATAATTGGAAATCTCGTATCTGTGGAAGCCGTGTTCTTTCAGTATTCTCTTGGTCTCGTGGTACATTGCTCTGTCAGTGTCCTCATCGGGAATATCCAGGTCCATGTCATAAAACGGTGTACCTTCCTCGATGATAAGACTGTAGGCTGAGATGTGCTCAGGTCTAAGCTCCAGTACTTTATTCAGCGTGTCCACATAAGAACCAAGACTCTGACCGGGTAGCGCACTCATAACATCGACATTGATATTGTTAAAGCCTGCTGCCCTGGCATTTTGGTAAGTCTCATAAAACAAACTGCTATTATGAAGTCTGCCTAGAACTTTAAGCTCATCATCATTTAGCGACTGACATCCGATACTCAGCCTGTTAAAGCCTGCTTCTCGATAGGAAAAGAGCTTGTCCCTCATGGCAGATGCAGGATTGACCTCAATGCTGATCTCCGCATCAGTACTGACATTAAACTCATCTCTGATTTTTTGCAGTAATCCGCAGACTCTTTTTTCATCAGCAAAAGAAGGTGTTCCACCTCCGAAGAATATGGTTGAAACGGCCCTGTCCCTGTAGTCCTTGGCCGATTTCAATATCTCTTTTTTAAGAGCATCAAAGTATTCATCCATCAGCTCTTTTTCTGCATTAAAAGAGAGGAAGTCGCAATAATTGCACTTCCTCGCACAAAACGGTATGTGTACATATAAAGACAAAGTCTTTTGCAGCATACTATTCACCGGTATCAGTCCACATTATCCAGCTTAAGGACGCTAAGGAATGCGGACTGTGGAACTTCTACGTTACCGATCTGACGCATCTTTTTCTTACCTTCCTTCTGCTTCTCAAGAAGTTTCTTCTTACGGGTTATATCACCTCCGTAGCACTTGGCAAGGACGTCCTTCCTGTAGGCCTTTACTGTCTCGCGGGCAATGACCTTGCCACCGACTGAAGCCTGGATAGGAATCTCAAACAGGTGCCTTGGGATCTCCTCTTTTAACTTCTCGCACATCTTACGTCCGCGCTCATACGCTCCGTCCTTGTGAACGATAAAGGACAGGGCATCAACCTCTTCCCTGTTGATGAGGATGTCAAGCTTAACAAGGTCTGACTTCTCATAGCCTTTGAGCTCATAGTCAAAGGACGCATAACCTCTGGACCTTGACTTAAGCGCATCGAAGAAATCGTAGATGATCTCGTTAAGAGGAAGCTCATACTTAAGGATTGCTCTTGTCTGCTCTATGTAATCGGTGCTCAGGTACTTGCCTCTTCTCTCCTGACAAAGCTGCATGATGGCACCGACATAATCTGTTGTGACCATGATCTCGCCGTTAACGATAGGTTCTTCCATGTAATCGATCTCTGACGGATCGGGAAGGTTTGTGGGATTAGTCAGGTCAAAGACCTCTCCGTCTGTCTTGTGAACCTTGTAAACAACGGAAGGAGCTGTTGTTACCAGGTTGAGGTCATACTCTCTCTCAAGTCTCTCCTGAACAACCTCAAGATGAAGAAGTCCAAGGAAGCCTGCTCTGAATCCAAATCCGAGGGCCTGTGATGTCTCAGGTTCATAGAAAAGAGATGCATCATTAAGCTGCAGTTTCTCAAGCGCGTCACGAAGATCTGAATAGTGAGCGGAGTCTGCAGGGTAAAGTCCGCAGTAAACCATTGGCATAACCTTCTTGTATCCGGGAAGTGCCTCTGAGCATGGCTTTGCAGAATCTGTAACGGTATCACCCACACGGGTATCCTGAATATTCTTGATGGATGCAGTAAAGTATCCAACCTCTCCGGCTGTCAGCTCATCACTTGGAACAAAGCTTCCGGGCGCAAAATATCCGACCTCAACAACCTCTGCCTCTGCTCCTGTTGCCATAAAGCGGACCTTCATTCCCTTTCTGACAACGCCGTCTTTGATTCTTACAAATACGATAACTCCTCTGTAGGAGTCATAGATACTGTCAAAGATAAGAGCCTTAAGAGGAGCCGATGCATCGCCCTGTGGTGCAGGGATCTTGTGAACTACAGCCTCTAATACTTCCTCAATTCCTATGCCGTTCTTGGCAGAAATAAGTGGTGCATCCTGGGCCTCAATTCCGATGACATCCTCAATCTCATCCTTGGCTTCCTGAGGCATTGCGCTGGGAAGGTCAATCTTGTTGATAACGGGAAATACATCAAGGTCATGATCCAGTGCCATATATACGTTAGCAAGGGTCTGAGCCTCAACCCCCTGAGTTGCATCAACTACAAGGATAGCTCCATCACATGCTGCAAGAGACCTTGAAACCTCATATCCAAAGTCCACATGTCCGGGAGTATCGATCATGTTAAAGGTATATTCCTGTCCGTCCTTTGCCTTATAGATCATTCTTACAGCCTGGGACTTGATGGTGATGCCTCTCTCCCTCTCTATATCCATATTGTCCAGAACCTGCGCCTGCATCTCTCTAAGTGTAAGAACACCTGTCTTCTCGATCATACGGTCTGCAAGTGTAGACTTGCCATGGTCAATATGGGCAACTATACAAAAATTTCTTATCTTACTCTGATCCACAATTAATTCCTCTGTATGTTCTTTTATAAATATTGTACGCTGAATTATAACATTAATTCTATTGACATCGCCATCATTTTCATCTAAAATATTTCTACGTATGTGGCATTAACTGTCCGTGTCCGGCTTAATGCACACACGAACATTATTATAAAAACTATTACATTGATTATTATCGGAGGTAATTATGGCTAATATCAAATCTGCCAAGAAGAGAGTTTTAGTAAACGAGAAGAAGGCTGCACAGAACCAGATGATCAAGTCTGCAGTTAAGACAGAGATCAAGAAGGTTAGAGCTGCTGTTGAGGCTGGTAACAAGGAAGAGGCTGCTAAGGCACTTCTTGCTGCTACATCAGCAATCGACAAGGCTGAGTCAAAGGGCGTTATCAAGAAGAACACAGCTTCAAGAAAAGTTTCAAGACTCGCTCTTGCTGTTAACAAGCTTTCATAATCATAACGATAAAGAAAAGACCTTAAGCACGGCTGCTGCTTAAGGTCTTATTTTTTATTTCTTTCTGATATTTTTTATCTTCTCTTTTACTTCTTCAAGATTTCCCTTATAGGAATCAGATGACATAGTAGGGTTTCCCTCGATGGTCCTCTCTCTGTACCACACAAAGAAGTTCTTAACAGGTCCGGGTGTGAATCTCGCCATAATGACTTTGTACTTGGCATAGAGTTCTAGTACTTCTTCTCTTACATTTCCTACATACGCTGTAGGATCAAGATTTATCTTGTCTTTCACTACCTTAAAGGAATTCTCAAGAGAATCACTGATACTGTCGAGTCTGTCTGAGATACCGGATCCGATGGCTCCTACCGTACTTCCTACCGTGTTTCCGATATCGCCGATCTTATCGCCGATTCCATCGATCTTATCACCGATGCTCTCACGCATATCCTCGCCCTTAAAGGCGATGATAACATCAAGCCTCTTCTGCATCCTTGCCATTTCGCCCTTGGCCTTCTCCATGTAGATAAGAACATCCTTAAGGTCAAGCGCCGTCTTAAATGCCAGCATGAAATCGCAGGTGAACACCACTACAACAACTGTCGTCACCACGGTGACAAAGTTATACGGAATGGATAAAAGAAGTCTCTCAATAGGTATCTGCAGATAGTGCGTAAAGACTACCGTGCACACGCCCCAGGCGATTGTTGATTCCAGAGAGATTCGTCCCTGAAAATGGAATTTCTTGTGTGAATAGTCCCAGTACCTGACCTTAAAAAGAGCTTCCATCACAACCGCAGTTACATACTCAAGAGCCGTTGCCCCTATGCATCCCGATACAAAGACCAGGACCACATTTTCATAGAAAGGCTTGGATGCAAGGAGCATCATTATTCCGCCGCATCCATACAACGGCAAAAAGGGTCCGCGAACGAACCCTCTGTTTACAAAATGCCCTTCATGTACCGACACATAAATTGTCTCAAATATCCAGCCGAAAAGGCTGTAGAAAAAGAACAGGAAAAGCCACTGCATTGGCTGATAATTAAACATTACTATCTCCTAGAGTCACTGCTGTGGATTTGAAAAATCTATTACAGGATTCTCAGGCTCTGTTGTCTTCTCAACAGAAATAGCCTGAAGTACGGGGCCTTCTCCCTTATATTCGGGAACAAACTGCTTAACTACCTTGGCAGTTACTGTGACCCAGTCTTTCTCATTGAGTTCAGCTGTCTTGTCATACTCGCAGGCAAATCCAAGGAACTGCATATCCTGAGCGCAGCATGTCATAGCCATTCTGCCCGGCACGAATCTGTTATCCGGGAACTCTTCAGGCTTAAGTACAAGACCTTTGAACTTAACGTTCTTGCCCTCATATCTCTCAACGTGATCAAGAGCATCCAGATAGAACATTCCGTATCCGTAGTTGTTAAGCTCGATAGGATCCTGGTTAAGGTCGAAAGGAAGGTCCTCATCAAGAGTTACATCCACTTCTCCGTCCTGATCCTCAAAGATAATATCTGCCTTCTGATTGATGGCCTTTACATTTCTCTTGTATGTGGGAAGCTTATCCGCAAGTCCGTCACATCTGTTAAACAGGATCAGATCTGAATTTCTTATCTGTTCAGCAAGAAGTGACTTCATATTGCTAAAATAGAGTTCAAAGCTTGAACAATCAATAACTGTGATCTGCTGCTCAAGATTCCACATTACAGGAAGCTTCATCTCCTTGAAGTTCCACATTCCGTTGTACTCGATAAGAACACGCTCGGGATTGTACTTGGCATCAAGTGCGATGAGTGAATTGGCGTTAAAGTCCTCTTCCTCTTCGATGTACTCGATCACAGTGTTGGTGCTCTTAAGGAGCTTCTCATCATAATCATTCTCACCCTCTTCGCAGACAATAAGAAGGGTCTTGCCTTTTGTCCTGAAGTAAGGCTGAGCTATTGTATAGCGGAAAAAGTCAGTCTTTCCCGCATCCAAAAATCCATTAATAATATATACAGGTTTCATAAATTCCGTTCTCCTAATCATTGGCAAAAGACCTTATGCAAGTCTTCTAAAGAGTTTCTGAAGATTATCTTCGTTAAGCTCTGATCCGATTACGCAGAACTTACCTGTAACATCAGCTGCTCCTGTTCTTACATCTGACTCACCTGGAACATAGTCAAACTCGATCCATGATCCGTCAGTAGCGGGAACAACACCCTTTGTACGAAGAACGATACCGTAAGTCTCCTCGTCCTCAAGCTTTGAGAGCATTGCCTCGATTTCTTCCTTAGTGTACTTAAGAGGAGTCTCCATACCCCAGCTCATGAAGATATCATCAGCATCGTGGTGGTGATGGTGCTCATGTTCATGCTCGTGGTCGTGATCATGCTCGTCATGGTCGTGGTCATGATGATGCTCATGCTCGTGGTCGTGATCATCATGATCGTGATGATGATGCTCATGCTCATCATGGTCGTGCTCATGGTGGTGCTCATGTTCATGCTCGTGATCATGCTCATCATGGTCATGATCATGGTGGTGATGATGGCACTCACACTCCTCATCATCGCACTCTCCGTCGGGATGTGCACTGTAGATTACAGAGCCGTCCTCTGCAACAGTCTTGTGGCTACCGTGATCATGGTGATGATGGTGATGATGATGCTCCTGCTCCATAACGAGCTTTAAGAGTTCTGCCTCAAGGTCATTGTTACCCTCGAAAGTATCCAGGATCTCTTTTCCTGTGATCTCAGCAAGAGGTGTTGTGATGATAGTTGCCTTCTTGTTGTGCTCACGAATAAGCTCTACTGCTGTCTCAATCTTAGCCTGATCAGCTTTGTCTGTTCTTGTAAGAATTATTGTTCCGGCATTCTCAATCTGGTTGATGAAGAACTCACCAAAGTTCTTGATGTATACCTTGGCCTTGGTTGCATCAACTACTGTAACAGCACTGTTAAGTTCCATGTTATCATCAGCATCGGCGATGTTCTGGATAGCTCTCATAACATCTGAAAGCTTGCCTACGCCTGATGGTTCGATAAGGATTCTCTCAGGTGCATACTGATCCATTACCTGTTTAAGAGATGTCTCGAAGTCTCCTACCAGTGAACAGCAGATACAACCTGAGTTCATCTCTGTTATCTCGATTCCTGACTCCTTAAGAAAGCCTCCGTCGATTCCGATCTCACCAAATTCATTCTCTATAAGAACTACCTTAGTTCCTGCAAGAGCTTCCTTAAGAAGCTTCTTTATAAGTGTGGTTTTTCCGGCTCCCAAAAAGCCTGAAATAATATCAATCTTTGTCATGTTTTCTCCAATCTGCACATTTTTTGTGCTATAACCACTACAACACATTTATTCTATGCAGATGGGGTGGGAATGTCAAGGAAGCTCCTCTGTGCCTTCCTCGCTACTTTCCTCGCCGCTTTCCTCGCTACCGGCATCTGATGATGACGCATTTGGCTGTGTTGTGTTATAGGAAGCATACTCATCAGCAAAAACAATCCTGGCGGATACAACCTGTCCGTGAACAAGACCACAGGATGTCTTAAATCCTTCAAGGGCACCTTCCTCTACTCCACAGATCAGCTCTTTTTCCTGCACTACGCTCCTGATCTCACCGTGTCTGTACGCAACATAGTCCGGATCATAGCTGCTCTCCGGATGTGAAGGATCCGTTGCAAACGTAGTATGACCGCAATAAGGACAATGATACTTATGGAAGGCTACGCCCGGTGCACCATCGTAGGCATGACCAAGATCCTCAACACCCCAGTAGGTCCAGTAATTGTACTTGTTTCTTATTTTATAGCAAGCATCTGTATGCTCATGATACACAGCTTCCGTATAACAACTGCCCTGTCTGTCTTCAGATATAAGGCTCTCATCACACTCATTGCCCTGACCGTCTGTGTGAAAATGATAATCATATTCAATTTCTCCGGCAACGTCACCGTTATCAAGAACAATCTCTACAGGGACTTCTTCGATTGCCTTCGCAATCTCTGCAAATGTGGCATCCTCATCTACAACGATGTTCTTTGTGAGCAACGCGGATGCCAAAAGCCTTTTTCCGTTACCCACAGATGTAAAAACCTGGTTAAACTTATCGTTAACATCCTGCATCTGAGTGTTTATTAAATTCTTAAGTTCCTCAAAATTACCCTGAACAGAGCCGTTCATGGTCTCAAACTTGTTGTCGATATTGGTGTTTACCTCGGTAAAACTGGTATCAAACTTATTTGACAGGTTCTCATTTGACTGGCTCATCTGAGCATCGATCTTTTCAAACAGACCGTTTATCTTTGTTTCAAGGCTTCCAAGCTCACTCTTGAAGCTGTCGATGGCTGCCGTATTGTCTTTTTCAAACTGTGTATTCATACCGTTGAGCTTATCAAGAAGTTCCTGGTATCTTCCGGCCATATCCTTGGAAAGACTCTCATCCCCTGACTTTATCTGCTTTTCAAGTTCCTCGATAAGACTCTTTGCATTCTCCTGTGCCTTACCATATTCAGATTTGATATTGTCGAGGTCGGAGTTTATCTTTGAAAGGCTCTCACTCTGCTCTCTGGTCATCTCTCCTGACTCTTTCTCGATTGTCTCCTTGAGCTTTTCAATATTAGTCTGTGTATTGGTAATGGTGTTGTGAAGAGTTGTAAGGTCGCGGCCAAGACCTGTAACCTTATCAGTGACTGTGTTTGTGATTCTTTCCGTATTCTTCTCACTGTACTCTTTTGCAGCGTCTTTTTCTGCACTGCTCAGCTCACTAAATGAACTGATGCTCTTCTGACTCTCTATCAGAGATTTATCAAGTCCGTCCAGGTAATTGCTAAGCTCATCAAGCTTTTCAATGGTCTTTTCATTGTTCTCTTTTTCCGTCTGCTCAAACTCCTGCTTGGCAGATGCAGTAACAGCCGGGGTTGTGAGATAAATAAGACCTCCGCTCAGTGCAAGTGCTATTACAACCGCAATGGCAACAACAATAGTGTCATGCCTTTTCAGTTTGCGCAAAAGCACCTTGATTGAATTGTTCTGTTTTGACATTCTTTCTTTAAAACTCATAACTTCTCCCTCTTTGTTTGTGGCAGCAAGGGACTCAAAGAAAGACATGACTTCCCTGCTACATGTTAATAGTAAAAAAATAAACAGTGGAAAATCATCAGGCGAAAACCTGTGACTTGTATCAGCAGAACGCTGACGAAATTAGATTATACACAATCAAATAAAAAATGCAAGAGGGATTTTGAAAAAATATTTTTTCAGAATAAAAAGAGCTCAACATGCAAGCACGTTGAGCTCTTTGCTTTTAAACCATATCATCCATTTCGTCCACATCATGAATATCACTGGCACCAAAGCCAATATTCTGCATGTTCATGGTGCGTCGTTTGATGCGCGCAGCCTCTGAAGCCTGAAGGATGAAGTCCTTGATCTCACGGCCGTGCTTGATGTTCTTCATGACGATGGTTCTGTCCGTAACATCTGAAGTATAGAGAACGATGGTAGAAAGACCTGCCATCCTCTGAAGGAGACTTGCTGTTATCTCTACATCACTGATTTTGTACATGTAGCAGTCATTTTCCCTCACGGTAAAAAAGCCTTTGATGATGGTAAAGTCATTCTCTCTGATCTCATATTTGGTAAAGGTCCACGGAAGGCCGAATAAAAGCCATCTGCTGCGCTCTCTGTATTTGAGCTCTCCCTTGGACTCCGTTGACTGTGCATACTGCTCAGGATTTGCTATCTTTGACATAACATTCTCCTTCCTAAATCTGTTTTAGTCTACCTTCGGAAGCTTAGCCAAAGACTTTGCAAGCTCTTCATCGGTAGGAACGTAATCTGACATTTCACCGTCGTTGTATTTCTGATAAGCGACCATATCAAAGTATCCGGTTCCTGTAAGTCCGAATACGATGTTCTTCTCTTCGCCTGTCTCCTTGCACTTAAGTGCCTCATCAATGGCAACGCGGATTGCATGGCTGCTCTCAGGAGCAGGTAAGATACCCTCAACTCTTGCGAACATCTCAGCTGCCTCAAATACGCTGGTCTGCTCAACACTTCTTGCCTTTAACAGACCCTGATCATAGAGCTCTGAAACAACGCTGCTCATGCCGTGATATCTAAGTCCGCCGGCGTGGTTTGCTGATGGAATGAATCCGCTTCCCAATGTGTACATCTTGGCAAGAGGACAAACCTTACCTGTATCGCAGAAGTCGTAAGCATATTTTCCTCTTGTAAGTGAAGGACATGAAGCAGGCTCAACTGCGATGATCTCGTAGTCAGCTTCACCCCTGAGCATCTCTCCTGCAAATGGAGAAATAAGTCCTCCGAGGTTTGATCCGCCGCCTGCGCAGCCGATGATCATATCTGCCTTTATTCCGTATTTATCAAGAGCTGCCTTGGTTTCAAGACCGATCACTGACTGATGAAGCAGTACCTGAGAAAGTACTGATCCAAGAACATAGCGATAGCCTTCCTGGCTTGTAGCAGCCTCAACGGCCTCTGAAATAGCGCAGCCAAGTGAACCTGTTGTTCCCGGGAACTCTGCGTTGATCCTTCTTCCAACCTCTGTCTCCATTGATGGAGAAGGTGTTACCTTAGCGCCGTAGGTACGCATTACTTCACGTCTGAAAGGCTTCTGCTCGTAAGAAACCTTAACCATGTATACCTGGCAGTCAAGATCAAAGTATGAACATGCCATTGAAAGAGCTGTTCCCCACTGACCTGCACCGGTCTCTGTTGTAACGCCCTTAAGGCCCTGCTTTTTAGCGTAGTAAGCCTGAGCTATTGCTGAATTGAGCTTGTGGCTTCCTGATGTATTGTTTCCCTCAAATTTGTAGTAGATATGTGCAGGTGTCTGAAGCTTCTCTTCGAGACAGTAAGCACGTACAAGAGGTGATGGACGATACATTCTGTAGAAGTTTCTGATCTCCTCAGGTATTTCAATATATGTTGATGTATCATCGAGTTCCTGCTCTGCAAGCTCGCGGCAGAAAATTCCCGAAAGTTCGTCGATTGTTACAGGCTTAAGTGTAGCCGGATTGAGAATCGGAGCAGGCTTCTTTTTCATATCGCCCCTTACGTTGTACCATGCCTTTGGCATCTCTGATTCTTCAAGGTAAATCTTATAAGGTATTGTGCTCATTATTTCCCTCCAATAAAAAACGTTAGTTGTATAA
This sequence comes from Butyrivibrio sp. VCB2001, assembly GCF_000423965.1. Classification (NCBI taxonomy): domain Bacteria; kingdom Bacillati; phylum Bacillota; class Clostridia; order Lachnospirales; family Lachnospiraceae; genus Butyrivibrio; species Butyrivibrio sp. VCB2001. Next base: position 46,883 of record NZ_AUIZ01000007.1, on the reverse strand, counting down.
TATCAATTCAAACACTTTAATGCAATAAATCGCACGCAATCATTTGTGTTCACCGATCATCTTCTCCATCCAGACCATGCTGTACCATGTGTCGAATTTATAGCCGCATTTGTTGAACTTGCCGATCATTGAAAAGCCCAGTTTCTCGTGGAATCTGACACTGTCAAGGTTTAGATGTTCATCTTCCGTATCGGGATATCCGATGCAGGCGTAGAGATTCAAAATTCCCTGATCCTTGAGCCTTCTTTCAAGCTCTTCATAAAGAAGCCTTCCAAGGCCTTCTCTTCTTGCATCCTTCTGAATATAAATGCTGAGTTCCACGCTCCACTGGTATGCGTCTCTGTCCTTAAAGGTACTTGCGTAGGCGTATCCTACAATCTCTTTTGCCCCGTTTTCAGAGATAGTCCTTTCTACTACAATATAAGGATACTTCGTGAGCACCTTCTCGATCCTGCCTCTGAACTCCTCCACTGAAGGAGTCTCATACTCAAAGGTGATCGCAGTCTCTTTTACATAATAATCATATATAGCTACGAGAGCTTGTGCATCCTCCGGCGTAGCAGTTCTAATGGAATAATCTGTATTCATATATTACCGCCTTTCCAACACTCTAATTATGAGTCTTTTAGCCGCAAAATCAAGGTGATACTGATAACAAAGTTTCAGTTCCCAAACAGGCAATGAAATTCGGTTTCAAATTTAGCGAATTTTGGCAAAATTTTTATAAAAATTTAATGACTTTTGTTTTGCGATGTATTAATATAAGCCCCATGAGAATCGCAAACATACCACAAATGGCAGAAATAACCATAAAAATGGTTCATAATGACGCTGAGTGCTCGGTAAAAACAAGAGTGCTGACTGCCTATGGCGACGGAATCCTGGTTACACCGATAACCTTCGGAGATCAGATACTGGATTACTGCTCCCATGCAAAGATTGAGTACAAGAGCCCTTCAACAGGCCATGTACACATCTTCGAGTCAGACTCAATTGCAAGAACCGATTTTAACGGCACCGATTTCCATGTTATCAGGGGAAAAGAGCTTTTACTTTCCTCCAGAATGAGAAAAGCCGAAAGATATATGGTTCAGGTCATGGGACAGGCAGTGGTCAACAGCAGAAAGACCATAAACGTCATCGTCAATGACATTTCCATGAGAGGAATATCTCTTCTTATTGGTAAGGATCAGACCATAAACACAGGCGATGAACTTGAGCTTAGCTTTTTCAAGACCGGAGTCATGAAGAGAATCACCGTTAAGTGCAAGGTTGTAAGGCTCTTTAAAGTCGGCGAGTACAATGCTGCAGGATGCGTCTTAAGTGGCATAAACAGCGACCTCACACTCTTTGTGGCTGAGAAAAAACGCGAATATAACAGTAAGCTTAATATAAAAGTGGCGGGATGAATAAAAGATCATCTTCGCCACTTTTTATTTAGTCGTTAGCCTTACCGGCTCTGATTATGCCCCTTACAGTAAATAACATGGTTATGAAACAGGCGCTGCCACCGATTACGTTACTGATCGGCTCGGCTGCAAAGACGCCGTTTGTTCCCATATTAAACATATAAGGAAGCAGATATGTTAAAGGCACCACGATAAATGCTTTTCTGAATAAAGAAAAGAAAATGGCGTGGTTCTTTTTTCCAAGAGATTTAAACACAACCTGTCCCGAATGCTGGAACGTCATAAATATGAAGGTTGAGAAATACAGGTTAAACGCAGGTATTGCATCTGCAAGAATGGTCTTGTCGTTACTGAATACCCCGATGACTGCTGCCGGGAAGAGTCTTATAAAGAGCCATACTATCAGGGTGTAGCCAAAGTCCATGGCAACCATTATAGCTATAGAGCGCTTTATCCTGTCATACCTCTTCGCACCGTAGTTATAGCTGATGATCGGCGATGTACCTTCGGATATGGCAAGGATAGGAGTCTCCATCATCTGTCTTGCAGAGTTAACCATGGTCATTATGGAGACGTATAGATCTCCTCCCACATCAGCAAGTACACTGTTGCAGGATACGGATACCATGGCATTTGTGAACTGCATGATAAACGCCGCACTTCCAAGACCCGCAATGGAACCGGCTGTCCTTCCGCACTTCTTTATCTCGTCAAAAGACATTATCTTAAGGTTGTAAGCACACTTTTTTCCAAAGAAAAATCTGAGAACATAGAAGGCTGAAAGAGCCTGCGATATCACGGTTGCTATAGCCGCTCCCTCAGGACCCAGACCAAACACAAAGATAAATATCGGGTCAAGGATAATATTTGCAAGAGCACCGACCAAAATGGTGGTCATTCCAACTATTGAATAACCCTGGGCTGTGATAAAGGGATTAAGTCCCGTTGCGATCATTGAAAAGATTGTGCCGAGAAGGTAGATGCGAAGATACGGAAGCGCATATACCATGGCAGCTTCAGACGTACCAAAAGTTGACAGAATGGGTCTTCCAAAGACCTCGCCAACGATCATCAAAACCACCGCAGTTACAAGCAGTAAAAAGAACGAGGTGTTTTGAATCTCCCCCGCCCTCTGCTCATTCTTTTGCCCTCTTGCAATAGAAAACAGGGGTGCTCCACCGCTTCCATACATATTGGTAAAAGCGGTGATAAGTATAACCAGCGGAAAGCAAAGTCCCACTGCTCCCAAAGCCACTGTTCCTATCTCAGGAATACGTGCGATGTATATCCTGTCAACAATGTTGTACAAAAGATTTATGATCTGAGCCACAAGCATTGGGATCGCTGTGGCCAGAATATTATTAAAAGTTTTCCCGTTCTCAAAATCTACGCGTTTCATACACTTGACAGTATTATCCGCTTTCAGCTCTTTGTCAATACAGAGCTTTGCTTTGCAAGGTATAAAGCGCCCTTTATTCCCTGCTCGCCGCCAAGTCCTGCCGGAACAATATAATTATCGATATCCTTAAGTTCCGCAGTATCTATGTAACCGTTCATATACTCAAGAGTCTTCTTTCGGATAAGTGGAAAGAGCTTTTCCACATGCATAACGCCTCCGCCGAGAATGATCTTCTTTGGGCTGTAGCAGCATATATACTGCATCAGCGCCTTTGCCACATACTCAGCTTCCAGCTCCCAAACATCCTCTCTGTCAATAAGATTAAAGGCTTCCGTGCCATAGCGCTTTTTTATGGCAGGCCCGGATGCCAGTCCCTCAAAGCAGTTTTTATGGTAGGGACATGCGCCTTCAAACTTATCATTCTCATTAAGCATAAGAAGAATGTGCCCTGCTTCCGGATGGAGCATTCCGTGAAGGAGCTGACCACGGCAATATACTCCGGCTCCGATGCCTGTGCCGATGGTAATGTAAATCACGTCCGAAAGGTCTTTTCCATTGCCAAAGATAACTTCGCCAAGGACAGCTGCGTTTACATCAGTATCAATGGCAACCGGAATGCCACCGGATTTAAAGGCTTCACTCCAGGAGAAATTTACCCATGAAAGCTTCGGTGTCCTGCCAATCCTTCCGTAGTCCTCTGAATCTCTGTCAAGGCAGACAGGTCCGAACGCTCCGATTCCTATGGCAGTGACATTATTTTCTTCAAAGAATTCCAGGATTGAAGGAATGGTCTCTTCAGGGGCCTTCGTCGGTATCTCTTTTCTCTTAATGATATTGCAGTCGTCATCGCCTATAGCAACAACCATTTTGGTTCCGCCGGCTTCAATTCCTCCAAGCATTTACTCCACCTTTTCCCATACAAGTCCTTTTTCGGAAGTGAACTTCCTGCTCTCTTCCATAGGCATTGGCTTTCCGAAGTAGTAGCCCTGTGCCCTTTCACAGCCGATTTCCTTAAGGAAGTTAAAGTGCACTTCAGTCTCAACACCCTCGCAGAGCGGGCTGACTCCCATTGCCTTGGCTCCCTTTATGATATATCCCATGATCTTGCCGGTCTTGGGATTATTGTCGTAGCTTCTTAAGAATACCATGTCCAGTTTAAGGACATCGAAGTTGTAATTGGCTATTGTGTTAAGGGATGAATATCCGCTTCCGAAATCATCGATCCAAACGTGATAGCCCATCTCTCTCATCTTGTCGCAAGAAGACCTTATGTAGCCCTCGTTTTCATTAAGGGAACTCTCTGTGATCTCGAGATCGAGCATATCCCTCGGGACATCATATTCAGCCCTTGTCTCTTCCACAACTCCGAAGATGTCGCACAGCTCAAAGTCAAGCCTGGAGATGTTTACAGAGATAGGAACAAGCTCTTTTCCCTCATCTCTCATCTGCACGTAGTCCTTGCAAACGCGCTTGACCACAAAGGTATCAACCAGATGGATCAGATGGAACTGCTCAAGAGTGGATATAAAATCGCCCGGCGAGAGCATTCCCATCTTGGGATCAATCCAGCGAACAAGTGCTTCGTAGCCGCAGATTTCTCCGGTCTTAACACGGATAACAGGCTGGTAAAAGACCTTTATGTATTCATGTTCGATTGCCTCATCAATATGGTCAATGACGTACTGCTGCTTGCGCAGATTCTCTCTTAGCATCTCATCATAGATACAGTAATTGACGTCATGTCTGTGCTTGATGCTGTTGCAGGCAAGGCGGGCATGATCGCAGGCAAGACCTATCTCTGCGCGCCTGTCATCGAGGTAGTAGATACCTGCCTTGATCCTGACCTTCTTGTTGACATCATCGGTTAAAAGCATGGTCTTGTAGACCTTCTCAACCTTCTCAACAACGCTCTCTCTTGAACCTGTTGTGCATACAACAAAGTGATCGTCGGAAAATCTTGCGCAGATTCCGCCGATATGGAAGGTCTCTCTTATAGCCTTGGCAAGGTCGCACAAGAGCTCGTCGCCAAGCTTAAAGCCGTTTCTCTCATTAAAAAGTTTGAAATTCGGGATATCGAAATGAATAAAAGAAATATCCTCTCGCCAGCTCTCATAGGAGCCGAGGAACATCTGAGCCCTCTGATAGAAGAAGGACATGTTAAGAAGTCCCGTAAGATCATCCGTCTCCTGATTGGCGGAGAGGATTTCTGCCTCGGCGAAGGAATTACGATTCTTATTAAAGTACTCGTTCTGATCTACATCGACGATATAGACATAGTAATAGCTCTTGCCATCATCCCTGTGAAGAAGATGTCCGAAATCCTCCACATAGCGCTCAATTCCGTCCTTGGTCACGATACGGTAGCGGACATAGTCATGTTTCTTTTCACCAAAAATAGTCTGAGCCTGAATCTGATTCTCAATCCGCTTGTAGTCATCGGGATGAACCATACCCTTAAAGGTTCCGCCGGTGTGCTCAATAAATTCGCCCATGTTCTCGCACCCGTACATCTCAAGTACATTGGGCCCGGCGTACAGGACGCTCTCAACGTCATTGGCCTCATAGATAAAGAAGCCTCCCGGAAGACCTGTCGGAATAATACCACTAATACCTGCATCATGAAACTTTTTTCCCATACACGCACCTCACTAAAAAGGACAAAAAAGAAACAGGAGATCAATAAAACGGTACACTAAAATTTTATGATTAAATATGCGTAGATGCAAGTAAATATTAAGGCCGAAGCACTATTCTGCTCCGGCCTTTTAAGTCGTTTATTCGTATCAATCTTTCTTTTTCTGAATCAGCATTACCATGGCCAGTGCAGCTGCCATGATGATCAGCATTATCCTGAGATTTCCCTTATTATCGTCAGAAGTCTGACCTCTTCTTGCGCCAAGTACTTCGGGAAGATCAATAAGTCTGTTCTCGCCGAGAACTTCAGGTGTGCTTGAAAGAGCTACAGGCTCGCCCGGGATTTCAAAAGTCTCAGGGTCCTGTGGATCTGTTGGATCACTTGGATCTGATGGGTCTGATGGGTCTGTTGGATCTTCGGGATCTTCGGGAACTTCAGGCTCTTCAGGCTTAAGCACATTGTTGAAGGTTGCGCCGTTTGTTCCAAGGAACTCAATCAGTGCTGCATGCATCTCATCATTTGCTGTGAAGTTAAAGCTGCTTGAATCAAGAATAGTCTCAGCACCATTTATGATCTTTGAGATTTCAACACCTTTTATTTCATACTTATCAAGGTTAATTGTTTCTCCGCCGACTTTCTGTGTTGTTGCATTTTTAAGCACCTGAATCTTGAGCTTATACTGAGTTTCGTCTCTGATAACATTGATATCGGAAACCTCATCTTCTGAGAGAAGATATGTGTAAGTTGCTGTGTTATCCTCGCTACCTTCAAAGTTATTCTGGTTAAAAGAGATTTTTCCTGTAAAGCCGATATTTCCGGTTGAATCATTCATTCCGCTGAGTACTTTGTTGCCCTCAAGGTCAGTAACTGTAAAGTTATACACTCTGTTCTCGAGATCGATCTGCTCGCCCTCAGGATTAAAGAGTGCCTTGGAAGCCTTGAGCTCAAGTGACTTACCAACTGAAATAGCAGCTTCTGCGCGAGGATTACCAACTATCATGTATCCGTTGCTGAGGATTCCACCACCATGTGTATAGGAATAGTTGTCGATGATCTGAACAACAGCTTCCTTTCTTGCTCTTTCGATGGCATCATTATCTACCAGCTCTGCTGTGATTCCCATTACATAACTTGCAACATAAAGAGAATCTGCATCGGAAATTGCTGACTGGTCAACACTTCCTCTTACATTTGCCTCTCCAAATACAGACTTATCAACGATACTGTTTAATGCACAGAAGTAATCGTCGTATCCGTTCTCCATGAAAACAGGATTTGTTGCAGCGTAGGTGTGGTCATCATGTTTCATTGATCCCTCACCTGACATATGGAGATCATCTTTATTTCCGCCGTTGTTGTTAAATACCATTGCGAGGCTGTTTTCATCACCAAGGATAAATACACGTCCTGTTGAACAACCGGCAAGTCCGCCGCCAAAGCCACCTGCTGAGTTTCCTGTCACAAGAGTTTTCTCAGGTACTACAATGCTTGACATGTCGGATACAAAGATTGCTCCGCCGCCCCAGTCCTGATAGCTTTCATTGGCCTGTCCATCTCTGGTATAGCCTGTTTTGTTATTTGTAAATATTCCACTCTGAAGAGAAGCTGAATTGGCTTCACTGTCGCCTCTGAAATTTCCGATAATGGCAATTGCTCCGCCCTCATGAGTCTCTGCAGTGTTTCCGGTGTATGTGCCGTTTATCTTCATGTCTTTTCCTGCGAAAAGAATTGCTCCGCCACTGGCCTTTGTATAGTTGTTCTCGAATACATTAGACTCTTTTACATCCAGATTGCCGTTGCCGTGCATAAAGATAGCTCCGCCGCCGTTTCCCCAATCGCCCTGGTAAGAAGCGTTGTTTACGAAAGTCATGTTCTCAAGAACAAGATCCTTATTAGCTTCATATAAGCTGATGGCTCCGCCGTTTCTGCCGGCTGTATTACCTTCAAAAAGGTTGTTTCCTGTTGCGGAAAAGACTGTGTTTCTGGCGAAGATCGCACCACCATCATTTACATTTTTGTTGTCCTTAAATGTGCAATTATCTATGCTAAGTGTTGCATCAACTGCGCTAACAGCGTTGTGAAGGTTTGAAACCGTCACGCCCTGAAGAGATACATTTGAACCTGAGTTGCACTCAAAAGCAGCTCCTGTTTCTTCTTTATTCTGATTTCCTGTTACAGTACCATTCTTAACTGTAAGATTCTTGCCATTATTTACTGCAAAAGTAGCTGTGTCATGCGTTACAGTAATTGTCTTGCCATCAAGGTCAAGAATTGTATCAGCATCCTCTGCTGCGCTGCCGACTATAACATAGCCTTTCTCAACGGTAATATCCTGATTAAGTTTGATAGCACCACCCTTTTCAAGAGCAGCACGAAGTTCATCTTCGTTACTTACAAGAGTGTATTCAGGCTCCTGATTCTGTGGCTCTATGTTATTTTGATCATTTGGCACTGAAGTGATCTGTACATCCTGCGCCGGTACAGTGTCCTGCTTCTCATTTTCTACATTCTCAGTTATGTCAACATTTTCTGCTGCAAAAGAAACTGTTGTAAGCTGTGTCATTGACATGCATGCTGTAAGGCTCACCAAAGCTACGGTCTTGCATGCGTTTAATAAAATCTTTCTCATCTTAATTCCCTCATAATTTGTTGCCGTCGAAACAATATAAAAACGTTTTTATGATTTAGTAATAGGATATTACCATAGCGTTATTCGATTTTCAATATATTGATAACATTTTGTATGTATTGCACAATTAATTTATGTTTTATCGGTGAAATATTTATTAAAACGTTTTTATTCTTCTAAAATATTTAATGCTTTTATCCAATGAACTAACGGTCTTTCAGCAAAATGGCAGATTATTGTCGTACCATTCTTTGGTGGCATTGACCCATCTATCAAAACTTTCAATTGCATCTTTTTTCCAAAAGAAATCTTCCTTGAAACCCGCTGTACCATAAACCAGCTGCGAATAGTTGATGTGTTCTCCGTTAATTGCATCAAATGAGGAAAGTAAAAGCCAGGTATACTTTTCTTTTTCTTCAGACGAAAGTTTGCCTACGGAATAATTGCTTAATATAAGATAATGATCCAAAGCAAAATCAATGGTATCTTTTATATCTTTCCACATATATGCAGTATCATCTATTTTTTCATCGCATAAAGGAATTAAAGATTCATATTCTAAATCACCATTACTCTGATTCAGTTTCAAAGAGCTGTTGATGGAATAGTAATTTACCGTTGACAAGTACATAGAAACCAGTGCTATAGCATTACTTTGAACCTTAAATGGATATGTGCAGGTAACTACTATTGCATCCTCATACGCTTTTATTATTACATCTAAATGTTTATTCTCTCTATCTTCTTCAAAACTAAAGCGCTTAAATTCTTCGTCTTTTGATAAATGCTTTACATTATTCTCAAATAATATTCTTTCTACAACATCATAAACCTTATCTATTCTTCCCTTTGAATTCCCCATAAACTCTACCTCCTTCTATTTGGATTACTCACCTTTAATGATCATCTCAGCCATATTGTTGTATCCAATCATTATAGGTTCTTTAGTCTGCATATACTCTTCATCTCTTTGCTCAAATTCCTGCTCAGATATACAAAAGCTATCATCCGGTCTCGAAACCGGGTCTACATGCGTAATTACCCCTCCGCTCTCATCCATATCTGCATAGTCAGCATAATATTTAATTTCTTCAAATGCACCATCAGATAAAAGTCTTCCTACAACCTTTACTTCATTTCCAACTATTTCATAATAGTAGTTTTCAAAATACCCATTATTGCCATATTGCCCCCAGATTCTATTCTTTTTCTCTGAGTATTTACAAAAGCCGTATTGGGAAAACTCTCCAAGATATATAACTGAGTCACTATCCGGATCATATTTATAGATGTGTACTCCAAAAATACTAACTGTATCTAGCGTCACAAACAGCTCAGGTATGTCATCATCATCAATAAATCCCAATGCAACATGGATAGACTTGTAATCACTATCCGGCCAATTATTCTTATCCTTTAAAAACTCATCATATCGAATAACAGCAGGCGTTCCTAAATAAGAGTTTTCATCTGTAATTTCTTCGAACACTACTCCTGACAAACTCTCTGTTTCTTCACTTCTTCCACAGGCGCCAAGAATAATTGTCACCATAACAAGTCCTAATACTGCCTTAAATCTGATCATCACTTTTCCCCATATACGGCTTAATTGTTATTAACATAGTTACCCCCCTATTGTATCAATCTCTTCAGCCATATGCATTAGTGAGTATTGAAGCCTCTATCTACATAAACGAAGACAATTTGAAAATATCCAAAAAATCATCGTCATCATCGTTGTCATAATAATCATCATTGGCAGAAGTCATGCTGATGGCTTTTTTTAGTGAGAATCTATCTAATATCGCTTTGAGTGAAATGGTTCTAGGTTTAATTTTATTTAGCATTTTTGCAAAATTGATTTCAAGCTTCATATCTGAATATGTAGTAAAATGAAGAATATAGTTATCATACAGCCATTCACTGGATAACCGACTGGACTCATCAATCTGCGGTGAGTAGATAATTATGGAATCGACGGATGTCTTTCTCAGAATTCCAAGAATAGATATTACCATGTCATAATATGCGCAGGAGCTCACAAAGAATGTATCGGATAGCTCGTCCAGATCCGACAGCAAGTCTTCTATAGAAGCATATCTGTTATAGAGATAATCGAATGTGTATATTATCTCAGCATCATTGTGGTGGCTTAGAAATGATATGACTTTTTTATACGAGGACTTTCGACTCACATCAACTACTATTGCTTTCATAAGGTCTCCTTTACTATGAAGAATGAACGTACTTTTTATATTTTTGATCTGAATACTCCGGATAATGACAAAACAATTAAAATAAGAGATCTAATATCCGAAGAGAAAATAGTCTCGGATATAAATGCCATGCTTCCTGAACTGGATGAGGTATGTACTTTCTCATCCATGGTCATCTACTATATGAGAAGCAAGCATCTATGTACTAAGGATCTATATGAAAGAGCCTATATAGACAGAAGGCTTTTTCATAAGATAGTGAAGAATAGAAGGTATCATCCCTTAAAGAAAACAGTGTTTGCTCTTTGTATAGCTTTTGAACTTAACTATGCTGAGAGCTTGGAGCTGCTTGGACTTGCGAGCTATTCTTTTGCTTCAAATAGTAGGAGCGACATGATCATGGCATACTTTTTGACAAAGAGAATTTATGACATTGATCTGATAAACAGCGTACTCTACCGTTTTAAGTGTCCTTGCATTGGTGATTGACAAGCTTATATTACTTGGTTTGGGAAAGGAATGTGTCGCCGGATGGGCGACTAAAGAAAAAATATAAAACCCCACTTAATGTCATTAAGTGGGGTTTCTTTATGAGACAAGATAAAGTTCCGTATTAGTTAAGATGCCAGATATCCCTGTTATACTCTTTTATAGTTCTGTCAGATGAGAAGTATCCGGCCTTAGCGATATTGGTAAGCATCATCTTCTTCCACTTATCGCGATTCTCGTAATCTGCGAAGATCTCATCTTTCTTGGCAATATAGCTCTCCAGGTCGAGAAGTGTCATGAACCAGTCCTTATTAAGGAGCTCATCGTGGAGTCTCTTTAAGTTCTCCTTGTGACCAACCTTGAGGACTTCCTTGCTTGTGATGAAGTCTACAGCCTGTTTTACTACCTTGCTCTTCTTGTAGTAATCCTTGGAAACATAGTCAGCCTTCTTGTAGTGCTCGATAACTTCGTCTGCACTTGCGCCGAAGATGTAGATGTTGTCATCACCTACAAGCTCGTGAATCTCTACGTTAGCGCCGTCATCTGTTCCGAGAGTTACAGCACCGTTAAGCATGAACTTCATGTTACCTGTTCCGGATGCCTCCTTGGAAGCAAGAGAAATCTGCTCTGATACGTCGCAGGCAGGAATAAGTTTCTCTGCGTAGCTTACGTTGTAGTTCTCAACCATGACAACCTTCATGTACTTGTTGACATCAGGATCGTTGTTGATGATCTCCTGAAGAACAAGGATCAGATGGATAATGTCTCTGGCAATAACATACGCAGGAGCTGCCTTGGCACCGAAGATAAAGGTGATAGGTCTTGAAGGCTTCTTGCCCCCTTTGATCTCAAGGTACTTGTGAATGATGTAGAGGGCATTCATCTGCTGTCTCTTGTACTCATGAAGTCTCTTTACCTGAATATCAAAGATGGAATCAGGATCAACCTCAACTCCCTCGTGCTCCTTAAGGTAAGCAACAAGTTCTTTCTTCTTGTCCATCTTGATCTCTTCAAGCTTATCAAGAACAGCCGGATCATCTATATGATCAAGGAGCTTCTCGAGCTTGTTTGCATCCTTCTTGAAGCCATCGCCGATGGTCTGTGAAAGGAAATCAGCCAGAGGATGGTTGCAGGAAAGGAGCCATCTTCTGAAGGTGATTCCGTTGGTCTTATTGTTGAACTTCTCAGGATAGATCTTGTAGAACTCATGAAGCTCAGAGTCCTTAAGGATATCGGTGTGGATAGCTGCTACACCGTTGATTGAGAAGCCGTAGTGGATATCGATGAAGGCCATGTGTACTCTCTTGTCCTTGTCGATGATCTGGATCTTAGGTCTTCTCTTATATTTCTCGCGGATTCTCTTATCAAGCTCCTTGATGTAAGGTACAAGCTGAGGAACAACCTTCTCAAGGTACTCAAGAGGCCATGTCTCAAGAGCCTCAGCAAGAATTGTGTGGTTTGTATATGCGCAGGTCTTGCTTACCACATTGATGGCTTCATCCATTGAGAATGCCTTCTCCTCTACGAGGATCCTGATGAGCTCAGGAATGATCATTGTAGGGTGAGTGTCGTTGATCTGGATCACTGCGTGGTTATGAAGCTCGTGAAGGTCGTACTGGCGCTCCTTCTGCTCTCTTAAGATGAGCTGAGCTGCGTTTGATACAAGGAAATACTCCTGGTAGATACGAAGAAGATTTCCGTTCTCGTCTGAATCATCGGGATACAGGAACAGAGTAAGGTTCTTGTCAGTCTTGGTCTTGTCAAAGTCGATGCCCTTCTTAACAAGACTCTCGTCAATTGTCTCGATATCGAAGAGACGGAGCTTGTTAACTCCTGTATCATAGCCAACAACGTTCATGTTGTAGAGGCGTGATGTTACCTTCTCTTTGCCAAAAGACACTTCGAAGGTAGTGTCGGTCTTCTCAAGCCAGGACTGATCCTCGATCCAGTCGTTCTTCTCTGCGTACTGAAGGTGATCCTTGAACACCTGCTTAAAGAGTCCGAAGTGATAGTTAAGTCCGATTCCCTCGCCTGCAAGGCCGAGAGTTGCAATTGAGTCAAGGAAGCATGCTGCAAGTCTTCCAAGTCCGCCGTTACCAAGAGATGGCTCAGGCTCGCACTCCTCAACAGCTGCAAGGCTCTTGCCGTTCTTCTCAAGGATCTCCTTAACCCTGTCATAAACTCTTAAATTGATAAGGTTGTTGGAAAGAAGCTTACCGATAAGGAACTCCATTGAAATGTAGTAAACCTTCTTCTCTCCGTTGGAAACCTCTGCCACGTCCATAAGGCGTGTTGTCATCTCAAGTAGTACATAGTAGGTCTCCTGGTCAGAGAGCTCTTTAAGTTTCTTGCCGAACTTCTCATCGGCGATCTCCTCAAGCTGTCCCTCCAGGTTAGTAACAAGTACATCCCTTTGCATATTTGTGTGCTTAGCCATTGTGTATCTCCTCTCATTGCTAATCCATCGTGATACTATATTAAATATTACTCTGGAAAACGTTTTCTTTAATTCATGTTATTAGGTTACCACAGGAAAACGTTTTCCGCAAGTACTATTTAAAACAAACTTATACAGCGCCCAGCTGCATACGATAGTACTTCTCGTAGAGCCCTCCCTGTTTGATGAGCTCTTTGTGCTTACCTCTCTCCTTTATTCCGTCGCCGTCGAGAACAATGATCTCATCGGCTCCAAGGATGGTTGAAAGCCTGTGGGCTATGGTAATTGTGGTTCTTCCCACAGAAAGTTTCTCAAGACTTTCCTGAATATATCTCTCGCTCTCGTTATCAAGCGCACTGGTCGCCTCATCGAGGATCAGTATCGGCGGGTTCTTAAGGAAAACTCTGGCTATGGCGATCCTTTGCTTCTGACCTCCGGAAAGCCTTGCTCCTCTCTCACCCACCTCGGTGTCAAAGCCGTTTGGAAGAGTTTCGATAAATTCCAGAAGATCGGCATTTTTTGCCGCCTCAACTATTTCTTCCATGGTCGCATTCTCTTTTCCGTAGGCGATATTTTCTTTTACCGTGCCATTGAAAAGATATACATCCTGCTGAACAATACCGATGTAGGATCTAAGTGACTTCTGAGTGACATCTCTTATGTCGGTGCCGTCGATCTTAACACTTCCGCCGGTAACCTCATAGAACCTCGGAAGGAGCGAGCACAGCGTAGTCTTTCCTCCGCCGGAGGGGCCAACGATGGCAACATTTTTGCCGGCATCCACATGCAGGTCTATGTGGTTAAGCACCGTTTCTTCTTTTTCATAAGAAAAAGACACATCGCAGTAGTCAATAACTCCCATGACATCCGAAAGCTCTTTTGCATCAGGTTTATCAACTATTGTGGGCATGGTATCCATTACCTCGCAGAATCTCTCAAAGCCGGCCATACCCTTCTGAAGCTGCTCCGTAAATTCTACAAGAACATTTACCGGATTTATGAAAATGTTGATGTAGAGGGCGTAGATAGCAAGGTCCTCGCCGGTCATGCTGCCCTTGGCGATAAAGAATCCGCCGGCCACCAGGACCGTTACAAACATCAGTCCTTCAAAAAAATTGTTGCCGGAGAAAAACAGCGCCATCTGCCTGTAGTTGGCCTTCTTTGAATCAAGGAATGCCATATTAGATCTGTCAAATTTCTTTTTCTCAATATCCTCACCAGTAAAGGACTTAACGACCCTTATGCCTCCTAGGGTGTCCTGAAGGGATGAATTGATCCCCGCTATCTTCTTGCGGTTGTCGGAAAACGTCGCTCTCATGCGCTTGTTCTGGCTCACGGCAAATACGGCCATGCAGACCACAACAAAAACAAGGCACAGAGTCATTGGCACATTTATGCGCATCAGCAGTATAAACGAGCCGATTATCTTGATTATGGAGATGAAGATGTTCTCCGGACCGTGGTGCGCAAGCTCCGAAATATCGAAGAGGTCGGAAACCAGTTTACTCATCATCTCGCCGGTGTTATGAGTGTCATAGTAGGAAAAAGAGAAGGCTTCAAACCTCTCAAAAAGCTCGCCTCTCATGCCCGACTCAATCTTTGCTCCCATCATGTGACCCTGGTAGGTTACATAATATCTGCACAGGAACCTGACAACATACATAGCAATAAGGAGAAATGCTATAAATCCGAGCCGGCTTAAGATCACACTGCTCTCTTCAAGGAAAAGAGTGCTCCGCAGGATCCTGAGAAACTGCGGAAAAGTCAGGTCTATCACAGATAAAATGGATGCACATAAAAGATCCATTAAAAACACGCCGATGTACGGCTTATAGTAAGGGATGAATTTCTTTATCAGTTTCATTTAATTATGTCCTCATATTTCATTCTTACCAGCGTATGAGGGAGAATAACTTCTCTTCCCGGCTCGCCCTGCATCAGGCGATTAAGTTCATCCAGGGCTTCTTCGGAAATCTTTACAAAGTCCTGTTTGACCGTATTCATTTGTTTCCCCACATACCCCATCAATATTATGCCGTCAAATCCGCATACAGGGCGGAATATATCCATATCGATAAGTGCCTTCATGGCGCCGATGGCCATAAGGTCTGATGCGCAGACCACGCAGTGGTGGTTCTTAGCGTATTTCATTGTGATCTCGCGGGCTTTAAGCTCTGAGAATTTGCCGCTGCGTACCGTCAGCTTAAGTTTCTTTTCCGCACAGAGTTTCTTGATACCCTCAAGTCTCTGGGCTGTAACATAACCGTTCTCATCTCCGGAGATGTAAAGGACCTTCTTACACTTGTTCTCGGTAATGGTCTTCTTGGCCACGTCGTACTGGGCCTGCACGTTATCAACGCTGACACAGGAGGTGCTGTTCCCTGTCATGGGTGCGTCGATGACAACCATTTTAAAGTGCTCACTCTTGATCAGCTTGTGGACCACTTTGTCCTTGGTGGTAAGGCCATATACTATGATGCCCTTAATGCCCTGAGACTCAAAGTAGTTTGTGACTTCTTCCACCGTCATGTCCTCGATCATGGAGGCAAAGACAGTGATGATATCCAGCTGCAGCTCTTTTGCCCTGTGCACGGCACCTGAGATATACTGCATGCTGATCTCGTCGCTGGCCTCTGTTTCAAGATTTAATTTGATAAGGAGAGCTACTCGTCCCATTTTCTTGGAAGAGAGGCTGGCAGCCACTGCATTTGGCACAAAGCCCAGTCTGTCCACCACTTCCATTACTTTGCTTCTGGTGTTCTCACTGACATTCGGATAATTGTTTAAGACCTTGGAGACTGTTGATATGGCAACGCCTGCCTCCTTAGCCACGTCTTTAATTGATACCATAGTATCCCCCACCTGACGGATTGTATTTATTTAGGCCTGGAAAGCGTTTTCCATGCATAGTTCTACTATATGGCTTTGGGAAGCTTTTGTCCATTAAATATCTATAAATTAAGGAAACTGAATATGTATGATGGTATAATTATTACTATGAAAAAGACAAAACTTATCATAATTACAATTATATCTGCTCTGATACTCTCAGCCTGCAGCTCTACACCTGTTGCAGGAGAAATAGGTACCGAACCGGCAGTTCAGAAACCTGCTGCCGGAGAATCACCTACAGGGAGTGCGGACTATGATGGCAGCGCGGCAAATGTTCGCCCGGACGACGGCAGAACAGTTGTCGGCATTTCCATGCCCGACAGGCTCCTTGAGCGCTGGAATCATGACGGAACCTTTTTAAAAGAGCATTTTGAAGATAAAGGCTGCGAAGTTATATTAAAATATGCAAACAACCTGATAGATACCCAGATCAGCGACATCCGCTCCATGATAGACGGAGGAGCCGATCTTTTGGTAATAACCGCTGTTGATGGCGCTGCCCTTTCATCAATCCTTGATAAAGCCAAGTCTCAGGGCATCAAAATAATAGCCTATGACAGGCTTTTGATGAATTCAGATGCGGTTGATTATTATGTTTCCTATGACAACTACAAAGTCGGGGTTTTGCAGGCCGAATATATCATTGCAGCCCTTGGCCTTAAGAATTCAAAAGATAGCAGGAATATAGAGTTTGTAACGGGAGACCCCGTAGATAATAACGCAAGGTTCTTTTACAGAGGTGCTGTTGATACTCTTAAGCCTTACATTGAAAACGGTACGCTTACAGTGCCATCCAACCAGCAGGGGTTCTATGAAACCTCTACAGCTCAGTGGTCCACTGATATTGCCCAGCAAAGGCTCCAGATTATCTTAAACTCCTACTATCCGGAGGGTGTTAAGCTGGATGCTGTTCTTTGTGCCAATGACTCAACTGCGCTTGGTGCCACCAGAGCCCTTGAATCCGATTATGTCGGTACAAACAGCGTAGTAGTCACCGGTCAGGATGCCGATGTTGCAAACATTTATAGTATTATCGAGGGAAAGCAGAGCATGACAGTATTCAAAGCCCTCAGGGATGAATCGGTTGTAGCCGTTGCCCTGGGTCTTTCCATACTCTCAGATGAAGCGCCTGACGGCAAGCTGATAATGTCCTCAGGTTGGGATTTTGACTGTTCCTATAACACCACGGATTATGACAACGGAAGTAAGGTCGTTACTTCATTCCTGCTCAGCCCCATTACCATCACAAAAGATAATCTTGAAGATGAACTTTTTGATACCGGGTACTACGCACGAAATGCCTCAGGCCTAATTTACGCCGTTGAATAACGTGTAGCCGTTTCGACCTTTCTCTTTTGTCACATAAAGAGCTTTATCAGCGCATTCCATAAGCGTACCGGAATCCTTGGTATCCAGCGGATACATTGCACATCCGATACTTACGGTCAGCTCAAGATCGCCCTTCGATGTTTTGAAGGGCGTTTTTGTTGCCTTTAATATATCCTCGCAGATCTTCCCTGCTCTGTCATGACTGGGGTCTTTAAATAGTCCGCAGAATTCGTCTCCGCCGAGCCTTGCAAAGGTCAGGTTCTTGTCCGCAAGCTTCTTGAGTCTTTGACCAACTCCCACAATTACCTCGTCGCCTACGTTGTGGCCGTAGGTGTCATTGATGTTCTTAAAGTGGTCAACATCCAGCATGATAATGCCAAAGGACTCCGACTGGCTTATTGCCTGATTCATATCCTCAATGATCTTCATCCTGTTCGGCATCTTTGTAAGGAAGTCTGTCCTTAGCATCTTCTTTCTGCGATTGTTGGTTGAATAGAGAATTGTGATAAGGACTATGAGCAGCAGTGCTATA
Source organism: Butyrivibrio sp. VCB2001 (assembly GCF_000423965.1). NCBI lineage: Bacteria > Bacillati > Bacillota > Clostridia > Lachnospirales > Lachnospiraceae > Butyrivibrio > Butyrivibrio sp. VCB2001. The sequence continues at coordinate 28,916 of NZ_AUIZ01000007.1, read as the reverse complement.
ACCAGTGCGAGATTACTGATTATCTTGTTGTCGCGGTAGAACTTGGCAAAGTTCCATCTCTCGTTTATTATCACAGACCCTGCCGGCAACTGAGAGTTTTTCAGGCCAAACCTATCCATGGCCTTCTGTTCAAAGAATGTGGCAGTTATGGTATTTGACTGCAGAGGTATGTTATCTGCCGGTTCACCGCTAAGTATTTTGGCAGCAGACTCTCCTGCTATTCTGCCTGCCTCGTAAAACGAATAGGATATTCCGCCAAGAACACCATGTCCAATGTCCGCAGAGGCAAGCCTGAAAATCGGGATACTTGGAGCTCTTTCGCTTATGAAATCAGCTGCGTTTTTGAGGGAATAGCTCTTTCTCTCACCATCTGTAGAGAAGTCCAGGAAAAGAATAATATCTTTTGCCCCAAGATCATGAAAAACATCTTCAAGACCGTTTGCCGTGTAGTAAGAAGTGTTCACGATATTGTACTTAAGTTCGGGGTGATTCTCACTAAACTTCATGAACTCCACATAATCGCCCTGTCCGGCAACGGAGGAATCCACCACAACTACAAGATGATCTCTCTCCGGGAAAAGAGCTTTCATAAGGGCATAGTTTCCCTCAAAATCCGGACTCTCGGCGATTCCGGTGGAATTCTTCATTGCAGCGGCTGTGACAGCCTCGGTTTTGTTGTTGATTCCCATGAATACGATCGGAAGATCAGGGAACATGACGTTTCTGTTATTGATGGCATATCTGAGAGCAAGATCATCCGCCACAACCACAAGGTCGAAGTTGCGCGCCGAAAAGACCTTATACTTAAGGTATTTGTCGAAGTTCATAATATCTATGGCTCCGTAATACACATCGGAGTCCATGAATTCGTAGGTGATCTCTGCATCGATGCCTTCAAGTCCCTTCTCGAAACCATCGAGCTGGTCGGGAACTGTGGCGTTAGAATAGCTGTAAGAGGAAATAAAGAGAATTCTAAATTGACGCTCTAAATTATCCTGCGCACAGGATGTCTGTACGCAGGATAAAGCAAGAATCAGAATTAAAAATGAGGTTATTAAATACCTTATTATCTGTGTCGTTTTTCTCATTTTTCAGGTGTAATTATCTGGCTACGACTTTTGTTCCTTTGTGCCTTACGATTGCACTGTTTCCGCCGTTCTTTATGGTCTCTTTTACAAATGCGTTCATGATATCTTTGTAAGTAGTCTTGCCATCTTTGTTATAAGCGGTTTCAAGGCTATCAAAGTCATTGCCTTCGTAAGCTATAGCCATTGCATTGTTGTCTGCTGTCTTCATCAGGAAGAGTGTGTTACCATCACTCTTAACTGTTAAGTATTCATAGTCTTCAGAATCCAGGAAGCTCTCAATATCTTCTACTGCGCCATCCATAGCATCAGATGCTGCATCCATATCCATGGGAACAGGAGTCTGGGGGATTTCTTCGGTATCTATGTCGATGGTAGGTGCAGGAGCTTCTTCCGGTGCAGGAATTGCTTCAGGCACAGGGGCTTCTTCTGGTGCAATGGTGCCTTCGTCTGGTGCTGACTCGGCTGCTGCCTGTTCTGCTGCGAGCATAGCTGCTGCTACGGGATCGAGGTCTGCTGTTTCAGGTGCAGGCGCTTCTGTTGCGGCTGCTGCAGCTGTATCAGCCATCATCGCTGCCATTACAGGATCTATATCAGCAGGAGCTTCTTCTGCAGGTGTTTCGATGAGGGCATCTACTTCAGCGTTCAGGATCGCGTCAAGGTTCTCTGCGGGTGTTTCTGCAGGGATTTCCTCGGTTGGCATCTCTGCCGGAATCTCTGCTGCTGGAGCTGCCTCTGCTGCCATCATGGCTGCCATAACTGCATCCATCTCAGCAGGTGCTTCCTCTATAGGTGGTGTATCTGCTGCCATTGCTTCTGTAGGCATTTCTGTAGCGGGTGTTGCTGCTGCCATCGCTGCCATAACTGCGTCCATGTCTGAAGATGTATCCTCAGTAGGAGCATCAGCCGGAAGTTCTGCAGGTGCTGCCTCGGCTGCAGCCATCGCTGCCATTATTGCATCTGCTTCTGAAGGTACTTCTTCTGCAAGTGCCTCTGCAGGAATATCCGCTGCAGGAGCTGTTTCTGCTGCCATCATCGCTGCCATTACTGCATCCATGTCTGATGGCGATTCTTCTGCAGGGATGTCTGCCGGGATATCTATCGGCGCTTCTGCTGCAGGTATATCAGCCGGCATCTCTACAGGAGCTTCTGCCGCTGGGATATCTGCCGGCATCTCTACAGGTGCTTCTGCTGCTGCCATTGCTGCCATCATTGCATCCATATCTACAGGCGCCTCCTCTGCTGCCGGTGCTTCATCTATAGGTGGCGTATCTGCTGCCATTGCCTCTGCAGGCATTTCTGCTGCAGGTGTTGCTACTGTCATAGCAGCCATCATTGCTTCCATATCTGAAGATGTATCAACTGTAGGTGCATCTGCAGGAAGCTCTGCCGGAGCTGCTTCCGCTGCTGCCATTGCTGCCATCATTGCGTCAGCCTCTGAAGGAACTTCTTCTGCCAATGCCTCTGCAGGTATCTCTGTAGGTGCTTCTGCTGCCGCCATTGCGGCCATCATTGCTTCCATATCTGCAGGTGCTTCTTCTGCAGGAATATCAGTCGGGATATCAGCTGGCATCTCTACAGGTGCCTCTGCTGCAGGTGCTGCCTCTGCTGCGGCCATCGCTGCCATCATTGCATCCATATCTACAGGTGCTTCTTCTGCTGGTGCTGCCTCTGTTGCAGCCATCGCTGCCATCATTGCATCCATATCTACAGGTGCTTCTTCTGCCGGTGCTGCCTCTGCCGCTGCGGCTGCTTCTGCTGCAGCTGCATCAGCCATCATAGCTGCCATTACAGGATCTATATCAGCAGGTGCCTCTTCTGCCGGCGCTGCTTCCTCTGCCGGGGCCTCTGCTGGCGCTGCTTCTGCTGCCGCCATTGCTGCCATCATTGCATCTACATCGGTTGCAGTCTCAGCGTTTGCCATTGCTGCCATCATTGCATCTACATCAACAGGTGCTGCAGGAGCTTCCTCTGCCGGAGCCTCTTCTGCAGGCGCCATTCCAGCATCTGCCATAGCAGCCATAGCTGCTGCCATTGCATCAGCTTCTGCTGCTTCCGCAGGACTTGGAGCATCAGCACCGCCGCCGGCCAGAATATCATCAAGGCTAGGAATATCCTCTATTGGTGCCGGCTCAGCCGCTTTCTTACGTCCGCGCTTAGGCTTAGGCGCCTCCTCAACAGGCGCTGCCTGCGTAGCCTCATTTGCTCCCATAGCTGCCAAAAGATCATCCACATTCGCAGTCGAAAGATCCTGTCCATTAAGAATATCCTGAGTGCTCATGCCTTCCATGCTGATTCTCCTTTCATACCAGTAAGTATATTTGAAAGTAATAATAGTCGGAATTACACACATATATTATCGCCCAAATTCGTCAGAAAACATAGTAAATTTTCTATAAATTCCGCTATTCCGTAAATTTCTTAAGATTTCCTTAATGTTGTTTACATCCGCATCTGCATTTGCTATATTGTCTTTCGGCGAATCTTTGTGTGGCACTCAGCCTCACATGCCAAATGTCCGCCTGCATTCGCAGGAACATTTCAATATTTATGATTTTTGAAAAATACAATTCTTGTTCAAATCACTAAACAGGAAAGAAATCAGAAAGGAAATTTACCATTGAATCACACAGAAATCTATATCGAGCGAAAGCTTGAACTGGAAGCTTCCATCAAGAAACTAGAAAGCAAACTAGCTTCAATGCCAAAAGAAACGCTTGTATGCTACAAGCGAAAAACAGGAGAAAAAAAGAATTATTTGTTCTACAAACAGTTAAAAGAAAATGGAAAAGTACAACGCCAATATCTCGCCCGAAAAAACAAAGTCGAAACGCAAAAGCTCGCCAAAAAGCTATATTGCTCACGTTTGCTGCAAGATATGCGTAACGAACTGAAATGTATAAATTACTACATAGAAAACCGAATAGACAATGATCCTTCAGAACTAATGGCCACAGATTCTCCTTACAGAGAACTGCTGGTTGGTAAAACACCATCACTAACCGAATGGGAATACGCTCCATATAACAAAAGCACAGAATATCCTGAGCAGCTGACAGTTCCTGCACCTAAAAATGAAATGATGCGCTCAAAATCAGAATCAACGATTGCTCAAATCTTATATTCTCATGGTATACCCTACCACTATGAAGAAATTCATGATATCTATGGTTATCCAATGGCAACTGACTTTACGATCATGAATCCAAAGACAGGAAAAATCATCCTTTGGGAGCATTTTGGTCGCTGCGATGACCCAAGGTATCAGGGCACAGTAGATTTTAAAATGTATCGATATATCCGAGATGGCTATCTACCTGGCGTAAATTTCATTGCAACCTATGAAGATAGTAAACATCCCCTTGACTACGTCCTAGCCGAAGAGATCATAAAGAAATTCTTCCTCTAAGGATTCCTATTTTTCATGTCCCAAACTCGATACTGTACATTTCTGCCACAGATTTCAGCTGGGAGCATCCCCTTGTGCTTGCTTTTCTCATGTCCCAGCGTCAGATTACTACACTTCTGCCACACATTTCAGCGAACAGCATCCCCTTGTGCTTGCTTTTCTCATGTCCCGGTGCCAGAATCCTCCCCCCAGCCACAAAAAAGCCACGCCTCCGAAAATCCCCAAAGATTTCCAAAGCCATGGCTCCTATCTACCACTCGCCACTCGCTAGTCACAAGTCGCTGCAAGTATTCCGTTTTCTTTTTAAAAAGGCATTCCATCCCTAAAGATACTAAGCACATCCATAATAGTCGCAACAATCCATATGATTCCGACTATCACTCCGCAAATATAGATAATACCTACCCTTTTTGCGAAATCACTCTTAGGATATATTCCCCACGTTATAACTGCCATCAAACATCCGGCAACCATGAACATGACAAATACTGAAATTTTCCCGGAAACGCCGCCCAATAGCCCCATGATTCCAAGAGCAAGAGCTATAAGGCATAATGGATTAGCCTTTTCGTTTTCCTCGTCAATAGCCTGCTGGTGCATTTCAAAATCAAAGTCGATCAGGTTTTCATTGTCTTGATTCATCATACTTTTTCAGGCTCCGGGTATTCTACTCCAAACGTCTCAACAGTAACGCTCTTCATCTTCTGCTCGTTAACAGGCTTGTCGTTCCAGTCAGTATCGGTCTCAGCGATCTTGTTTACAACATCCATGCCCTCAATCACCTTACCGAATGCAGCGTAATCGCCATCTAAGTGAGGAGATGTCTTGTGCATGATAAAGAACTGTGAGCCGGCTGAATCAGGCATCATGGATCTTGCCATTGAGAGAACGCCCTCGGTGTGCTTAAGATCGTTCTTAAATCCGTTTGATGAAAACTCGCCCTTAATTCCGTATCCCGGGCCGCCGATTCCGATTCCTTCAGGATCTCCGCCCTGAAGCATAAAGCCCTTGATAACTCTGTGGAAGATAAGTCCGTCATAGAATTTCTTGTTGATAAGAGAAATGAAGTTATTAACCGTATTAGGCGCGATCTCAGGATAGAGCTCTGCCTTCATCACATCTCCGTTTTCCATTGTGATTGTAACTATTGGATTCTGTGCCATTTAATTCTGATTCTCCTTTTAATTTGCAATTATAGATACAGCGTGGTAATACTCATCACTTCCGCGATCGCAGGTCACCTGAATGTTCTTATCAAGAAGAAGTACAGGACATCTTGAGAAGTTGGTAGCTGCATCGAGCTTGATCTGCATTACGCCGCCGCTTGTATTTAGGAATAAGGTATTCTCGGTTGTATCACCTGTAACCCTGCCGGATACGGTAATTCTTGCTCCTGAATCAAGTGAAACCTCAGGCGCTGCCGTAGCAGTGTTGTTAACTATTCTTGAAGCATGGTTCCATGCGTCCGACCCTCTGTAGAAATTAACGGTAACTTTCTGTCCAGGTAAAAGAACTCTAGAAGCACTCACATCTGTCGCAAGATCGAGAACAATCTGCATTGTTCCGCCGGAAGTATTAAGGTAAAGGAGTGAAGTTGTGGTTCCCTTTTCAACTGTTCCGCTTATACCCGATCCCGAGGCAGCAACTCCCGTTGATGATCCTGCTGAAGCTGAAGCACCTGCCACATCGGAAATTGAAAGAGCATGCATATAAGCGTCTGACCCTCTAGCAACCACAACCTGAATTGTCTTACCAATGATGAGGAACTTAACAGCGCTCACGTCTGTGCTCTCATCTATCTTGATCTGCATGGTTCCGTTTTCAACCACCAGATAAAGCAGCTCTTCAGTTGTTCCCTTTGCAATTGTACCCTTTACTGTTGCCTTGTTTGAAGTGTCAATTGCAACTTTTCCAACAGAAGAATTTCCGGTTATCTTAGATGCATGCCAGTACTCATCGCTACCTGTATAGCAGTTAGCTGTAACTGAATTACCGGGTAAAAGAAATCTCGCATTAACTATCTCTGTGCTGCTATCAAGCTTGATCTCTACCGTACCTCCACTGGTTGAGAGATAAAGCTTATCAGCTGTTGTCTTATCGGAGACCGTTCCTGAATAGGTTATCTCTGCAGCAGCTGTCCTTGCAGGAAAACGAACAAGACCTAAAACCACACACGACAAAAGCAATATCACACTGAGATATATAGCATTTATCTTCTTCATAGACAATCCCCCTTCACAACATTCACACACAATATATTACCAATTTACAGTTTAATTATACATCATATTGTGGTATGTTGTGAAGTCAGAGATCACGCCTTCATAATAATCTTTTATCTCATCTGTTTCTTCAATCGCTTTGGATTATTAGTGCTTTTACCACGGGTTATTCTGTCCACCTGTGCCCGAGCCTTCACCGTCTTCATCTCCGCCGGCTCCGGAGCCGTCCTCGTCGCCGCCGATGTAGTCAGACCACTTTTCCAGATCATCCTGCTGGTCCTTCCTGTCCTCTAAGGCGTCCTTCTTGTTCTCCTCAAGCTCTTTCTGTATTCTCTTTTCCATGTCGTTTCCGCTCTTGCCACTGTTTGATGAATCGCCGTCATCATTCTCCTGCGGAGGGTCCTCTTGTGGCTGATCGGAGTTGTTACCACTGTCAGGGTTTTTGAGCTTCTCAATCATGGCATCGATGTCTTCTTTGAGCTGCTGGGCATCGGCATTGTGACCCTCGCCATCATCGCTTGCGCAGCCATTTTCCAGAAGCAGATCTCTTGCCTTGTACAGAATGAAAAGAGCTGTATCAATCTTTTCCTGTGAATCAAGGTTATAGAAATCGATGGTATTGCACAATGACAGCGCCATATTGATCCTTATAAGGCAGTCTTTATCCTCAGGGGGATAATTCTCCAAAGCCTTTGTATAGTAGGCGATTGCAGAGTTGTAGTCACCCTTCTTGTAAGCCGCATTTCCAAGGTTGTAATAAGGAACATAGCTCTCAGGGAAGTTCATCTTAAGGAGCTTCTCCTCGGCTTCGGTATCATATTCTTCGTTGTTATAGGCCTGTACAAACAAATGATTGGTGATAAGCCTTGATCCAAGCATAATAGCAACGATAAGGATTATTATTCCAACAAGCGCGATAAAATAATACTTCAGAGGAATTCTTCTCATGATCACAACCTCCCCCTTCTTGCTACCAGTATTATCTCGATAAGCACCATAAGCATGAACGGATATGCAAAGATGAAGTAGATATCCTTCTTGACCTCTGCACCATCTCCGCTTTCAATGATGGTCTTGCTGCTCTCTTTGATAAGCTCAACACTTCCCATAAGTGATGAGTTGCCGTTATTCATGTTCATGTATTCAACGCCGAGACCCTCTGCTATCTTTTTAAGATTAGTCTCGTCAATCTTTGATACAGCATCCTTATGGGTGCTGTAATCATAGATATAGTGATTTCCGTAGTTGTTTTTCATCTTGCCGCCACTCTCAGAACCATAGCCAAGAACAGCACCTGCGTCCACGTACTGAGCAAGTTCGCTGTAGTCCTTAAGCTCTTTTCCGTTAGTGATCTCACCGTCGCTTATGAAAAAGACAATCGTCTTCCTGTTCTCTTTCCTGTTGGAGGACAAAAGAAGGCTCTCTATGTCCTGATAGGCAATTGAAAGGTCACTTCCCTTGGCATAGTAACTGTCAGGACTCTCAAAGGTATCCAGCAGATCCCTGATATACTGAAGGTCCTGTGTAAAAGGCGCAAGAACATGCGCAGTATCATCAAAGGTCACAAGGCCAAAGTTACTACCTGCAAGCTCATCAATGATATAGTTCACATCCTTGGTGACGCCTGTCATTCTCTCTTTCTTGCCGTTGTAGTCCTGAGCCCACATGCTGATAGTGTTATCAATGATGAATAAAACATCCAGGTTCTTGGTGGCAAACTCATACTTGGTCTCGACCATGACAGGTCTCATGCCAATAATAAACGCAAGAACATAGATGATCGTCATACGCACAAGAGTACCAATCCTGTCCCCTGTCTTCGCTTTATTTTTAATTACAAGATACGCTGTTACTCCGAACAATACAGCAAATACTGCCAGCATTGTTCCCAGCGGAAAAATAGGTTGTATGCTCATTTCTGTAATACCAATCCTGCCATGCAGAAGGTAGCAAGGCAAATAAACATGATGATAAAAGGAACTCTGGGAAGGTCCACTGTCTGTCTGGTCATTACGATCTTGACCAGCATTGCTTCCTGTTTCTGAATATCCTGCACAATCTCGGATACAGATTGGGACCTGGTTCTTATGTAGAACTTACCTCCCGTGGTCTCCACAGCGCTCTTAAAGCCGTTTAAGCATGAGGAATAATCGTACTCCTCAGGCATATAGAACTTCTCCTCTGAAGGGAAGATTCCAAACACCGTAACCTTGTTCTTCTTGCAGTACTCGGACGCCTCTTTTAAATTAAGAACCTCTCTGCCGTAGACATTGAGCTCATTGTCCGTGCACATGATGATAACTCTGGTCCTCTCTGAATTACCAAGGTAGGGAAAAGAGTATAACGCTGTGCCAAGGCCTTCTCCGATAAGAGAGGATCCTCTGTAGTAGTTGTCGTATAAAGTTCCCGCCTCAAAGTAGTCAAGCTTATCCTGAAGCTCATCAAATCTCTGACGCTTATCATCCGGGATCTCACCTAAGGTTTCATAGAGCTGAAGATACTCTTCCTCATACTCTTTTTGCATCATGAAGTACTCGTGAAGGGCATCCAGCCTGTCAATTACATAGTCATAATCATCCGTCAGCGGAACATAAGTAACTGAGGAAGTATTGAAAATACTGATTCCAAACCTGTCACCCTCAAGGCCGGCAACCACGTTCTTAAGATAATCCGTGATCTCCGAATTAAGGTCATATAACGAATAGGAAACGTCCAGGCACAGGATGATATCTCTTTTCTTAACACCGCTCACAACATCATCGGTCCTGTAAGGCCTTGCTGCCAGGAAAAGAGATGCAACAATACTAAGGATCATTCCGACAAGCATAATAACAGTCAAAACCCTGTACCTTATGTTAAGGCTTCTGTAGAGCTTGGAATTTCTGATCCTTGCCGTGTTAGCCGCCTTGATACCGGTGCTGTAGCTTGTCTTTTGCCGCCTGTATATTAAGTAAATAACAAGAAGCGCTGCCACCAGGACTATCATGCCGATGATGACAACGTTTAGATACATTAACTCCATGCTTTGATCACTCCCACTGCCTTGTTACAGGACTCTGCAAAGTCCCTGTCCTTTGCCTTCTCATCCTCGGCAAACTCGGGCACGTAATACTCCTCCATAAGGACATCCAGCTTCTTGATTCCAAAAGCCTTTACTTCCTTAATGGTAAAATTCTCAACATTGATGCCGGTCACCTCATGCACAAACTCCCTTATCAGTGCACTGAGCTGCTGGTAACCTTCTCTTTTATCTACCTTATTCTGAGTATAGTTGTTTAAAAGAGCCTGAACCCTGCCAATATACTGGTTCTTGACCCTGTAGATCATATCGGGAGACATAGCTATCTTCGTTGCTGCAGGCCTTGGAGCATTCTTCTTTTTCCGAAGAATCCTAAAAGCCTTAATAAGGAAAAAGACAATGGCCGTAAGGGCAATCGCACCCAAAACCACTGCAATCAAAGTCACCCACCAGCTATATTCAAATGGATGTTGCAATTTAACCGTAGTAACCATTTCTATACCTTTCGAGAAGCGCGATCGTGCTGTCTATTATCTGCTCCTGTCTCGCAATTGTAGTAAGGCATGCCTTGTTGCGCTTGCAGATTTCGGACGCCATACCATAGATTTCTTCTCTCTGCCTTAATTCTTCCTCATGAAGAGCCTTGCTGTGAGAGAGGAAGAACCTCTCATAGCGGCTCAGATCACTGTCAAATACCGTATCTCCTGTAAGGAATGCGTCATCCAAATTTATGACGAGAAGATCATGCTCTTTGGTTATGCTCCTGACCAGTCCATCGCTTAACTGCGCAAGGCCTTCTATATCGGTCAAAAGAAATATGATCATCCTCTTGTGTACCGTATTTAAGATTTCAGTTATGGTATCGGGAAGGGATCTTACTGAGTCTGTCTCAGCCTTTTTCTCAAAGTCGTAGATAAGACTCTCCAAATGGTCTGTGCCGGACTTGAAGTAGCTGACACTGGCGTTGTTATCTTCAGGATATGCCAGAGCGTAATCAGCACCGTTTCTTCCTACGATGTAGGCAAGGGTTCCAAAAGTCATGAGCATCAGCTCTTTTTTGGATTCGCCTCCAGTGGTATCACCAAGGAGCTTACTTCCCCTGTCGCAAATGAACATGACATTGTGTCTTCTGTCAGTCATATATCTGCGCACAAGAATAGAGCCCATGCGGGATGAAGACTTCCAGTCAATATCGTGGACATCATCTCCGATGGCATATTCCTTGAGATCATCGAACTCCAGGCTTCTTCCCCTGTGAACTGAATGGAAGTCACCGTCAAGAATGTTGGAGGTCTTTCTCTTTGTATAAAGAGCTACTGCTCTCCTTATCTTGGATAAATACTCATAATCAATCTTCATTACGGTGCCTTTACTGAATTAACCAGTCCGTCGATAACTGCCTCAACAGGCACGTTATCTGCTACTGCTGAATAATTAAGTCCGATTCTGTGGCGAAGAACCTGATGGCTCACCTGCTTTACATCCTCAGGTGTAACATAGGTTCTGCCCTGTATAAGTGCTGTTGCCTTAGCCATCTTAAGGAATGCGATGGAAGCACGTGGGCTTGCTCCGATGCGGACATATCTTCCAAGTTCAAGTCCCTGGATCTGTCCGGCTCTTCTTGAGGCAACAACTATGCTTGAGATGTACCACTTAATAGCATTATCAACATAAACCTTATCTACAATCTCCTGAACCTTATCAATATCGGAAATGGTAAGTACCGGCGGATCAACACGTGAGATCGCACCTGTCTCCATACGGCTTAAGATCTCAACTTCCTCAGCAGCTGTGGGGTATGTGATAACCTCTTTTATCAGGAATCTGTCAGTCTGGGCCTCAGACAAAGGATAGGTTCCTTCCTGCTCGATGGGGTTCTGAGTCGCAATAACAATGAAGATATCCTCAGGCATATGATAGCTCTTTCCGCCGATGGTTACCTGCTTCTCCTGCATGGCTTCAAGCATAGCAGACTGAGTCTTGGCGCTTGAACGGTTTACCTCATCAAGAAGAACGAAATTGGCAAATACAGGTCCTAAGATATTCTCAAACTTACCGGTTGCCTGGTTGTATATCTGGGTTCCGATGATATCGCCGGGCAAAAGGTCAGGTGTGCACTGGATTCTTGCAAACTTACCGTCAACGGCATCTGAAATCGCCTTGGCTGCTGTAGTCTTGGCAAGACCCGGAACTGACTCAATAAGAATATGTCCGTCAGCAAGGATAGCACCGATCAGCGAAAACTTAAGCTGCTGCTGGCCTACAACCTTGGCATCAAAGTAATCGGAAAGCTTTTTGATAGCTTCCTGAGAATAGGCAAACTCCTCTTCTGTGATTGTTATGTTACTGCTTTGTACTTCCATTTTGATTCTCCGTTTTCTATAAGTATTACGAAATGTCTTTTACCTGATAATAGACCTTAAATTGTTCATGATGCCTTCAGCTATATCAGGCTTATTCATTGAATAGACATGTATGTGGCTAACGCCGTTGCTGATAAGATCTATGATCTGGTCACAGGCATAAATGATGCCGGCTTCCTTCATCTTGTCGGGCTCGTCTGCAAATCTGTCCACCATGATCTTCATCTTCTGTGGAATGGTTGAACCTGAAAGCGCAACGCTTCTGGCCACCTGCTTAGCATTGGTAATAGGCATGATTCCGGGAACCACCGGTACTTCTATGCCCTTCTCTCTTATTCTGTAGAGGAACTGATAAAGAGTTGAGTTGTCAAAAAACATCTGGGTTGTCAGGAAGTCGCATCCGGCATCAACCTTTTCCTTGAGATGCTGGATATCCTCTGACTGCCTTGCACACTCAACATGTCCCTCGGGATAGCATGCTCCGCCGATGCAGAAGGAATCGTCTATCGATTTGATGTCGTAGATCAGCTCGGTTGCATGGTCGTAGTCAAAAGAGATCCTTCCCTCCTTGGGGATATCGCCCCTGAGGGCCATGATATTTTCGATACCTCTCTCTTTGTACTCGTTTACAACGCTCTTAACCAGGTCCTTGGTAGAAGAAACGCAGGTAAGGTGCGCAAGTACAGGAACTGAGAATCTATCCTGAAGGTCGCCTGCAATCTTGGCTGTATTCTTGCTGGTTCCGCCGCCTGCTCCGTAGGTAACACTCATGAAGTCAGGTGAAAGAGCTGCAATCTCGGAGGCAGCTTTTTCTACAGCCTCAAACCCCGCATCTGTCTTGGGCGGGAAAACCTCAAAGGAGAGGGTTACATCTTTTTCCTTAAATAACTGACTTATCTTCATACACTTTACTCCCCGTTATCAAACGTTTATCTCAGCTGTTACTCCAAGCTCTTTCTCGTTAGCCTTAAGGATTGGCTTAACTACTTCATCAAGGAACTTCTCAACCTGATGAGCACTGCAGCCAACGTACTTCTTGGGATCCATTGAAGCCTGAAGTTCTTCAAGGCTTAAGTGGAATGCAGGATCTGCTGCGATGAGTTCAAGGAGGTTATTGTCCTTGCCCTCTACCTTTACAGTCTTGCCGGCTTCCATTGAGAGCTCTCTGATCTTCTCGTGGAGTTCCTGTCTGTCACCGCCTGCCTTAACTGCATCCATCATGATGTTCTCTGTTGCCATGAATGGAAGCTCAGCGAGCATGTGCTTCTCGATAACCTTAGGATAAACTACAAGACCATCTACTACATTAATACACAAGTCAAGAACTCCATCTGTTGCAAGGAATCCTTCCGGAATTGAAATTCTCTTATTGGCTGAATCATCAAGGGTTCTCTCAAACCACTGTGAAACCTCGGTGATTGCAGGGTTTAAAGCATCTATCATAACGTATCTTGAGAGTGAGCAGATTCTCTCACTTCTCATGGGATTTCTCTTGTAAGCCATAGCTGATGAACCGATCTGGCTCTTCTCAAAGGGCTCCTCAACCTCTTTAAGATGCTGAAGAAGTCTGATATCCTGAGCCATCTTAGTAGCTGATGCGCAGATTCCGGAAAGAACGTTTATAACCTTCATGTCGATCTTACGGCTGTAGGTCTGTCCTGAAACTGCCATGCATCCCTTAAAGCCCATCTTCTTGGCAAGCATGGGATCAAGCTGATCAACCTTAGAAAGGTCTCCGTCAAAGAGCTCGAGGAATGATGCCTGAGTTCCTGTTGTGCCCTTTGATCCAAGGAGTTTCATGTTATCGAGTACATAGTCAAGGTCCTCAAGGTCGATGGTGAAATCCTGAAGCCAGAGACAAGCTCTTTTACCTACTGTTGTAGGCTGTGCAGGCTGGAAATGAGTAAAGCCAAGGGTAGGCTGATCCTTGTACTTGTCAGCAAATACTGAGAGCTTATCGATAACGTTGATGAGCTTCTTACGAACAAGGCGAAGTGCATCAGTCATAATGATGATGTCAGTGTTATCGCCAACGTAGCAGCTGGTTGCGCCGAGGTGGATGATTCCCTTTGCCTTTGGGCACTGCTGGCCGTAGGCATATACATGGCTCATTACGTCGTGACGGACTTCCTTCTCACGGGCCTTAGCTACATCGTAGTTGATATCCTCAGCGTGCTCTTTGAGCTCGTCGATCTGCTCCTGAGTGATATTAAGACCAAGGTCTTTTTCAATCTCAGCAAGGGCGATCCACAGCTTTCTCCAGGTCTTAAACTTCATATCCTGTGAAAAGATATACTGCATATCACTGCTTGCATAACGCTCTGACAATGGACTGGTGTAACGATCTGTACTCATAATTCTCCTCCTGACATTTCCTTTATTATTCTGTGATTACTTTTCGTAGCTTCCTCTGATATCTTCTGTTGGCGGATCCATTGGATACTTACCTGTAAAGCATCCCTTGCAGATTGAGAGCTTACCTCCGACCATTTCCTCGAGCCTTTCAAGCTCAAGGTAAGCCAGGGAATCTGCTCCGATGATCTTGCAGATATCGTCAACATTTCTGTTATAGGCAATGAGCTGGTCTCTTGCCGGTACGTCCGTTCCAAAGTAGCATGGCCAGAGGAACGGCGGAGAGCTTACCCTCATGTGTACCTCTTTTGCCCCGGCATCGCGAAGCATTCTCACGATCCTGTCTGAGGTTGTTCCGCGGACAATGGAGTCATCTATCATGATGATCCTCTTACCGCTTACTGCGCTCTTTAGGGCATTTAGCTTGACCTGAACGCTGGATTCACGGTTCTTTTGCTTGGGTTTAATAAAGGTTCTTCCGATATAAGAATTCTTTACAAAGGCCTGTCCGTAAGGAATTCCCGACTCAAGGGCATAGCCAAGGGCTGCCACGTTTCCGGACTCCGGAACACCTACGACCATGTCGGCATCCACCGGTGAATCCTTGGCAAGAAATCTTCCTGCTGCGATCCTGGCATCGTAAACGCTGATTCCGTCTATGGTGCTGTCCGGCCTTGCAAAGTAAATAAACTCAAATATACATCTGGCCTGCTTGCCATGTTCTATGCACAGGCTCTTATCTGATTTGATTCCGTACTCAGGAGATATGGTAACTATCTCTCCGGGTTCAACATCTCTTATGAAGGTTGCGCCAATGGTATCAAGGGCGCAGGTCTCGGAAGCAAGGACATAAGTATTCTCTCTTCTTCCTATTACCAGAGGCTTAAAGCCGTAGGGGTCTCTCGCTCCTATGAGCTTTCTGGGAGACATTATAACAAGGCTGTAAGCGCCTTTTATCTTGAGCATTGCTCTTCCAACCGCTTCCTCGACGGAGTGGCAAAGGAGTCTCTCCCTTGCGATGTGGTAGGCAATGACCTCCGAATCGATGGTAGTTTGAAAAATAGCACCGGTATAAGCAAGTTCATGCCGAAGCTCCGGTGCGTTAATAAGGTTGCCGTTGTGCGCCATCGCCAGGGCTCCCTTTACATAATTAAGAACAAGGGGCTGGGCATTTTCTCTTGTACTGCTTCCTGCAGTAGAATAGCGCACATGTCCGACGCCGATATCCCCTTTAAGTTTATCAATATCTTCGTGAGTAAAAGCCTCATTTACAAGGCCCATATCCTTATAGCTAAGTATCTTGCCCTTTGGGCCCTTTGTATCACTTACAGCGATACCACAGCTCTCCTGACCTCTGTGCTGAAGGGAAACCAGTCCGTAATAGATGGAGTCTGCAACATCCCCTCCGTCAAAGTCATACATCCCAAATACACCGCACTCTTCCCCAAGGTGCTTGTAACTTTCAGTCCTGTTTAGATCCTTCATTTTTCTCCTCTTTTTTCTTATAAGAAAAAACTGCTCAAAAACACGAATATAATAACAAATCTTGGCCTGTGTGGCAACAAAAAAGGTGTGTGATAAATCTGTGACAAACAGGAGAGTATAGTGTAATCAGAATCAAACAAGAGAGAAAACTAAAGACCAAAAAACAAGGACTTTAGTAAACAAAAAAGATTATGAAAAATATGGAGGTGTTCATTATGAGAAAACAGATTGAAAAGATTATCGCAACAGTATTTATTATCGCTCTTACCATCACAGCATTTAACTTCAAGTCATTTGCATACAGTGATATTCCTGATTACTTCGATTTTGAACAGTGCTGTGTAACAATGAACGCAGGATCAACACAAGATCTCTGGATCAGAGCAAACTACGATTACGACGCTTTCGTAGGTGAGCACACCAGCAGCAAGACTTACATCGAGTGTTCAGAGAAATCCGGATCACAGCATGTAGTACTTCACATCGGCCCCGATGAGCAGACAAAGAACGTTATGTTCTACTTCTACGTAGATGATAAAAACGTATCTGAGAAGAACCTTTACGACTGCATCGAAGTTTACGTACAGAACATCGATCCAACCTATGGCCAGAAAGCAGATATGGCAGCTCCTCTTAAGTGGTACGCAAACAACAACTCAGAGTTCAATGCATACGACTACTACATGAACTATCCTGATCTTCAGAATGCATTTGGAACAAACGGCGACGCACTCTTTACACACTTCTACCAGACAGGTAAGGCAGAGCACAGAGTAGCCAACAAGCTTCTTTGATAAATCAGATCATACACAGATCAGAGCTCATACTTAGATTTCTTTTTACTAATTTCATTCATATAAGCAGCAGTGATCATACCTGATGGGAGGGCTATAACGGCTACTCCCATCAGTGCTGATATCATAGTTATAAAACGGCCGATATCAGTCGTGGGGTAGATATCTCCATAGCCAATGGTGGTTATGGAAATGGTAGCCCAGTAAAGAGCATCAAAAAAGCTCTCAAAGAGATTTGGCTCCAGCTGGAATATCAGCATTGCGGAGACAAAAATATAGATGGTTATCAGTATAAGCACAGCGATGAGCTGTGTTTTTACTTTTCTTACGACATTGGCAATGACGATCATTGTCTTTGAATATCTTATGAGCTTAAGCACACGGAATATTCTGATAAGCTTTAATAGTCTCAAGGATGGTATCGGGAACAAAAGATATATAACCGGCAGTATGGACAGAAGGTCAAAGATAGCCAGCGGTGTAAAGATATAGGCGATATAAGCCTTGATATTCTTAAATCCCATCTTGTAATCAGCTGTATAAACTCTTGCACAGTAGTCTACAAACAGGATCAAGGCAGTGATTATCTCAATAACAAATGTATAGAAGTTATCCGTCTTTAAAGTCAGCGGAACAAGACCGACGATAACTGTGGTTGTCATCAGTACATCGTAAGCTCTGCTGGATGCATCGCCTATGCTGGATACTTCAATTACTTCATATATTCTTCTTTTGTATTTTTCCATAAGCCTCCGATATCAGAAATTCAAAGTTGCGGTTAAAAAGTTCCTTCCCAAAAGCATAAGAATCCCAAGATTGCCAGTATTATGCTCACTGCTCTGCACAAAAAAACAAAGAACGTAATATGGATTTTTTTCTTGGAAGTTGTAACTCCGGAATCCGATATGAACAGATCGTCATTGTTGTACTTTCTTAGCATAGATTCTGCTCCTTTAAAGCTTTTCTTCCTCGTGATGCTTGTAACCTGTTGGATTTACATGGATCATAACGTGTTTGACTTCTGGGAATTCTTTTTCTATCTGATCATGAACTCTCTCAGCTATATCGTGGGACTGCTGGAGGGTAAGATTTCCGTCTGCATTTATCTCCATCTCCACATATACCCTCTCTCCGAAGGTCCTTGTCCTTAGAAGGTCCACTCCTACCCCGAGGTTCTCATCTCTTGAGAAGTTGTACACAAGGTCTTTTATCCTGGTCTCTACCTCTCTGTCTGCGGAGGTATCAAGCATCTTGTCAACCGCACCTCTGAATATCTCAATTGCTACCCACATGATCATCAGACAGATCAGGATACCTGCCACCTGATCCAGAACAGGAAACCCGTGACGAGCTCCCACAATACCGATCAAAGCTCCTATTGAAGAAAGAGCATCTGACCTGTGGTGCCATGCATCAGCTTTAAAAGCACTTGAATTAAGAAGCTTGGCATAACGCATCGTGTACCAGAACATGGCTTCTTTGGTTATTATGGAAACCAGAGCCGCAATAACCGCCAGCATTCCGGGAGTTGCCAACTGCCTGTAGCTTCCATCGACTATTGCTGTGATGCACTTCTTTCCGATTTCTACGCCGGTCGCGAAAAGAATGAACGATAATATCAGTGATGCTACACACTCCATCCTATCGTGTCCGTATGGGTGCTTGTCATCAGCTTTTTTCCTTGATAGGACAACTCCTAAATATGCGATAAATGTGGCGATTACATCAGATAACGTATGTATCGAGTCTGAGAGCATGGCTGTGGAATGTCCCACAATACCTGCTATCAGTTTAAATACTGCCAGGAAAACATTTCCCAAAATACCTACGAAGGCTAATTGGTTGGTAATCTTCTTTACATCATGCTTTGTGTCTTGTTCCATTTCGGTCGCCTCCCCACTGCGATGACACTTATATTATAGCAAAATTAACGGCAGGCAATACATAAATAATTGATGAAACATAGTCGTTTGAGACTTCAGTACCCGCAGCCAAAGATTGTATGCCTTGGCGAATGAATATCAATGGCCTTTCGCGGCATATCCTCGCGAAAAGCACGCTGCGGTATTCCACGGTGCCATTGACATTCATTCGCTAAGGCATATTGGGCAGCTAAGCGGGCTATGAAGTCAGGGTTCTTGCTTGCGATTTCATGTCCCAGCTTCCGTAACGTAGCTATTTGCCACAGATTCCGGCCAGAGACAGCTCCTTGTGCAAGCTTTTTTCATGTCCCGGTGCCTATATCATGCGCTTCTGCCACAGATTTCAGCTAGGGCCTTCCCTTTATCGGCTCATTTGTCATGTCCCAGCTGCTAAGATGCAGCTATTTGCCACAGATTTTGGCTGGAGATTGCTCCTTGTGCAAGCTTTTTTCATGTCCCGGTGCCTATATCATGCGCTTCTGCCACAGATTTCAGCTAGGGCCTTCCCTTTATCGGCTCATTTGTCATGTCCCAGCTGCTAAGATGCAGCTATTTGCCACAGAATCCGGCCGGAGACTGCTCCTTGTGCAAGCTTTTTTCATGTCCCGGTACCAATATCCTGCGCTTCTGCCACAGATCTGTCCGGAATACAGATTGCGCGCAAGCCTTTTACATGTCAATGAGGCCAAAACGCCCTCATCTGCCATAAAATCGGACAGGAATCTAGATTGTGCGCAAAGCGTTTACATGTCAACGAGGACAAAATGCCTTCTCTGCCATAAATTCAGCCAGGAATCTAGATTGCAAGCAAGTCTTTTACATGTCAAAGAGACCGAAACGCCCTCCCCAGCCATAAAGTGCCGGCAGACGGGGATTCCTCTGAGTTCGGCGCCCGCTTAGTGACCAAGCAGTTCGGAAATATGCCTGAGTCAAGGGACAGTACGCTGGGCGCCGCCCTTTGGCGCCCGGGCAGCCCTTGGCTCAGGTATATTTCCGAACTACAATGAGCGATCAGTGGGCCGAAGCACATAAAAAGAGCGTGGCACCGATTGGTGTCACGCTCTTATAAATTCAATTTACTGCTGACCCTGATTGTTGTTTGATCCGTTCAGGAAGCTGAGAGGTCCGTCAAGAGTCTGCTGTGAAGTAAGAACTCTTGCATCTGTCATCCAGTCCTGAGAAGCAGGTGCATGAGCGCTTGATGAAGCAAGAAGCTTGATTGAAGCAATGATAGTAATGATATTTGCTAAAATTGCAAATCCTGTTGTCTGAGGATCATCAAGTCTCTCAAGCATATCCTTGAAAAGCTGTACCAGGAAAGCAATGTTGAGAACTGTTACTACTAAGGCAAGAACGCCTCCGACATAAGGTATAAGATTAACTACATATGTCAGAACCGCTACAACTACTGCCCAAAGCTTGAGAATTGAAGCCGAAGCTCTCCATCCGTAGAGGTTGATAAAATTGCAAGGTCCGTAAGTAGCTTCTACACATGCATAGATATTTGCGAACGGAATAAAGCCCATCCATGCATTCTGATAATTGCGAACCTTGAGGTACTTGTATCTTCCGATCGCGTCAACAAGATAAACAGCAACGGCGATGATGAACAGAACTACAAGAAATCCTCCAAGTGCTGCAAATACTGCATATTCATCCATAATATTTCCCCTTTCAAATCAAGAAATTTTTTATACAAATATGATTATACAGGACTTTTGTACCAATAGAACAACAAAATTGGCGAATTATACTAGTTTAATTCCTCCATTACCCTTGCAAACTCGCTTAGATACTGTTCTCCATCAGCTTCTGCTATTCTTTTATTTGCTTCAATATCAGCTCCGGATAGAATCTCCGAAGACACAAACCTTAGATGCTCTGCTGCCTTCAAAGTCTTTAAAGTGATCTGCTGATAGCAGGGTCCGATGCACAAAAGCTTCATAGCCTCGTCATCCGACAAATACCCGCTGGTCATGATTCCCAGAGTATCAAATATCGTATCATTGGCAATGGGACCTATTATCACATCATATTCAGAGAGATAGTCAGGCAGAGATCTTCTATTGGAAAAGACATATCTGAACCACTCTTCATTTCTCTCAAATTTCTTTATATTAAGTCCGTCAAGCTCAAGTTCATAGGTATTAACGTAAATATCCGCCCCGGTCTTTTCTCTTGCCCATCGGCATGCAAATTCTCTTTTATCTGTAGTGTAAAAGCCCTGGCCCAGATCTGCGTTCTTACGACCTCTGTGAACATCAGGCTCTCTTATTTCTTCATATCCAGAGTGATATATTCTTATCATTTCGCTTACCTCCTGATTCTATCAGTAGTTACACCCCCATTATAACATTCGCAAAAATATTTGCAATTTAATTGTTGACAATTTAATTGTGATATGTTAAATTAAGATCACAGCAAACGAAAACCACTAACAACTAACGATAAATAAATTACAAATTGGAGGTCAAACATATGGAATACAGATTCACAGAAGAAAATTTTGATGCAGAAGTACTCGGTAGTGATACACCCGTTCTTGTAGATTTTTACGCTGACTGGTGCGGACCTTGCAAGATGATGATGCCTGTTGTCGAGAAGATGGCAGAGACATACGAAGGCAAGGTTAAGGTCGGCAAACTCAACGTCGATGAAAACAACGCTATAGCGGCTAAATATGGCGTAATGTCTATCCCCAGTTTCATCGTATTCAAGAATGGCGAAGTACTTAACAGCTCCACAGGAGCAATGTCACAGGCAAATCTTGCTAAGATGCTTGATGACGCACTTTAATTAGCCAACACCACTCCACATAATACAACCCTCTAAAATGGGAGTCTCTGCAAAAGCAGAGGCTCCCATTTCCTTTACACAAATCTTATAGTGACACAACCGAGCAGTAATCTTTAAAAATACTGTTGATGTATGCTTTATCAAGACCCTCTCCGATCACAATAAGTACGTTTCTGCTGCTTACTATCGGAGTTGTCTTGATCTCCTTTTCCGTGGCGTTAAGCTCTGTCTGCTCATCCTCTGAAATCTGGACAAAGCCCTTGATCCTAATTACATGCCCTGCTTTTGCATCGGTTAAAAGACCTTTCGCAATCTCCCTTAGCTTGTCCAAAGGCATAGCTACATCGAAATAAAAAAGCGGTGTAAACTGCTTATCCTCTATCGGAATTTTCACATAAGAAGCATGCCGATATCCGCAGCTGCAAAGGCTTTCAAAGTCATCCGGCGTAAACTCAGCTATAGGCTTAGCCAAAATATCTTTTGACATATCAAAGCTCTTACCGCCAAACTCGTCCATGATCTTATTTACAGCATCAAGCACTGCCTTTTTGTCAGAAACCATATCCAGTTTGGAAAAGACAAGCTTCCCGGCATAGGCGATCTCAGACATGAAGATGTATCTCTCAAAATCACCGAGATCAAAAACAGCCCCTGCGTCCACCAGGGAAATGACGTTACCAATCTCGTACCACCTATCCAGTGGCTCGTCATAGAGAACATCGAAGAACTCATCAACGTCATATATGCCCGAGGGCTCGATCAGCACTCTGTCATATCCGCTCATGCCCATGGATATGAGCTTGGTCCTGAATCGCCTTCTGTGGGCCTCCTTGCCATCTCCTCCAACGATCATCTCGAGGTTGCAGTTCTCTGAAAGAAGGTCCTGAAGCATGACCATATCTATGTTCACAGCGCCATAGTCGTTCTCTATTATGCAGATCTTCTCACCTTTTGAAATGAGGTATCTTGCATATTCCTTGATGAATGTTGTCTTTCCTGATCCGAGAAAACCCGTTATCAGATCTATCTTGACCATTTACAGACTCCTATGCATCCGCCTTTTTAATTGCCAGAAGCGTAACTACCATGAGCGCAATGCCTATAGGCAGACAGATGAGCCAGTTTCTGATAAAGCCGGCAAAGATATAGGCAACCATTGAAACAATGGCAGCTGTAAGTGCATAAGGAAGCTGTGTTGAAACGTGACCGATGTGATTACACTGAGCTCCTGCACTTGCCATGATGGTTGTATCTGAAATAGGTGAGCAGTGATCTCCGCATACAGCGCCTGCCATACATGCTGAAATGGCAATGATCATGAGCTCGTTATTCATATCGCCGCCAAATACATTAACTACGATCGGAATAAGGATTCCGAAGGTTCCCCAGGATGTACCTGTAGCGAAGGCAAGGAATGCGCCCACTGCAAATACAATAGCAGGCAGGAAGTTCATGAATGCACCGTTTCCGGCTACGTTCTGCACCATTCCGGCAACATAATCAGCTGCACCGAGTGAATCAGTCATAGACTTAAGTGTCCATGCAAATGTAAGGATGAGGATGGCGGGAACCATGCTCTTAAATCCTTCTGAAATTGTGTTCATGCACTCTGTGAAGTTGAGTACCTTGGTAGCCATGAAGAATATCTGTGTTATCAAAAGAGCTGCAACAGAACCGTAAACCAGTCCGACTGAAGCATCTGAATTTGAGAAAGCATCAATAAAGCTCTCGCCCTCAAAGAATCCTCCGGTATAGATCATGCCAATGACACAGCAGACGATGAGTGCAACGATGGGAAGTACCAGGTGAATAACCTTACCCTTTGTAGAAACAGGAGGATGAGGCTGATCTGTAGCACCGGACATACCGGGAGCCGGTTCTTCTTTTCCTGCTGCCATTTCCTTAAGCTCTTTTAAAGAATCTCTCTCAACCTTCTTCATAGGTCCAAAGTCGAAGTCAGCCAGAGTAAGTGTAAGCATCATTGCGATGGTTAAGATCGCGTAGAAATTGTAGGGGATAGCCCTTACGAAAAGAGTCAGTCCGTTTGCCCCGTCAACGAAACCTGTAACAGCTGCTGCCCATGAGGAAATAGGTGCGATGATGCAGACAGGTGCTGCTGTTGCGTCGATAAGGTACGCGAGCTTTTCTCTTGATATCTTGTGTTTGTCTGTGAGAGGCCTCATAACAGAACCAACTGTGAGGCAGTTGAAATAATCATCGATGAAGATGAGAACACCAAGAAGAATTGTGGCGATCTGAGCACCGGCCTTGGTCTTAACATGTTCTACCGCCCATTTTCCGAAGGCTGCAGAACCACCTGCGCGGTTCATGAGCATAACCATGCTTCCTAGAACAACCAGGAAGATGAGGATACCCACATTCCAGCTGTCAGAGAGCTGTGTGATCATGCCGTCAACAAAGACATGCTCGATGGTGCCGGTGAATGAAAAGCCCGAATAGAGCATTCCGCCAACAACAATTCCGATGAAAAGAGATGAATAAACCTCTTTCGTGATGAGTGCCAGAGCGATGGCTATGATCGCCGGCAACAGTGACCAGAAGCTGTTAATAAACATATTCTTTCTCCCCCTTATATACTATATGAAAACCATTATATATCTACTGCGGTGAAATTTCTATACTTTAAAGCACTAAAATGGGAGAAGGTACAAAGACCTTCTCCCACTATATGCCACTTACTGATTACTGACCCAGTATTTCTGCTGCTTCCTTCATGAGATCTATGATAGGAAGATGCTGGGGACATACGCCCTCGCACTGGCCACAGGCTATACAATCAGAAGCTTTTCCGCTTCTCTGGATAAGTCCTGAGTAGAAGTTCTTGGATCTCCAGTCATCCGGATGACGACGTAGTGTATTGATTGTCCTGAATACATCAGGAATGCTGATCTGCATCGGGCATCCGTCGCAGCAGTACTTGCAGGCTGTACAGCCGATCTGCGGAACCTCGAGGAGCTTCTCTGTAACCTTATTAACTACTGCGAGCTCTTCTTCTGTAAGAGGCTCGAAATTCTTGAAGGTGTTAAGGTTATCCTCCATCTGTGCCTCATCGGACATACCTGAAAGGATTGTCATAACGCCGGGCTGTGATGCTACAAATCTAAGAGCCCAGGAAGCAATTGAGCTTTCAGGTCTTACCGCCTTAAACATCTCCTCTGCTTCAGGTACCATCTTGGCAAGAGCTCCGCCCTTAACAGGCTCCATGATGACCATGGGAATATTTCTTGCCTTGAGGATCTCGTAAAGCTCCTGGCTTCTTACAACAGGATTTGATCTGTCCAGATAGTTGTACTGGATCTGTACAAATTCAATCTCAGGATGATTGTCAACAATCTCAGTGAGGAGCTCAGGGCTTCCGTGGAAGGAGAAACCAAAGTGCTTAATCTTGCCCTCTTCTCTCTTCTTAACGCCCCACTCAAAGCAGTTGTACTTAACATAAGTGTCGTAGTTGTTGCCTTCCTCGATGGAATGAAGAAGATAGAAGTCAAAAAAGTCAACGCCTGCTCTCTCAAGCTGTTCATTAAAGATTCTCTCTACATCCTCTTCCTTCTTGATCTCCCATGCAGGAAGCTTGGTTGCCAGTGTAAAGCTATCCCTGGGATGGCGCTTAACCAGCGCTTCTCTTGCCTCAACTTCGCTCTTTCCGCCGTGGTAAACATAAGCTGTATCGAAGTAGGTAAGTCCTGCCTCAAGATACTTATCTACCATTCTGCACACCTGCTCATGATCAATAACACCGTCATTCTCAGGCAGTCTCATCAGTCCAAAGCCAAGCTTTGGCATCTTGCTCAGATCAATACTCATAGTCATTCTCCTTTTATAATTGTATCTAATATTTTATCATATCAACTTGTATAAAAATACGCCCCTCAAATTTTGTCCTTTCTTTTCTACTATCTTGACAAGATAGCCAATAGACATTATAAATTAATGTATCTATTTTGTGCAATTATATTGTGCTAACACGATCATTTTTTTATTTTTATAAAAGGGGATTTCAATTATGGAGTACAGGCAAAGTAAAACCGGTGAACCCATATCCATCCTTGGCTACGGATGTATGAGATTCACCACAAAGGGTGGCGGCATTGATATCGACAAGGCAGAAAAAGAGATCATGGCTGCCTACAAGGCCGGTGTCAATTACTTCGATACCGCCTATGTTTATTCCGGAAGCGAAGCTGCGCTGGGCGAGATCTTAGAGCGCAACGGTATCAGAGACAAGGTAAACATCGCCACCAAACTTCCACAGTACCTGGTTGGAAGCAGGGCTGCTCTCGATAGATACTTTGACGAAGAGCTGCGTCGCCTTCGCACAGATCATGTGGACTACTATCTCATGCACCACATGACAGCCATGAACCAGTGGGACAAGCTGGAAAACGTCGGAATCAAGGAATGGATTGCCGAAAAGAAAGCTTCCGGTCAGATCAGAAACATCGGATTTTCCTATCACGGAAACACTGAAGATTTCATCGGAATCCTTGACGCCTACGACTGGGACTTCTGCCAGATCCAGTACAACTACGTTGACGAACACTCCCAGGCAGGAAGAAAAGGTCTTTTACATGCTGCAGAGAAGAATATTCCTGTTGTCATCATGGAGCCTCTTCGCGGCGGTAAGCTTGTTAATCAGCTTCCCCAGAAGGCAAAAGACCTTATAGCTTCTCAGGACAATGGCTACACTCCCGCTGAATACGGTCTTCGCTGGCTCTGGAATCAGAAAGAGGTAACCTGTGTTCTTTCAGGAATGAATTCCATAGAGATGGTAGAAGAAAACTGCAGGATCGCATCATCGGCCAAAGCAGACTCTTTTACCGAAAAAGACTTCGAAGTTATAGATAAGGTAAAGCAGATAATCTCAGAGTCAGAGCTTGTGGGCTGCACCGGATGCAGATACTGCATGCCATGTCCAAGGGGCGTAGATATTCCGGCACTGTTCAGGAGCTACAACATGACAGCTGTCGACAGCAAATCCTCGGCGAGATTTGAGTATGCTCAGACTGTTGGTCTTAAAAAGGATCCGGCATTCGCCACACAGTGCATCGGCTGCGGAAAGTGTGAACAGCACTGTCCACAGAGCATTCCAATCAGAGAGAAAATAAAGGAAGCCGACAGAGTTATCCGCCCGCTTCCATACAAGATCGGCATAAATATTGTGAGGAAATTTATGTTAAGAAGTTAACTGTAAAACGTGGAGTAAGTCTTAATTTGCTCCACGTTTTTATGTTATAATTTTCTCTAGAGGTAAATATCATGATCAACGGTAAAAAAATTGTTGCTCTATGTACATACAGAATACATGATTCCCAGGTTTTTACCTTTATAACGGAGTTCAGTAACCTTTTAAGTAAGTTCGACTGCCGTCTTTTTATCTATGCCATCAACGCCGAGATTGGCAACATGTGTGGCTTTCTTGCGGAAACATCCGTGTATGACCTTATCCCCTTTGATAAAGTAGATGCTGTCGTCATAATGGACGAGAAGATCAAGAGCAGAGAGACTGTTCGAAAGATCATCGACAATGCAAAAAAGGCGAATGTTCCGGCCATCGTAATAGACGGTGAGTATGACGATGTGTCCACAATAAACTTCGATTACAGGAAGGGGTTTGAGACCGTTGTAAGGCATGTCATTGAAGAGCACGGGGCAAGGCGCCCTCATTTCATGGCCGGCAAGCATAACAATAAATTCTCTGACGAACGAATTGATGTTTTCAAACAGGTTCTTGCCGAAAACAACATTCCTTTCGATGACTCCATGCTAAGTTACGGAGATTTCTGGTCAGTTCCTGCAAGAGCTGCTGCCGAAGAGATCATTAAAAGAGATGTGCTTCCGGATGCCATCATCTGCGCCAACGACATCATGGCCATCAACGTCTGTGATGTTCTTACCACGCACATGATCATGGTTCCCGGAGAAGTTATGGTTACAGGTTTTGACGGACTTGACGAAGCGTCCCTTGCAACCCCCGGCGTTACCACCGCCAAATGCAGCAGTGTAAATCTTGCCAAGGTTGTTATACAGGTTGTAAAAGACACTTTTGCAGGCAAAGGTTTGCAGCATCAGTCTGTTATACCTGAGTTTTTGCCCAATGAATCCTGTGGCTGTCCGCGCATGACTCCAAGCGCCATCTCCGCAGTCCACAGCTTTAACAACAGATTTTATCATCATCAAGATGATATCCATATCATGCAGGATTTCACATCCAGGATCATCAGCAGTAACTCTCTTGAAGACTGCCTGGATTTCCTGCGAAGCCCTCTGTCGAATAATATGTGTATCATTCTTGATGCTGCCTGCCTCAATGAGGAAGTTAACTATTTCCTTGAAGATACTGACACCACAGATAAAATCCTCATTTATGACTCATATATAGATGAGGACAGAGTAACTCCTTTTGATCCGGACACTGTTGTGCCACATCTTGATGAGCTGATTGAAAAGGGATATCCTCTGATATTCAATGCTCTTGAATACATGAGCAAATCTCCGGGTTATATTTGCTACTCTTTCCCTAGGTATGACATGATCGATTACTCCAAAACTTCCAGTCTTACCAGCACCATCGGCATGGGTCTTGGCAGCTATATCAACATGCGCTACCAGCTCTTTATCCGTGATAAGATCCAGCGAATGTATCAGAACGATGCACTCACAGGCTTCTATACAAGGCTTGCCTTCTACTCCAAGTATGAGGATTTGAAGGAAAATCCCGAAAACTACGGAAAAGACGCCACAATCATCATGGCCGATCTAAACGGCCTTAAGAAGATAAACGATAACCTCGGTCACTCTGCAGGTGATTCTGCAATAAAGGCTGTAGCGACCAGGTTAAAAAACAATTGTCCGGAGGATACTCTGTGTCTAAGGCACGGAGGTGATGAGATGGTTGCTCTTATCATAGGGCCCTGTGATCCTGAAAAGATAAAGGCCGGTGTCGATAAAGACCTTCAGAAAGACTCCAAGGAGCTCGGCATTAAGGTATCAGCCGCCATAGGTTATTACGTCACAAAATTTGATAGTAATCTGGACCTTAATAAGGCTATCAATGCAGCTGATGAAGAAATGTACAAAATAAAAAAGCAGTCGAGATGATTGTACCGACCCCCAAAAGTTAGACCAAAAATCTAACTTTTGGGAGGTCGGTATTTTTATGGCAAAATATGATTTTGAATTTAAGAAAAAGGTAGTCCTAGCATACCTTAAAGGTGAAGGCGGAAGGAACTTTTTGGCAGAAAAGTATGGTATCGCAAGTTCACAGCATATCATCGAATGGGTTAATAATTACAATAAGTTTGGTGATGATGGTCTGAAACGATCTCGAAAAAAAGAAAGTTATTCTTTCGAGAAGAAGCTGAATATTGTAGAGTTATATTTATCAAGTGAAATCTCATATCAAGATTTGGCTATTCAAGAAGGAATTACTAATCCATGTATGATTGCTA
>NZ_AUIZ01000006.1:0-199235 GCF_000423965.1 Butyrivibrio sp. VCB2001 | reverse complement strand
GTTGACGTTCTCTAGTGCCGTTACGACTATCAGTTCTCTCCTCAGAACGCTCATATTTCTCTGCTTTAAGTTGTTCTGTGGACTCAGCTTTTAAGATACTGTTAAGGCTGTCCTGTAAAAGCTTTTTAAATGCATCATCACGATTAGATGAAAGTAACTGTAGTATTTCTTCTTGGTTTAAAGTAATATTTAGTTGAGCCATTGAGCTATACCTCCGGTTAATTGGTTGTGGTGACTTTATTATACCTAAAGGTGAGCCTTTGGCTCTTTTAATATTAATTTTTGAATTTACACCATTATATGGACATTACTTCTTGTGTCTGATTTTGTCATGTCACGGAGACCATATCCTTCCATTTTGCCACAAATTCCCTAAATCAAAAAACACCCATATCGGCATAAGCTAGTTTTTGCTGATATGGGCATCATATACCACCTGTATTCATTTCTTAATCAGCTTGGAGAACTCCAATGCCTTACCCACATCTCCGTCCACCTTCAGCTTACCTATCGTGAATGCTGCGATCGGATCAAGCTTACCACTGATGAGCTTGTTGAAATCATCAGACTTCATCGTGATTGCGCAGTTTCTGTCGTGATAGTCATAAGGTTCTACATTAACTTTATGGTCCTTGACCTCAACGTAGAAGACT
This sequence comes from Butyrivibrio sp. VCB2001, assembly GCF_000423965.1. Classification (NCBI taxonomy): domain Bacteria; kingdom Bacillati; phylum Bacillota; class Clostridia; order Lachnospirales; family Lachnospiraceae; genus Butyrivibrio; species Butyrivibrio sp. VCB2001. The sequence goes on along the minus strand of NZ_AUIZ01000006.1, from coordinate 198,582 downwards.
CCGGGATCACAGTCTGTGAGATTGATCTGTACTGCAAGAAAATCTACGCCAGATACATCGGCGGTTTCAGCCATTTTTCTGACTTTGGATAATACAGTTTCGAATTTCATTTGCACAATCCTCCTTCTCGTATTAATGGAGCATACGGGACTTGAACCCGTGACCCCCACACTGCCAGTGTGATGCGCTCCCAACTGCGCTAATGCCCCAATTCGTGATTATTTATATTATATCACTAAAGTGTGCTCCTCCGTCGGATCACAGAATTTCATCCACATATTTTTCAAGATATGTATCCTGTGCATCAACCAAATCCGCTCCCGCCAGCAGTTTTACCAGCATTTCAGCAATCTGCTCGGATAATACCACCACCTTATCGCTCATATTCAGGTTATCAGGCATATATCTGATATGCTCCCAAGCTGATAATGCGCAATTTGCTTCAGCAAGCTCTTTTACCAGTCTGCTGAACCTTCCGCCTGAGTCAAGCTCTTCCAGCGCCCTGTACGTCCACTTGTAATATGGCGGATAAACTCTTTTTAAAAGAAAAAACAGCTCCATTGCAGCCTGTAGCCCTGTTGCCTTGCAGATCTCAGCAGCAACGGTATCTTTTCTGGCCATGCATCTTGAATAATTAACCTGAAGTGATGAAGCGAACCTGTGGAGTTCATTTGCTATTCGCTCTCTCCATATCTTTTCCGGATAATAATCAAGAAGGGTCTTCCTAAATGCAGAAAACTTACCAAGATCATCCCTAAAGATTTCGCCATTCACAGCAGTTGCAAGGCAGGAATGATCCAGCGCTCTCCACACATCATCAGTAATAAGGTTTTCTTCAGCGTCAATTTCGGTCCCAAGAACGTACGAATAGAAGCCGTTTATAGTCATGACGCCTCTCCTCTGACGAAGTCTGTCAGTAAGATCAGCCCCGGGAGTACTGTCTACCAGCTCGTTATATGCTATGGAAAGAAGTCTTCCAAACCGGTGAAAATCCTCCTCAGATAGCCAGAGGCAAACTCCGGTTCCGAAGTCGTGATCCCTGGAAATAAAGTCATCAAAACCAAAGCAGTCGGACCCTTCTCCCGAAAGTCCAACTGCTATATGTGATTCGTATTCAGCAAACTTCTCATGGATCATAGGCGCAACCTTATTCTCAAAAAAGCGCCTGCTTTTGTCGAAAATCTCTGAATTCATAATCTGTACGTTTATCTTACGCCTCAATTCGTGATCTTATCGGTCACAAGCTCTGCCCATGCAGGGATAAAGCCAGCTCCGAGCGCAACCTTTTGTGAAGCTATGTGGCCCATGGATGTTCCGTAATATGGAAGATGTCCGCTTTCAAGTATATCATTCTTAAGAAGCGACACCAGTATCTTGCCGATTCCAAGCCTTCTTCCGGCAGGCTCGACATTGATGCCGATCTGCCACATAAGCGGACTATCCAGACTTGCTCCTGCCATTCCGAGGATGACTCCATCCTTGATTGCTGCGACACCGATTATGTCAGGCGCTGTTTCACAGAAGGTAAAAGCCTCATAGAATCTGCCATCGTCCCTGAACTGCTCTATCTCTTTTCCTCTATACCACTTAATATCGTAGCCTTTGGTATCGACTTCAGAGACAGTTTCTGAAATATAGAACGGATGCGCCATTCCGATCTGATATCCGTCCTGCGCAAAGCGTTCATTTAACTTGCGCATGTTCTTAACTTCCAAAAACCACTCAGAACCCTTTTCGGAATAGTTCTCTCTGCACCACTCTACGATGTCTTTTCTCCCTGTGAAAAGAATCTTTCCATTCACCAGAACAAGCTTAAGATAGCAGTCTTCCTTCTCATGATATCTACGCCTGCCCTCAATAAAGCTATGCTCAGTAAAATGATTCTGCTCATCAAGAACGTCTTCCGGGCTGCAGCAATAGTCTATAGAAAGCTGTCTGCATAATATGTCGTTCATATCTTCGCTCCCATTGGATAAGTTTAAACCATTATAACATTGAAACTTACCTCCGTACGCAAAGAGTGTGCTCCTTATTCATATCATGATAAATATACACGTTGTCCCCGGAAACGTCGTAAGACGCAATAACCATCCGGAACTCATAGTATTCCGAAGTCTGCTCCGAAAACTCATTTTCATATTTCTCAAGTAGCGAAGGCTCAAAGGCAAGCGTCTTCCCATTCTCAAAAATCGCCGTATAAAGAATTCCCGCCTCTACAAGATCCTGGAAAAAGTGGCTTCCGTAGGACAACTCAGGATTGTATCCAACCTTAGAATCTGCTATCTCACAGACTGCATCGAACTCACTGATATCCGCAAAAGAAGTGGGTACACCGAGCTCGGGAGACGTCGTACCGACTCTTCCCGGCACCATCAGGAGCATGTGCTTTCCTTTACCTCTCATCTCCCAGTTTATGTGACCGATGGCTTTTGCTATCTTATTCTTGTCCTGATAGGGCATGCTGTAGTATTTGACGGGATCCACGTAGACGATTCTGTCCAGTTTTTCAGCCCTGGAAAGTCCCATCGCAGAATTTCTGCACTCAAAAAGCACATTCTCGCCCGCAATATCCTCAGGAATCTCCATGCTCTCAGTGTCCTTAAACACCTGAAGAGGCCTGCATTGCAGGATATTTATCACATAGTCTCCGCCTTCAGAAAAATTCATGGTAAATTCTATGTCTACCGGATACTGATATTCCTCCTGGATAACATGCAGAATTTCCTTCATCTGCTCCATGAGCGCTTCTTTCCTGACAATTCCCAGGCACGAGATAAACTCAATATCCCTGTCCTCACCTCTGTCCCTGAACATCCGCTCAGTGTCGGTGTCGTGCTCCAGTAAAAGCCGCCTTAGTGAAAATGGCATGTACTTCTCTATATCATCAAGCGATATCCTTTCAAGCTTCCTGGATGCCCTGTTCATAACTTCAAGTTTTCTCTGCGAGTACTGATGCTTTTCAATGGAGTTCCTGGCATTGGTGGCAAGTGGCTTATCAAGACTCACAAGCCTCGGATATGAGCCTTCCGTCCTGTCTACAGCCGACGTTCCAAGCCCCATGACAAGCCTTAGCATTCCCGCCGACTGATCCAGAGATTCCATAAACTTGTACGGACTGTAGGAATAACCAACCCCCGCAGCGCATGGCATGTAGAATTCACCGTAGTAAGACCCTGAAACCCTCTGCACCAAAAGAGCCATCTGCTCATCTCTATCCTGCAAGCCTCTTCTGCTGCGATAATCAAGAGCAGACCTGCTCATAGTGCTGGCATAGACAGTCCTTATGGCGTTCTCCAGCTCCTCGATGCGCTGCTCCATACTGCCTGAATTTGAGCAGAATACCGACTCGTATTTGCCCGCAAACGCATTCCCGAATCCGTCCTCCAGTATCGAGCTGGACCTGACGATTATAGGGTCCTGACCGTAGTATTCAAGGAGTTTAACAAACTGCTCTTCCATTTCTCTGGAAAAAGAGCCTTTAAGGAGCCTCTCAGCAAATTCATCAGCCAGGGAAAAGAACTCTTCTTTAGTCCTCTGCCTTATCCGAAGATCCCAGAATTTGTTTTCAACAATATATGTGTAAAAGACATCTGAACCTATATAAAAGGAATCGTGAGGCTCCAGATATTCAAATGTTTCCGGCATCCTGTGCTCAATTATCTTTCTTGCAAGCAGCATTCCACAGGCTTTTCCGCCGATCATCCCCGTTCCTATCATGCGCTCTTTTACAGAAAAATAATCTTCCGGGGTAAAAAGCTCTTTTACCATGCTGCGAAGCTTCTTATCACGGGTCATCATGATATTGCACATTCGTCCGCAATTATCGCTGACATCTGCGCCTGCCTTATGCATAACTCTTGTTATGTTAAAAAACCTGTCCCAGCTATCCATGTTGTCGGAGTCAGTCACAGAGCCGGTCTTGCCCAGGACCTGATAGAAATGACTGGCCATAACTCCATCCAAAATAGGATAAAAATCTCCGTTTTCCGGATTATAGATATGTGGCAGGAACATGACCTCCGAGTACCTGTTCCAGACCTTGTCGGGCCTTACATAGATGTTCTTTTTATCAGAATAAACATCCAGAAACAGCTGCGTTGTATCCCTGATCTTGGCTATGGCCTGAAATGAGTGTTTGCCTCTGATAAGCGGGAAGAACGCCACCGTATCAAGGATAAACAGATACGGGCATGTCACCTGGAAGAAGTTACCCATCATAAGATCTGTAGCCCAGGCTGTCTGAAGGTCAGAAAGGCAGTCAAAGACATAGAATGCATCCCGTCCTTCTTTGCTGATGATCTCATGGATCTCCACAGTAAAGTTCTCAAACCTGTGGTTTAATTCAACATGAACAATCTTAAGTCCCTCCTGCTCTTCCAGGAGTGGTTCATGGGATGCAAACCTGATGTAGATAAGATTTCTTTTGTCAGCTATCGCCTGCTTGACATAGGGCTGTACAAAGAGCTTGAACTCTTCGAGGTCGTCAACCCTCCATACAACGTTATCGCCAAGCCTGATGTTGTCAAAAGCTTTGTCCATCTGCATAATTCCGGAACACACTCTGTCAAATGCTGCCATAGTACTACCTCCCGTGACATGACACGAATTTGATAAATAAAAAAAGACAAAGACGCTCTGAATAAAAAGCGTCTTTGCCTTCATCAATATTATATATCTTCTGACATTTAAGAATCAATTAAGAATTACGCAAGAGACATCTTAAGACTTATTAATTTTATCGCGGTAAAGTAAGTATAGTAACACACGTAAACGATTAAGTATGAGGGATAACGTTATGATTAAAAAATTATTGGGAAACAAGAGATTACTTATAATAATCGCCGCTGCCATCGCAGTACTCACAGTAGGTGGCGTTTCAATCAGTTCTAACGCAGCAATGTCAGTAAGCGCCTACGTCGTTGATAAGGGCGTCATCGACAGTGAAGTTGAGGTTAACGGAACCGTTGAGAGCAATACAGACCGAAGCTACTATTCGGATGTAACTGCCAAGATCGCTACCATCCATGTAAAGGAAGGCGATTTTGTTAAAAAAGGCGATCTCATCATCTCCTACGACCTCGAGGAAATTGAGCAGCTTGAAACCATGGCAGAGCTCAAAGCCCAGGCCGATCTTGGAAGCTACAACAATTCCATGCAGACAGGCGGCCGTACAGCAGGTCTTTATTCAGAGGCCAAGACAAATCTTGCGGTTCTTGACCAGCAGATAGCTGACACACAAACAGCCATTACAAATACCCAGAACAAGCTGGCTCAGAGGAAAGCGGATCTTGCAGACTTTGGTGCCAAGCTCCAGATATCTCTTATCGACTGGGCCGACAAGCCTGATTCCGATGAGTACGAGAACCTTCAGAAGCTTGTTCAGACCAATGCTTATGAGCAGCAATACGCTGACGACATCGTACAGATGCAGGAAGAGCTCAACGCTCTGAACACTCAGCTTGCAAACTACAAGGAATACAAAGCAGAAATGACAAGCCAGAAAGCCAGCACCGTCATGGGTCTTATGACCTCCGGCGCCAAGGATCAGCTCGCAGCCGTAAAAGAATCCAATGAGCTCGCCACCTCCCTTGAGCTCGAGGATTATGCCAAGGCAAAAGAGGGAATCCGCGCCGAGTTTGACGGTGTTGTGACCCAGATCGATGCCACAGAAGGTGGCAGCGTTGCCAAAGGCGCAAAACTCCTCACCTTAAAGTCCATATCTGATATAGTAATAAAAAGCAGTGTAAACAAGTATGATATAGTAAACATTGAAGAAGGCCAGCCAGCCACAGTAAACATCAAGAATAAAGACTATGAAGGCAAGGTTTCAAGAATCGAGCGCATGACCAAAGACTCCGGAACCGGCACAGGTATCGGCATTGAGATAACTTTAAATGACCCTGACAGCGACATTATCCTTGGACTTGAAGCCAAATCGAGGATCCACACTTCCGATCTCACCGATGTTACCCGCATTCCTCTTGAGGCCCTCAACGAGGATGAGGAAGGCAGCTATGTCTTTGTCGCAAGAGACGGCAAGGCGGAAAAAGAATTTGTCGAGTGCGGCCTTAGAAGCGATGATATGGTCGAAGTTAAGTCCGGCATTGACGAAGGATGTCTTGTGGTATGGAAGGATTCTGTGGAAATAACCGACGGAATGGGCGTAAAGGTGAATAAATAATGTCAATAGAAAAGCAGAAAATACTAAGTGCAAAAGATCTTTCCAAGACCTTTTCAAATGATTCCGTGCAGCAGCACGTACTGAAAAACTTGAATATTTCTATATACAAAGGGGATTTTACTGTAATCATGGGTAACTCCGGATCCGGTAAGAGTACTCTCCTATATGCTCTCTCCGGTATGGACAGGCCCAGCATGGGCACCATAACGTACTATACTGACGAAGACGGCACAGAGACTGATATATCGAACTTCAGCAACGACAAGCTAGCTATGTTCAGGCGCGATCACGTGGGCTTTGTTTTCCAGCAGAACTACCTCAATGACAGCATGAGCGCCCTGGACAACGTCATGGTCTGCGGCCTTTTAAAGAACACCGACAGAAAGGCTCTCGCAAACAAGGCAAAAGAGCTTTTAGAGAGCGTAGAGATCGGAGAGGCCGACTTCCGCAAGTTCCCCACCCAGATGTCCGGTGGCCAGCAGCAAAGAGTTGCGGTGGTCAGAGGCGTTATAAACAGTCCGGAAGTTCTTTTTGCAGACGAGCCGACAGGCGCCTTAAACTCCCAGAACACAGAGAACGTCCTGAACATCCTCTCAAACCTCAATAACGAGGGCCAGAGCATAGTAATGGTAACGCATACCATCAAAGCCGCCGAGCGCGGAAACAGGATAATCTACCTCTCAGACGGAATTATCAGTGATGAAATCGACCTCGGTCCCTACGCCGGGGATTACAAGGATGTGTCCAACCCTGATCTTGAACACGCTAAAGAGCGCCATCAGCGCCTTAAGAATTTCCTTCAGGACATGGGCTGGTAATCCTTACCTTTTTGAAAGAGGAACATACAGTGTACAGATTTTTCTTTATTGCTAAGAACAACATAAAAAAGCAAAAGAGCGACATGATCACCTTCTTTATCCTCTCCGCTCTCTCTGCCCTTTTTATCTTTATAAGCGCTTCTTTCCTGGCCGATACAGGAAAGGTTGTCGATACCAACAGAGAAAAGATAAACTCCGCCGACATCTTCGCATTATGCGGACACAGCGAGCCTGTCATAGCCAAGCTCGAAGAAATAATAAAAGGCAATGTTTATCTCAAAAACTATGAGACTGAAAATTACATGGAATGCAGCTCAAAATACAGATTAAAGGGCTCCAAGACCTGGATCGAATACCCCTTCTACATCAGCAGTTACGAAAAAGAAATGAAGATCCAGACACTTAGTATCGATGCATCCGGGTTTTCGGGACATGATGTTATAATCCCGATTTCGCTGAGTACCACCTTTGATATCGGCTCCACTCTGCAGCTTAAGATAGGCGATAACGTCTATGATCTTAACGTAGCAGGCTACAATGAGGACAATCTCTTTTGCTCACCCCTGAATATGGGAATCTACAAAATGTATGTATCTGATAAGCTCTATGAAACCATACTCTTTGAAAACCCAAAGGGTGCCCTTGAAGGCCGTTACTTAAAGACACAGCTTACAGATACTGCCAAAAAGAAGCACATTGATACAAATGCACTCTCGGATGAACTTGGCGACGATCTTATGAACTGGTACAACGAATACTCCAAAGCTCATCCCGATGCCGAAATGACCAGTGTCAATATTGTTCCCGCTGAACTCATGAAGACAGGTTCCATGATCCTGCCTATGGTCTTTGTGATAATGATCTTCCTTTTTGCGGTGATCATGCTTACAATAGCGATTGTTATTATAAATTTCAGTGTCAAGAACTTCATTATGACAAACATGAAAAACACCGCTATCATGGAGGCTTCAGGCTATACCGTCAGGGAACTGGTACTGATTCTTTTATGCCAGCTTCTGCTTGTGGCCGGAATCGGAGCGTTTATTGGAATTGTTATCGGCGCGCTTCTCATAGACAAGATTGGAATCATCATTCTTATAACTCTGGGTCTTAAGTGGAACCAACCCGTGAACATCACTGTGGCACTTGGCGTATTCTTAGGAATTTGCCTGCTCGTTGCTCTCCTTACCGTCTATCTTGGACGAGAGTACAGCAAAGTCAGCGTTTTATCAGCCTTAAGAGGCGGCGTAAATACGCATAACTTTAAAAGAAATCTCTTTTCCTTCGACAAAACGGCTCTTCCGATCGCAGTTACTCTCGCTCTAAAGGATACCTTCGGAAGATTCAGAAACCAGCTCGGAGTCATCTTTATCATGATGATCCTCTCTATATCTACCATCGTTGCCTTCGGCATGATGGATACCTACGGAAATGACGCCGGTGTGCTGGAAATGGGTGGTTTTGATGTATATGACGCATTCTTCTCAGGTGATGAGGCTATGGAGAACACCATCCGGGGCCTTAAGTGCGTAGAAAACACCAGGCGCGAGGTCTGGATGAGCGTCAACTACTATTACAAGAGAAACAAGCAATCTATCACCACAAGGTCTTTTTCAGATACATCGACGATTGTGGGCGGATCAATTATTGAAGGCCGCTGGCCAAAATACCCCAACGAAGTCATGCTGGCCACCAATACCTCCATGAGGCTTGGCGCATCAGTTGGCGACGTGGTAATGGTCAAGAACGATATGGCCGAGGAATCCTATATTGTATGCGGAATATCCCAGACCATGAACAACATGGGAATGATGGCCTTTATGACAACAGAAGGCCTCTCCAAGGTCACAGCCCTTCCGGAAACCATGCAGGTCTGCGTCACTTTTAAGCCCGGTGTGACCTTTAAAGAATTTGAAAAAGAGTTTAAAGACCTCTATCCCGAAGAGACGGTAACAGACTATCAGGAGGCTGCGCACCAGACGGTTGGCCTTATTACAAGCGGAATGAAAGCTTTTGCTTTCTTTGTAACGTTCCTTACCATCCTTATCGTGGCCTTTGTTGAGTCCCTGATCGTCAGGACCAATATCAACAAGCAGTGGAGGAATCTTGGCGTCAGCAAGGCCCTGGGCTTTACCTCCCGTCAGCTCATCGGGCAGGTGATGATGTCCAACATGCCTTCGATACTGATAGGCGTGTCGACAGGTCTTTTGCTCTCTCCTATCCTTGGCACCAAGCTGATGGTAGCGACCATGGCAATATTCGGATTTAAGAAGATCAACTTCAATATAGAGCCGATATCGTACCTTCTTACTGCAATTATCATCTGCGGAGTAGCTCTTTTGACCGCCGCATTCATGGGTCGCAGGATAAAAACCCTGGAGCCGGTTAAGATGATTACCGAAGAATAGGCACTTTGTGATACAATAATCCATACGGAGATAAACTATGCACTACAACTGTCTTATTGTGGATGATGAAACTGAACTTGCCAAGATGACTGCTGAGTATTTCAGGATGTTTGACGTTTCCACGGAGTTTGTGGACAGCGCCGCATCCTGCCTCAGTTTCTTTGATGATGGCAACACGGCAGATCTGGTGCTTTTGGACATTAACCTGGGCGACGGCTCAGGCTTTGATGTCTGCAAAAAACTTCGCGAAGAAATGCAGCTTCCGATCCTGTTTATAAGCGCAAGACAGAGTGATGATGACGTTTTGATCGCCCTGTCCATCGGCGGCGATGACTACATCAAAAAGCCCTACAGCCTATCGGTGCTGCTGGCCAAGGTCAAGGTAAACCTAAAGCGGATAGCCCAGCTGAAAAACGCTCAAAGCTCGGCGCCAGAAGCGGATGCACCTGCAGACACGGCTCAGTCCGGCAATGATAGCGGCTTTGCAATGGACAGTCCTACCATGTCGGTCATCATAGACGGCAACAGCATACCACTCAAGGCCAAGGAATACGCGCTTCTGGACTGCCTATACAAGCATCACGACACCATAGTCAGGAAGGAAGTCCTATTTGACGAAGTGTGGGGAGATACATATTTCAGCGACAGTACGCTAAACGTGCACATCAGGAAACTTAGGGAAAAGATTGAGGAGAACCCAAATGAGCCAAGGCTCATAAAGACTGTTTGGGGAACAGGATACATTTTAGAGCTGCCATGAAGAGTTTAAAGCGGATATTTATTTCTTTTACCATATTTATGCTACTTATACTGTTCCTGTTCTACACCCTGAACAGGAAGACGGTTTATGGCAAAAGAGATATCGTCTTTTACAACGATCAGCTCCACAAGGTCAGCAGCGACCTAGAAAGCGGAATGTCTGAGACCGACGTGGAGGACAAATACTCCTGTCACATCATTTTTGCAAAAGAGATCGACGATCCGGAGCTTTCCCAGCTCTACGCCTCAGGCGCTCTGGTGCTGGACCTTAATGTCGACGGTCAGTACGCCGGGAAAGTTGCCTGGAATGACAGGGAAGATAACTTTGATAATACCAAACATCAGATTTTAAAAGTCGCATTGGCACTGTGGCTGGCAGTGCTCATTTGTGGCTATCTTTTGCTGTTGTACATGTACACAGTCTTTTTAAAACCCATCGAAGAACTCAAAGATTTTGCAACAGATATCGCAAAGGGCGACCTTGATAAGCCCCTTCCCATCCGCAGAACAAATATGTTTGGCAGCTTCGTGGAAGGCTTTGATCTCATGCGTGAACAGCTAAAGCTTTCCATCGACAGAGAGCGCACAGCTGAGATTGCGCGAAAAGAGCTTATTCAGGGCCTAAGTCACGACATAAAGACTCCGCTGGCTGTCATCAATGCAACCTGCGATGTTCTGGACCTTAAATATTCAAGGAAATTAAAAGAGTTCTCTTCTGCCCCATCAGCTCAGGACAAAGACAGCTATATTACAGAATGTAACGATACTCTTGATAAAGTAAGAACCATATCTGCCAAGGCCGACACCGTTAGCTCGCTCCTAAGCGATGTTATGCATGCCAGCCTAGAAGACATGGAAAAGATAAGTATTAATGTCACCGAGGAAAGCTCGGTTCTCATCGAGGAAAGGATAAAGAGCCTCTCCTCCTTTGGACATATCATACTCGAAAACCACATCCATCCCTGCCTTGTCTACATGGACAGACAGCGCATGGAACAGGTAATCGATAACATCATCGGAAACTCCGCCAAATACGCCGGCACGGACATCACCGTGAGCTTCTCCGTAGCAGACGATATCCCGAATGAAAACGGCAAAAGCGAGAGCTTCATAAAGATCAGGATCCGCGACAACGGCCCAGGCGTCGATAAAGACGACCTTCCACTCATCGCTGAGAAATACTATCGCGGAAAGAACTCCACCGACAAATCCGGATACGGCCTTGGTATGTACCTCTGCAAGATGTACATGAACAAACAGGGCGGAGGCATGGAGTATTACAACGACAACGGTTTCGTTGTGGAACTGGTACTAAGGAAGGTATAAGCCATATATTTCCGGCCTTATCAGTCCTTCTTAGACTTCATATATCTGTCCATATCCTCTGCGATCTGCTTGGATACTGCAACTGCAGCAACAACTGTCTTGGCGCCCGTAACCACATCTCCGGATGCGAAAACACCGGGAAGCGAAGTTTCTCCGTTGGAATCTGTGGCAAGATTGCCCTTCTCGTTGAGCTTTAGGTCTTTTTCACGGGTTACGATCCTGTCCTGAGGAACCTGTGAAATTGCGATTATCACACTGTCAGCAGGAACCAGGCTTTCTCTGTTCTCATCATCTTTAAATACCGGTCCGTCGTCTTCGATCCTGACAATAGACTTTCTGTACTCAAATTTCACACCGTCAACCTTGGCATATTCAAATTCTTCGGGCGAAGCGCTGACTTCATCGCCTCTTACATAGACAACAACATCTTTTGAGCCGTGTCTTATGGCAGTTCTTGCAACATCCATGGCTGCATTTCCTGCGCCGATTATCGCAACCTTATCTCCAAGCTCGTAAACATCCGGGTTATTTAAATAGTTTATTGCGTAAAAGACATTTCCGAAGGTCTCACCGGGAACACCGAGCTTTCTTGGTCTCCAGGCTCCTGTACCGATAAACACACTCTTATAGCCATCATTTAAAAGGTCTTTTATTCCGGTGGATCCGCCGATGGAGAAATTGGGCCTGAACTTTATGCCCAGTTCACGCATCTTCTTGTAATATCTGTCCAGAATGGACTTAGGCAGCCTGAACTCCGGAATTCCGTAGCGAAGTATTCCGCCGATCTTGTCATGAGTCTCGAAGACAGTGATGGAATATCCCTTTAGTGCCAGTATTATCGCAATAGTGATCCCCGCAGGTCCTGCACCAATAACAGCTGCTTTCATTCCGTTTGAGGGAGCAGGCTTAAGATCAAGCCTCTCAAAACATGAGTCGGAAATGTAATTCTCAATCGAAGAAATGTGAACAGGCTCCCCTTTTATTCCTCTTACACAATTTCCCTCGCACTGATTCCCATGGTTACACACAAGAGAACATATCATGGAGAGCGGATTATTCTCAAAGAGCATCTCCGCAGCTTCCATCATCCGATTTTCCTTGAAAAGATGTATCATCTTAGGAATATTGGTGTGAATCGGGCATCCGTTTTCCCTGCATCTGGGGTTGGTACACTGTAAACAGCGATTTGCTTCATCGATAACATGTACAGACATATCATACTCCTCCACTTTATATAGCTTTTTGCTTCATGTTCCATTTATATCATTTGAACATATTCCTTGTAAGCGTTTACATTTGCATAAAAGTGGAATATTGTGTACTGTTTTACTTACTGTTTCCCTTTTCCTATAGTCTTAACAAAGAATCCAAATACATTTCTAACAAGTGGTCCGGCAAAGAAAATCTGCCAGCAGAGCGCCATCGGGAAGTTCAAAGCTGTTGTCTGAAGCCATACTGCTACGAATTCTGCGCCTGCGTCCTTGAACAGGATTGTTGCTACAAGGCTCATCAGTGGGCACATCAGGCATACTGACATCGCTGAGATAGCAAGTACAATCATGATCATCGGGTCTTTTCCCGGTGTAACAAATCTAAAGGCCAGTTTCTGCGCCAGTTTTCCAACAAACAAAAGCTCTAAAGCTACAGCTATAGGCCACATGATTATGATCTCTTTAAATGCTGCGAGGAACACGAAATTCTGCATTCCTCCTACGCTTAGGGAAATGTTGTAGCAGATCATTGCATAGACCATGACAAATGCCATGAACAGAGTGAAAATAACATCTTGAAACTTATTCTGTGGTAACATACCTGGGGTTCTCCTTTCATTGTCCAGGGGAAGACCAAAGGCGTGTTGTTCGTTATCACCACAGGGTGTGCGTTTCCAATAAATACCAGCTCAATATCTTCATATATTTTTTGCATCGAGTAGTGATTATAGCAGAAAATTTTTGGTTGTGTAATAGGGAATTTTAACTCAGCTTCGCAAGTATCTCAGCTGCTTTCTCACTGCCGTGTTTTGCTGCGTAGGAAGCCCACTTCCTGGCTTTTTCCAAGTTCTTTTTTCCGTCAAAAGAGCCTTTGAAGTATCCTTCGGCTATGGCTTCGGCTGCTTCTATGCTGCCCTTTCCTGCTTTGTCTATAAGATCTAATAAGTCTTGTTTACTCATGGTTCTATCTCTTTCTTTTTAATTTGCCCAGGTTACCGGATTTCCTTTTCTCTCAAGTGGCTCCCTGACAGGCTCTCCGCTCTCAGGATAGCCAATGATAAGTCCACCGGTTATCGTCTCGTCTTCATTAAGGCCATATCTGTACATGAATTTCCTAATTTCTTCGTTCTTGTCAAGCCAGTGAAGCTGATTGATCCAGCATGATCCAAGATCCAACGCATTGGCAGCTATCATCATGTTTTCCAGAGCACAGGCACTGTCTGCCATAGCATTTCCATAGTCCTTTTTATTGGCGGTAACAATATAAACCGGAGCTCCGTAATGGAAAACGTAGCCACCTTTCCTTGCTGCATTTATAGAGTTCTTTAACGAGATATAGGTATCTTCTTTGATCTCCATTTTTGCGAACTCTCCGCATACCAGCTCCGCCATTTCAGCAAGTACTGCTTCATCCGTAAACACAATAAAATGTGTAGTCTGGCTGTTTGAGCCGCTCGGAGCATATCTTCCTGCCTCAATGACCTTGTTTATCAGCTCCTTATCCGGAATCTCTTTCTTGTATCTCCTTGTACTGCGCCTAGTTAAAATAGCTTCTAATGCTTCCATTATGATGCCTCCTTAGCCATCTCCGAGTTAATAAGGTCTTCTTCTGCAGCCATCGCCTGAAGTGTCATTGTAAGCAGCTTATCAAGCTCCCAGCCAAGCTGCTGTGCACCTCGCTCAATTACTTCCCTTGAACAGCCGGCTGCAAAGCCCTTGCTCTTATACTTTTTCTTAAGAGACTTAAGCTCCATGTCCTTGGTGCTCTTTGACGGTCTCTTGAACTACCACCACCGTCTATGACGGAAGTGGATTCCTGCTTCAGCCACCTGGGTTATTATTTCGCACAGGAAATATCCTGGTGAGTTTTCCCCACGGTGTCCACAGGCGTTTGGTTCCCGTAGTCCCTACGGTACCTATATTTCGTTTATGCTACTGAATGCAGCAAGGTTTGTCCTTTACTCAGGATATTTATCGCAGCATTTACGTCTCGGTCATGCATAGCCTTGCACTCAGGACATGTCCATTTGCGGATACTAAGGGCTTTGGTTTTCGGCTCCTTGTGTCCACATATATGACAGGTCTGTGTTGAGGCATAGAACCTTGGTACTTTTACAAGCATGCCACCATGAAGCGCCATCTTATATTCGAGCATTGATATGAACTTTGACCATGATACATCACTTATGGATCTTGCAAGTCTGTGGTTCTTTGTCATCCCTGCTATATTTAGGTCTTCAATACATAGAAGGGAACACTTCCTGGCAAGATACGTGCTCTCTTTATGCAGAAAGTCATGTCTTGTATTTGATATCTTTTCATGAAGGCGTGCAACCTTGAGCTTCTGCTTACGCCAATTTGAAGAACCTTTCTTCATACGTGAAAGACGACGCTGTTCTCTGACTAGCTTATTCTCATATCTGTACAAGTATTTGGGATTATCTTTCTTTGTCCCATCGTCCAGGATATAGAATGACTTAAGTCCCAGATCAAGGCCATGCTCATTTCCGTCATTGCGTTTTGTAACAACAGATGATGCTATCTTTACCGTCAGTGATACAAAATACTTCCCCGAAGGCTTTTGTATTAGGGTGGCATTTTCTATTATTCCTGGAACCTGACGAGAAAGCCTGATCTTTGTCCAGCCAAGCTTAGGAAGATGAATGTACCTATTATCGGCAGATATCCTTATGCCATCAGCTTGATTGCGTGTCCTGAATGAGATCCCTGTACTTTTCTTGGCATGGTACAAGGGATAAGAAGCATCCCCATGCCAGAAGTTTTCAAAGGATCTCTGGAGGTCTTTGAGCTCCTCCTGAAGTGCCATGGAGTCAGCCTGCGCCAGCCAGGGGTAAACAAGCTTTAAGTACTTCAGGTCATTTGCACAGGCATTGTAGTTCATACTGCGGTGCTGAGTGCGCCATGCAAGACTTCTCAGGTTTAGATAGTAGTTGTGGACGAACCTACAGCAGTCAGCAGTAATCTGTGCTTTTGCTTTTTGTAAGTCATTGGGAAATATGCGGTACTGATATCTGAGGTAGATATACTCATCCATAGAAGCTGCTCCAAAACTTGTCTTATGCTAGTATTATAGCACTTTTGCAGCTCTTTGGCAAACATATGTTCTCGCATTACAAAATTTAAACATCAGTGCGATTCATCCCACAACCGACTTCATCGGAAGGGGTTTTTTCGCACGTTATTATAATTCCCTGTCCGAGGCCATCAGTATGCAGTTCCAGCCCTGCGGACAGTTGATGATCTTAGTATTCTTATAGATTTTCTTTAGTATCGCCTGACATAAGTGAGTCTGCATTGATATGACTCCCTCGGATTCGTTAAGCATGTTGATAGCAAGAATGCCATCGGCTCTTGTTATCTGATATGTCAGCTTGAGCACTCCCTCTGAGAGCAGCTCTTTTACCGGCTTTCTGCCCTCAAATGCGTCAAACACAATAAATTCATACTTCTTGGATTCACTCCCAATTTCATCAGCGGCTATTTCCAGTGCAAGCTGCGAGATATGCTTTATTCCGTCGCCAACAACTGCTCTTACTCTGTCATTCTCTGCGAACGAGAAGAACTTGCGCGCCAGATCCAGCATCCGCGCATCCTTCTCAACAACAGTCATCCTGCCACCGGGCACACAACTTATATAATACCTTGGAAATGCCATCCCTCCGCCGCCTATCAGAAGCGCCTTATCAAGCCCCTCATAGAAAAGAGATATCTCTTTTAACGACTGCATATAGTAAAACAGCGGGTCTGTGTCCCCATTCTCATCGAGATACACCCCTGATTCCCGCACTCCGTCATACAAAAGAAGCCTTACCGGCCTCTTATGCTCGATCCTGTCGAGGATTACTATGTGCCCGTCATCTGACTGATAAACGGTTTTCGGCGCCACAGCCAGCCTGAGCATTTGCATAAATGTCATGTTTTTTGCACTCATATAGTCATTATGCTTTTTCTGCAATCAAAAATCCACCCCCATTATATGAATGGGAGTGGATTCCTTTACTTAGTAAAGCTCTTTACTTAGTTTCTACCGATACATCAGCACCTGTGATGTTGATGTTCTTGTTAACCTTTGCATCATAGGTTCCGGCACGCATGATCTCTGTGAAATCAACGCCTGTAGCCTCTGACATGGTATCAAATACCTGTTTCATGACAATTGGCATATTTCCTGAAATCTGTGATGCTCCATTGGAGCCGTCTCCTGTACCATAGATATTGATCTTGTCGATCTGTGAAAGAGGTTTTGCAATCTCAGTCTGTGCAAGAACTCTCGCATCGTTGGCAGCCTTATCGGCTTCAGCCTGTGCGATTGCTACATCCCTGTCGGCCTGAGCCTTTGCAATAGCAGCGTCCTTTTTGATCTTAGCGGTATTGTCCATACCAAGATCACTGATGAGACCATTTTCATCTGTAACATTCTGGATGTTGCAGGAAAGAATCTCAATACCAAGCTTACTCATATCTCTTGAAGCTTTTTCCATAACCTGATCTGAGAAGCTGTCTCTGTCAGTATTTATGGTCTTAAGAGCAAGTGTACCGATGATCTCACGCATGTTACCCTGCAGAGAATCCTGAAGGTCCATTGTGATCTGCTCAGGATCCTTATTCAGGAAGTTCTTGGCAGCCAGCTGTATGGACTCTGTGTCTGTTCCAATCCTTACCTTTGCTACAGCATCTACGTTTACATTGATGAAATCGTTTGTGGGTACTGACTGCTCAGTCTTGATATCAACAGTCATCTGTCCAAGATACAATTTATCGACTCTCTCAAAGAACGGAATCTTTACTCCTGCGCGTCCGATCAGGATTCTGGGGTTTCTCCTCATACCGGATATGATATATGCTCTGTCTGGAGGAGCCTTTACATATCCTGCAACAATGATCAGGATGATAAGCGCGATCATTGCAAATAATAAAATAGCCTGTAGTGTCATACAATCTCCTCTCTTTCTTAGGCCTTTGGCCTAAATGTGATACTTAAGTTTTTTAAGTATCGTTTGTTGTTAAAGAAATTATATGAAAGCCCGGTATTACAATACATACCGGGCTTTGTGAATTACATTATTATATTTTCCAAAACAAGAAAAAATGAGTCACTGTCCACAAGACAATGTAAAAGAGTCTGCTCCAACCTTGAGTTCAGCCGTCTCTCCCATAAGCAACGGATAATTTATATCCCCGTGTCCTGCAGGAAATCCAAATGCAACCGGAACATCCAGTTCCGGAAGGAATTGCCTTGAGATCATATCAGCAATAGATTTGTACTCTCCGCCTCTGTTTTTTCCGCTGTAATCGCCCAAGTCCGAAGGTAGCTCTGTCCATTCGCCAAACACTATGCCTGATGCGCCATCAAGCACACCTGCATGCTTTAAGATCGTTAGATATCTGTGAATATGCTGTACGTCCTCACCCACATCTTCCAGGAAAAGAATGTACGGCTGTCCTGACTTTGTACAATCATAGGCAGAATCAATGACCGCGGTAAATGTAGACAGATTGCCACCTATAAGTATTCCCTTGGCCTCGCCTTCCTTGCAGTAAGTGCCGCTATCGCATGTATATGTCGGAACTTCACCTTTAAGGATTTTTTCTTCTGCTTCAACGCAGCTATCAGGCAATCCGTTAAACGTTCCGCTCATGCAGGCATGTATTGAAGCAACATCTGCATTTGTCCATGCTGAGTGATAAACTGTTATGTCACTGTAGCCTATGATCAGCTTATTAGATGTCTTAATGATATCCTCCGGGAGCACATCCGCAATCTCAGATGCTCCATATCCTCCTCGAACACAGAAGATAGCCTTTATCTCAGGATCCTCCAGTGCCCAGGTGAGGTCATCCAAAATATCATCAAGAGTGCGTGTCTCTGCGCAGACATGCTTTCCTTCAACCGGCTCATATCCCCAGGCCTTCAGTCCTTCTATTGTAGAATCTACCTGCTGTCTGCTTGGCAGCGCCGAAGGCGAGATAACGGCGATCTTATCAACCTGCGCAAGGAACAAATCCTTGTATTTGCCGGTATACTCCCGGTACTCCACCGTTGTCTTTGTGTCTTCGCCTTCTGTTATAAACTCTTCTTCCTGGTTTCCGGAAGGTTCCTGTTTCGTGCAGGCAACTAACGATAACATAAGGGCACATGCTACTGACACTAATACGATTCCTTTGTTCTTCTTAAACATAATACTTACCCCCTGTTTGTTTAGCATAAACCCATGTTAACAATGTCTGCATCACACTTCTGTCACAATGAGTCACTGGGGGTGCTTCATCAGCTTACATATTCATAAGCTTGGATTTAAGGAGCTTGTAGATTATCTCATGTCCGGCGTCGTTTGGATGAAGACCGTCAGGGCAGTATCTCTCTCGTATGAAATCTTCCTGAGGCTCAATACCGCTCTCTTTATAGAGATCAACTACAGGAAGTGCATAGTACTGGGCAACTTCACGGATCACTTCAACGTAATCCAAAAGAGTACCCCAGTTGCGAACGCCGACCTCATTATATACCCTGTCTTCCTCTGTTCTGTGAAGCGGAGTCATGACTATAACTGTTGCTCCGGGATATTTCTTTAAAACCTTCTGATACAGATCATGCAAAGCGCCATAAAATGTATCGGGTGTGCGATCGCTCATATGGCCTTTAGCTGCATCTCCATGACCATAGTCATTAGTTCCGCCAAAAAGCACGACAACATCTGCGTCCTCATCCATTGCATCTACTCTGGATGCAAAGTACTGGTCCATAACAACATCGTATGGAACCTGCTGATTTGCTATTCTTGTTCCACCGATTCCATAGCCTCGGCAGATACAGCCATCCTTCTCAAACCTCCTCCAGTAGAAGTTCTGCGGATCAGATACTCCATGACCTTCTGTGATGCTGTCCCCGAGAAAATTGATTTTTAATCCCTCTAACTTCATTTCCTTTTACTCTCCTCCAAAAATTAAAACCTTCTATCAGGAATTTCTAATTTCCTAATAGAAGGCTAATATTATTAAATGTCTTTTTCAAGAGCTAATTTTATTCAGCTTCAGCTGCTACACAGGCATTTACCCATTCGATGAAGTTGGTTGTGGAATCGCCGTCTCTTTCAGCTGTTGTGTGCTCCTGGCCCCATACAAAGCTATAATCAACCTCTGAACCATAGTTCTGGAGCGCAAGAACCAGATTGGCCTCAGTATTAACCGCAGTATCGCTCTGCCATAATCCGGTATTTATGCGGAAGTACTTAGCAACATTTGATGTACCGTACCCTTCTGAACTTGAAAGCAGGTAGTACAGAGGCGAATACATATTTAATCTGTAATCTACTGTGTGTCCGAGTTCATCTTCCTGGCTTAAGTCCTCTTCAAAATCCGCAACGTAACTTGATCCCAGCTCGCTCAAAACTGACACAAGCATTGAATCAAAGTGAGCACCTTCTCCGTCTCCATATCCAAAGAGAGTATTTTCACCCTGTGACTCATCAAGCTGGTCAAATGCTGCGATGCCCTTGGAAGCTGTCTTAACCGCCTCTGCAAAATCAGCAATGCTTGTGATTGTCGCGGTATTAGTTGCCTCATCGTAGGTTACCCATGTTTCGTTTGCGTTCAGTGCATCTATATAATCCTGTGCGGTTTCGAAGGTTCCGGAAATTGAAACACCTGAATTATTCTCAGTTCTTGATATATTGTCTATAGCAGTGTAATCAACTTCGCCGGTCTCTGCACCGCTTGCCATATCACCGCCGGGCATCTCGCCTTCAGGTTTCTCGCCCTCAGGCATTTCTCCGCCCGGAGCTCCATTTCCGTTTCCGGGACCACCGTTTCCACCGCCGGGACCTCCGTTTCCTCCATTAGGTCCCATTCCGGCCTGATGTCCCTGACTTGAAGAATCTGAATCATACGGGAACGTAGTATCTGCAAGGAAATTGTTCAGCGACTCCTCAATTACGCTAACCATGTATTCATAATAGCTTCCAGCCTGATATCTTCCGTCTTCGCTCTCTTCCAGGGTAAGCGCATTTCCCTCTGAATCTGTAAGCCCAAGACTATTTATATATTCAGCATATGCAACAGTGAGGCCATCTGAAATGCTCTGTTCCTCATCAGTAAGACCTGATCTAGTTGTTCCCATCATCCACTCATAGGCTGCATCAGCAGAATCAAGTGATGTGATAGGACACCATCCCATGGATCCAAGCACAGAATCGCTGACTCCCATAACAGCTCCGATTGCCTCAAGATAGTCATCATAGAGCTCAGAATCACCTGTCACTCCTAAAAGAGCTGACTGCGCACCACCACCTGACATACCAAATGTAAAGATGCTGTCCATATCTCCTGCGATATTGCCATCGTTATACCTTATATAACGTATAGCTGCTTTAAGATCGGTAACACCGGCCGGTGCTCCGGCATCTCTTCCTCTGCATCCTGCATGCACATAGATGTATCCTGCATCTGTATACTCTGATGCGCTGCTGTACTCAGTCATTGGAGACTGTGCTGAATATCCGGGTGTATTTACGGGGAACACGATTGGTGCCGTCTCTGCAGTATATCCGTTTATTTCAGCCGTAGTATTCAGCGTACATGTATATGTTCCGTCTCCATTGTCCGTAGCATCCATGTAAGCTGCCGGAACAATTATCGCCAGTTCCTCATACTCTGTATCAGCCGGATTCTCACAATACTGAATTCCAAGCTGGTAGTATACATTGTCCTCTTCATTGTACTGCCATTTTGTATTATCTATTTGAGGCAGATTTGTTACTATCTCTGATGTTTCTTCTGCTGAGTCCGCATCTGTTGTGGCCTCTGTGGCTGTATTTTCTGCACCTGCTGATTCCGCCGTGCTCTCCTGCGTAGTGCTTACCTGTGTTTCTGTTGTTGCACCGCTCCCACACGCTGTAAGAGCAACTGAAGTGCCCAGAATAATTGCCAAAATAATCTTTCTATTGATCATTGATCATTCCTCCTAAAATGTTTGCTCGTCTGAAAGCAATAATATGCATCCAACTTAAAACGTACTTAAAAGAAAGATTAAGAATTCATATACTTTTTCCCACAGTAAAGCGTCCACGTGATAAAATAGAAAACAGTGAATTGCGATTTGATAAGGAGCTTACCAAAATGGGGAACACGAACGATAACATCATCGAACTCAAACACATCAACAGGATCTTCGAAGATGGCTTCAAGGCTGTTGAGGACTTTAATCTGGAGGTAAAGCGCGGGGAATTTGTCACCTTCCTGGGACCTTCAGGCTGTGGCAAGACCACGACTCTTAGGATGATCGCCGGCTTTGACATGCCGACCTCCGGAGATATCCTTTTGAATGGAAAAGACATCTCGCAACTGCCACCGTATGAGAGACCCATCAACACGGTGTTCCAGCGCTATGCTCTGTTTCCCCATATGAATATATTTGATAATATCGCCTTTGGCTTAAAGCTAAAAAAGCTTCCGGCAGATGAGATCAAGAAGAAGGTCAAAAAGGTCCTGGAGCTGGTTGACCTTGAAGGCTTTGAGAAAAGAAGCGTTTCCACCCTCTCAGGTGGTCAGCAGCAGCGTGTAGGTATCGCAAGAGCGCTGGTCAACGAGCCTGAAATCCTGCTTCTCGACGAGCCTCTTGGCGCTCTTGATCTCAAGATGAGAAAAGAGATGCAGATAGAGCTTAAGGCTATGCACGATGAGCTGGGCATCACTTTCATCTACGTAACCCACGATCAGGAAGAAGCTCTTACCATGTCCGATAAGATCGTAGTCATGGCAGAGGGCAAGATCCAGCAGATCGGAACTCCGGAAGATATCTACAACGAGCCCAAGAACGCCTTTGTTGCAGACTTTATCGGCGAGAGTAATATCTTTAACGGCATTATGACCGGCAGCATGCAGGCGCGTTTTGCAGGTGGTCTGTTCCAGTGCGTCGATGATGTGCCTCAGGGTACTCAGATCACTGCCGTTGTACGTCCCGAAGATATTGAACTTGTAGCTCCCGGAGACGGACAGATCCGCGGAAAGGTAACATCTGTTATCTTTAAGGGAATGCACTATGAAATAACCGTTCAGTCCGGCAGATATGAAGTTGTGATCCAGAACACCAAGTCTGCAGAAGTAGGCAGTGACGTTGGCATCAAGGTTGAGCCTGATGGCATCCATATCATGCTTGCCGAGAACCACACCAACTTCTTCCACGTAGACATGAACAGAAATCACCGTCTCGAGTTCAATAATAAAGAGCTTGATGTCAGCCTGACTCAGCTCATCAAAGGCAGCCGTAGAAATGAAAATCACGAGCTTTTGGACGAGCACGGAGAGGTCATTGATCCAGACAAGATACATATTGTCGCAGCTATAGAGCCCGGCGACATACGCATGATAGATAACACTGATGACGAGCAGGTACTGGTAGAAGGCTTTATCAGCAACCTTATTTACAAGGGAGACCACTACAGCTACGTTATCAACACCGATTTCGGGCAGGATTTCATTGTTAATGATGAATATCTCTGGAATATGGACGACAGAGTCGGCCTTATCCTGCCTCTTGATAAGATGAAATTTACCGTTAAGAAATAAGGAGGCGCATATGAGATTTTCCAGAAAAACCTTAGGTATCCCATATGCCGTATTCCTGTTGCTCTTTGTAGTGGCTCCGCTTCTGGTATTGTTCTACTACGCCTTTACCAACGGACAGGGGGAATTCACGCTCCGGAACCTGACAGACTTTTTTACTGATCCTAATACGTTGGGAACGCTGTTCTACAGCTTTGCCCTTGCGCTTACAACCACAGCTGTATGTTTGCTGCTGGCTTATCCTACTGCCTACATTCTCACCACAGGGAGACTCAAGAAAAATACCGTACTTATCATGATCTTCATCATGCCCATGTGGATCAACTTCTCGCTCCGTATTACAGCGCTCAAGGAGATCCTGGACCTGATAGAGGGAAATCTTGCATACCATCCGTTCCTTAACTCAGTTATTGGTATGACTTACGATTTCCTGCCCTTCATGATCCTGCCTATCTACAACACCCTTGCCAAGATGGACGCTTCTCTGATCGAGGCGGCAAAAGACCTGGGTGCCAACGACAGGCATGCTTTCCTGCGCGTAACACTGCCCCTTTCTCTTCCGGGCATCATAAGCGGAGTATCCATGGTGCTTCTGCCTGCAATGACCAACTATGTGGTACTGGATATGCTCTACAACAGCACCTACATCATGGGTAGTCTTATCGGCAGCTACTTCTCCGCATACAACTGGAACGGTGGTTCCATGATTGCACTTATCCTGCTGGGCATCATATGTATTTTCAACATCATTAATGATGACGACAGGGGCGAAACAGCTAAGGCAGGAGGTGCACTGTTATGACAAAAAAGATAGCTAGGGCTGGAATACCGATTCTGGTCATCCTCTTCTTATATGTACCGATCCTTGTGCTTGCGCTGTACAGTTTCACTGATTCAACGCAGATCGGAGCCATACGCTCTTTTACACTGAAAAACTATGTGACGCTCTTCACTACCCCTGAGCTTCAGGAGATGATACTGGGCACGATCCTGCTTGCCCTGGCATCAGCACTGCTTGCTACTCTCCTTGGAACTTTAGGCGCAATAGGAGCCTTCTATTCAAAGAGACGTACAACAGCAGTAATGGACACAGTAAACCAGATTCCGGTCATCAACGCTGATGTTGTTACCGGCTTCTCGCTGTGCATTCTGCTTGTAGTTGTTCTGGGCATTAACAAGGACAGCTTCATTCCGCTGCTTTTTGGCCATGTAACACTGAGCGCACCCTTTGTATATCTCTCTGTCATCCCTAAGCTCAAGCAGATGGATTCCAGCCTTTACGAAGCTGCTCTGGACCTTGGCGCTACACCTTTCCAGGCACTTACCAAGGTGGTTGTTCCTCAGATACTTTCAGGTATTATCTCCGGTTTTTCACTGGCGATAACACTTTCTTTGGATGACTATTTCATTGCAACCTATACCAAACCGGCAACCTTTGACACCATCAGCACCTACGTAGTCAACGCCACAAAAGGTTCGCAGACTCATATAAAGACAGCGCTGTGGGCATTATCAACGCTGATCTTTCTGATCGTTATCATTATCGTCGCCGTAAGGAATCTGAAATTCGAGCGACGAGCAATTAAAGAGGAGAGAGCCTGATGAAAGCAAGACTACTAACGGCTATTATTATAATAACAAGCGTTATTACCACCTGCTCCCGTCCGGTATACGCTACTTCAGATGCTGAGAAGCCCGTAACACTGCGAATCTGCAACTGGGAAGAGTATATAGACCAGGGGGACTGGGGTGAAGACGAAGTGATTGACCTTGAGAGCGGCGATATTTTTGGCGAGAATTCCATGGTTGATGACTTTGAGGAATGGTATTACGAGACCTACGGCCAAAGAGTTAATGTCGAATATTCCACCTTCGGTACCAACGAAGATCTCTACAACATGCTCACAATAGGCGATGTTTATGACCTTGTGTGCCCTTCGGAGTACATGATCATGAAGCTCATGGCAGATGATATGGTTCAGCCCCTCTCAGATGAGTTTTTTGACCCCGAGATAGAAACCAACTACTACATCAAAGGCGTTTCTCCCTACATCAGAAACATCTTTGAGACTCACGATATTAACGGGGTTACCTGGGATCGCTGCGCTGCAGGATATATGTGGGGTATAACCGGTTTTGTATATAATCCCGATGTTGTAAGCGAAGAGGAAGCTTCTACCTGGAAGCTTCTTGAAAACCCGGCTTATCGCCGACAGGTTACCATCAAAGACAATGTCAGAGACGCTTATTTTGCCGCTGTCGGCGCTCTTAAGTCAGATCTTTTGACATCCGAAGAATTCAGATCAAGACCGGACTATGCCATGGCCCTTCAGACCGAGATGAATGATGTCTCCCAGGAGACAGTGGATAACGTGCAAGAGTATCTGCAGAAGGTAAAAGACAATCTGTATTCCTTTGAAACAGACTCAGGAAAAGCCGATATGATCACAGGTAAGGTTGTTGCAAACTACCAGTGGTCCGGAGATGCTGTATATGCCATGGATCAGGCCGAAGAAGACGATTACTACTTGAACTTCGCTGCTCCTAAGGAGAGTACCAATATATACTTTGACGGATGGGTAATGCTCAAGAAGGGAATTTCCCAGGATCCTGCCAAACAGCAGGCTGCAGAAGCATTCATCAACTTTATTTCAAGACCTGATAACGCTATCCGCAACATGTACTATATCGGATATACCTCTGTCATCTCCGGAGGAGACGATGGACGCGTATTTGAATATCTTGAGTGGAATTACGGTGCAGAGGATGAAGACGAGGCAACAGATTACCCCGTTGGATATTTCTTCTCAGGAGACCCTGATGATGAAGATTATGTGCTGACTGTTCCCGAGGAACAGCTTAAACGCCAATTAGGCGCCCAGTACCCTTCTTCAGAGGTCATAGACCGCGCTTCCATCATGGTCTACTTCGACCAGGCAAAGAGCGAAGTCATCAACCGTATGTGGATCCGCGTAAGGTGCTTTAACATCCTTACTGTTCCTGTATGGGTATGGGCTGCCATCATACTGGCGATTTGCGCTGTAGTAGTATTTCTCCTGCGTCAAAAAGCCGCAAAGGAAAAGCTCTACAATTAAACGTATTCCAAAATATCCTTAAAGCTGTCCAGATGATAAGTTGCCTTGGAGTAGTTTGCTGCACTTCCGATACCGGCACCATCAAATCCGCCTGCAACTGCAGCATCTATGCCGGCTTCGGCATCTTCGATAACAAGGCAGTCCTTTGGCTCCTCGAGCACAAACTCAGCAGCCTTTAAGAAAACTTCCGGATCCGGCTTGGATCTTGTGATATTTGTGCCATCACTTATGGCGTCAAAGAAACCTTCCAGGCCGATTCTCTGAAGTATAAACTTGGTATTCTTGCTGGATGAACCAATAGCCAGCTTAAGTCCCTTATCCCTAAGGGCATTTAAAGTCTCTTTGACCTCATCCGAGAGATCTGCAGGAGACATTTTCTCAAGACTCTTTCTGTAGATATCATTCTTCTTGGTAGCGAGTCTTTCCTTCTCTTCGTCTGAAAGCGCAGGACCTGTGTATTTCTCAAGAATTATCTCAAGAGAATCCATTCTGCTGACACCCCTGAGTCTCTCATTTATTGTCCTGTCAAAGGGAATATTCAGCTCATCTGCCAGCTCTTTCCACGCCAGATAATGATATTCATCCGTAAAACAGATAACCCCATCCAAATCGAAAATTACAGCCTTATATTTCATAACAGCTCCTTTCATCACTCCAATGTAAAACTCTTAAAATCAATCTTTCCATCACCTATAAAGCTAAAGAACAGGCCATGGATCCCATCCGGAATATCTACGCTTGTCTCATACTCTGCAAACCCATCATCTGCTTTCGCAAAAGAGATCTCGCCAATCGGCGCAGAATCTTCAGAATCCAGCGATATAAGAAGCTTACCGTTTCCATAGCTCTTTGCCTCTACCCGGATCTTTTTAACGCCCTTGCAGTCAAAATACTTAAATCCTGCAACAACACCGTCAAAGACATTTGCGATATACTGCTCCGACTCCTCTTCCTTCTCAGCGGTTTTCTGGAAAATATAGGGCTGAGAGTCCTTAAGAGACTGTCCGTAAACAATCTTTTTGTCATTCTCTTTGCACATAAGGTTACATGCAATGGCAGCTGAGTAAGTTCCCTTGCCTGCCAGAGCTCCGCCGTTAAGGCCGCAGCTTGTGAGCTCAACCTGTGCAATACTGCCATCCTCTGCAACATGGATCTCCTCAGCACAGCCCTGTCTTGAGCTCTCAGTGCCGTGAGTCTGCCTGTGATAGAATATATACCACTTGTTATTTATTTCGATAATGCTTCCGTGGTTGTTGCCCATCATGGCTCTGGGCTTTACATTTCCCTTATAGCCGATATCTCCGTTGGATACGATCACTCCGCCGTAGGTAAACTCTTTGTCCGGATAGTCAGATGTAGCATAGCACAGCTCATGACTAACTGAGCTTGAATAGATAAAGTAATACTTATCTCCTATCTTGCGCATCGAAGAGGCCTCAAAGAAGCCGTGTCCCTCATATCCTGTACCCCCTGCAATCTTTTCACCGGGAACCATCAGATGGGGTTCTCCCTTAACTGTGAGCATATCCTTATCAAGCTCTACAACAAAGGCTCCATCTGAAAACTTGGTATTAGCGATAGCCTGAAGCTGCGCCTGTGCTTCTTCCCTGCTCATTCCCATTTCAAGGAATGTTTCAAGCGGAGGCGCAGGAAGTGGCTTTGCCGGGCTGAATCCGTAGTATAAAAAGACTCTTCCGTCATCATCTACCAGTACTCCGGGATCAAACGGGAAGTTCTCGTGAAGCTCTTTTCCTCCCATCACATCCTCCGGATACTCAACATGTCCGTAGAAGGAAAAAGGTCCTGCGGGTGAATCGCTGACTGCCATGCCAAATTCCGGGTTAAAAGAGAAGCAATAATACATGTAATATCTGCCATCTGCGCCCTTTACTACGTCCGGAGCCCACAGATCCATCTTGTTATCTGCATTTGAAGGATCCTGGGTTCTCTTATAGATAACGCCTTCATATCTCCAGTCTGTCAGGTCCTCTACAGGTGCAGACCAGGTCACATAATCTCCCATGCAGTACTTCTCTCCGCCTGCGAAATCATGTGATCCGTAGATATAAACTCTTCCGTCAAATACCCTTGGTTCTCCGTCGGGAATATATTCATATAGCGGCAAATAGGGGTTAAAAACCTGTCTCATTATTTCCACTCCTTTTTAAGTGCAAG
The DNA here is from genome assembly GCF_000423965.1 of Butyrivibrio sp. VCB2001. Taxonomy (NCBI): domain Bacteria; kingdom Bacillati; phylum Bacillota; class Clostridia; order Lachnospirales; family Lachnospiraceae; genus Butyrivibrio; species Butyrivibrio sp. VCB2001. Next base: position 170,028 of record NZ_AUIZ01000006.1, on the reverse strand, counting down.
CAGTTTCTCTGCCGCTGCCATGACCATAGGCGGGTTAAAGCCCATAAAGAACATGGTCTGCAACTCATTTAGTGTAAGTCCAAGGCTCTCTACGTCCTTGCTTTCTATTAGCTTATATGCAAGGGGAAGATCAGTTTTTATTATGTCGAGAGCTCTTTTATCCTCGGCAAATTCCTCAAGCCTTGTGTCCATGGTATACATGAGCCTGTAATCTCTGGCGGGCTTATAGGTCTTTTCAAAAACTCCTGCCTCCAGCTGTACCTCCTCGCCGTTTGTTCCGGGCAGTCTGTAAACCGCAGAACATCCGAAAGGGACTTCGGCTCTTACAGTTATTGTGCCGTCATCGTTTATCTTCCAGCAGGATGCATACTTACCGCTTACAGAGTTGTACTCAAAGTTCACATACCTGAGCCTCGAGCTGAGCTGAGGCGCAATATATGCGCTCTTAAATCCTGCTGAATTAGGCTGGATTCCGGCGATAAAACGGTAAACATACTCCATGACAGAGCCGTATGAATAGTGATTGAGCGAGTTCATGCCTGTTCCGCTGATGGTTCCGTCATCAAGGATAGAGTTCCATCTCTCCCAGATAGTGGTTGCTCCGAGGTTAATGCAGTGCATCCATCCGGGGAAGCCTTCCTGAAACAGGATGTAGTAGGCAATATCCTCCATACCGTTCTCAGCAAGCACCTGACACATCATTGTAGCTCCTACAAAGCCGCCTTTAATCTTGTAGCAGTCCTTTTTGAGCCTGAGTTTAAGGCCGTTAATAATCTTGTCCCTGCTGATAAAAATCTTGTATTTGAGGCAGATAAGGTACGCTGTCTGTGTATCAATCGCAAGTCTTCCGCTGGGTGAGAAATACTCGTTTAAGATCGCGGTATTTACTTTCTCTGCGCGCTTTGCATATCTTATGCTGTCATCGACATAGCCAAGGATTCTGGCTGCGCTTCCTGCCTTAATAAGTGATTCATAGTAGTAGACAGATGCCACAAAATAGTCATCTGTGCCGCCCTTCATACTCTGAGGGCTGATTCCGTCCTGAGCAAGCCAGTCACCGAAATGGAAGCCAAAGTTCCAAAGGCCGGTATCACCGTGCTCTTCGTCCTCATGAATGACATGATCCACCCAGTCCTTCATCAGAGGATAGTTGGCCCTAAGCTCATCCTCATCTCCGTAGTACTCATACAGAGCCATTGGCAGGAATGTGGCAACATCGCCCCATACGCTGCTTCCGCTGGGAGCCTTGCTGATATTTGGAATAAAGTTAGCAACAATCCCGTCGTGATCCATCTGATCCAGATGAAGATCGTATAAAAACTTTCTGTAGAAAGCTCTCGTGTCCATGTTAAAGCAGGCAGTAGGAGCAAAAACCTGTGCATCTCCGGTCCATCCAAGACGCTCATCTCTCTGAGGACAATCTGTTGGCATATCAAGGAAGTTGGACTTCTGTCCCCACAAGCAGTTGCTTGCAAGTCTGTTCAGCTTGGCATCTGAAGTGTCCAAGGTCGCTGTGGTCTCAAGGTCTGAATAGACTACGTTTCCGGTGAAATCCTCTGCACGAAGCTCACCTTCCCAGCCTGTTACTCTCACATATCTGAATCCATAATAGGTAAAGTGTGGACGAACAGTCTCATCTGATCCGTCTGAAACATAGGTAAACTGTGCCTTGGCAGATCTGTAGTTGGCATTGTAGAAATTGCCCTCCTGAAGGACTTCGCCGAAATCAAGAACAACCTTGGTTCCGCTTGGAAGCTTTGACTTAAAGGACACATATCCCGTAAAATTCTGACCAAAATCCAGCACCTTCTCACCTGCAGGGGTATCGATGATCTCTTTTACAGGAAGAGTCTCTTTTACCACAACAGGCAGACTGTATCTCTCCACAAGCCTTGCCACTGTATCTTTGTTGTCCTTCCATACGGTCACAGGCTTATACTCATTTTCCTTATCTTTCCAATATAGGCGGTTATACTCCTCACCGTCGTAAATATCGCTGGAAACAATATCGCTTCCGCAGTATTTAAAGCTCTCATCTGTCATGACAGTGAGCTTGCCATTTACGTAAACTTCCGCAATGACGCCAAATTTATTGCCATAGTATGAAACGTCGCCATCGTAACCTAGACGGCCCTTGTACCAGCCGTTTCCGCAGATGATAGAGAGCTTGTTCTCTGCCCCAAGAAGGTCCGTAATATCATAGGTCTGATACTGAATGCCCTTGTTATAGTCGTTGCAGAAAGGTGCAAGATAGTCGTCGCCGATCTTAACGCCGTTAAGATATGCCTCGTACAGACCAAGTCCTGTCACATAAATACGGCCTTCCTTGATCTCTTTTACCCCATCAAGAGAAAACTCTCTTACAAAGCAGGGGTGGAAAGAAGGCTCCTCATTTGTTCCAATGAACTTAGCCTTCCACTTCTCAGTCATCTTGCCCGTCTCAAAGAAGCATACATCACTCTTTGCAGTATTATTCTCGTCATCCGTAACTTCGACGTAGAAATAATACCTTGTTCTGGGCTTTGGAGTTATATCTATAATCTCTCCGATCCAGTCAAGATCGTGGTCTTCCTTGCTCCAGAGAATCTCGGAAAAATCCTCTTTTTCGCTTACAACGATCTTAGAGCGTACCTGATATTTTCCGGTTGTCTCGGCCACCTTCCAGCTGCACTTTATCTTCGGGTATGAGAACCCTATTGGATTTTCAATTCCATTTATCTTTACATCAACGATTTTCATACTAGTTTTCCCTTTATCAAATATGAGAATTAGCCCGGACATGAATTTCTCATATCCAGGCTACAAATTACTTAAATAAAAATTTTGCGATCCTCTCCATATCCTCCGGCTGATGCGCAAATACTTCAACGTTGGGGATCTCAGCAATCTGAGGGAATACACTGGATAATGCTATGATCTGGCAAAGCTTTGACTTAAGATTAAGTCTGTCACCTTCAGGTGTAACCAGTTCAACATCTCCCTTGCACTGCTCTACCACCTCTAAAAAGCCTTCGAAATCCGATAATTTGTCGATTACCATATTTGTCTACCTCCAAAGTTAATATGCCAAGTACTCTTTTCCGCAGAACGGATCAACGGGGCTTACACCCTTAAACTCGCTCTTGCCAAGGATCTTCTCAACCACTGACTCGATCACGTAATCATGATTTGAATATGCATTGATGTAGGTCTTGATCATCGGCACATCCAGTAGATGATATGGAATCTGCAGTGAAATGAACATTGTCGGAACAACCTCCACAAACCATGGAATATTGTTGCCTGCTCCGAAGATGGTGTGCCAGTTAAGTCTTGCTGTGGTCTTGTTTGAAGCATTCTCCACATTTCCGAGATAGATAACAAGGTCATACTTGTTTCTGAACTCGGTAACTGACTCAAACTTGATGGGCTTGTTGAAATCAAATTCCTCTTTAACGTAAGGAATCATCTCAAAACCTTCAGCTTCCATGAGCTTTACAAAGGTCTCTTCTACTCTCTTCTCAGAAGCACATCCGCCCATGATCTCATACAGCACTCTCTTGTGCTTTTTAGGAGATATGGGTAAAAGAGCTTGTGTATCCTTTACCAGTGTCACAGACTTGTCAGCGCACTCTTTTGCCCAGGCAACATGCTCATCGCTGCCGATAACAGGAAGATTCTTTTTATCAGGTACAAGAGTTCCGTTAGCTCTTTTCTCATGAAGTCTAAGTGCAGCCTTCATGGCAAGAATACGTGTAAGTGCTTCATCCAAACGCTTCTCAGAGAGAATTCCCTCCTCGTAACCCTTCTTCATAAACTGAATATCTTCGTCATAATCCTTGTTGAACAGGATCATGTCACAACCTGCTTCAATGCAGTACGGAACTGATTTTTCTCTATCCATTGCGCAGAGGAAGCCAACCATAGGGGTAGCATCGGTGATTATCATTCCGTTAAATCCAAGCTGATCTCTAAGGAGATTCTGTAAAAGCTCAGGTGAAAGTGAAGCCGGTATAAGCTTCTTGGGAAGGCCCGGGTTAAATTTCTTCTGATAAGAAGGAAGCGCGATATGCCCAACCATTACTGACAGAGCGCCTTCGTCGATAAGGGTTTTGTAAACGTCGCCGTATGTCGCATCCCATTCCTCACAACTGAGACTGTTTACGCTGGTTAATATATGCTGATCAACTTCATCTACGCCGTCTCCGGGAAAGTGCTTGATGGCTACTGCTGAGCCACACTCTTTTGCCCCTCTCATATACTCAAGGCCGAATTTCTTGACCTTCTCAGGGTCAGAGCCATAGGTTCTGACGTTGGTTATGGGGCTGTGATAGTTATAATCGATATCCACAACAGGAGCGAATGCATAGTTGCATCCTACTGCCTGTCCTTCGCTGCAGCTCACCTTTGCAAGTCTGTATGCCTGCTCGGGATCTCCTGTTGCTGCAACCTGCATCTGCTTTCCGAATGATGTTCCCTCAAGTACGATTCCGTCTCCGCCCGCCTCAAGATTTGCTGCAAGAAGCATCGGAACCTTGCTGTTTGTCTGAAGATATGAGTATGCATCAAACAGCTCCTCAGTCTTTCCCGTTCTGAACATAAGTCCGCCGGGGTTCTTGGAGAGTATCTCATACTGCAGATACTGCTCGTTTGGGGAATATCCGATTGGGAAAAAGAGCTGTCCGAGCTTTTCATCTAATGTAAGAGAAGCCTTGGTCTCTTCAACCCACTTAATATCTTCATCTGATAAATAAAATGGCTTTGCCTTTAAATCCATTGAAATAACCTCTTTATGCTTTTGCCTTTCCGGCTTTCATTCTGGCAAATAATGCCTGTATCTTATCTGTCTGAGCTGAGAATGAGTAGAATCCAAGTACGAAGATTCCGAGGATGATCTGTTGCCATCCGCCTGCTCCAAGGTTCAGACAGTTGAGTCCGTAGTTCATGATTTCCATACCGATTGCAGCGATCGCGATACCGATAACGTCACAGCTTGCAAGTCCGATGAAGGTTCCCATAAATACAGGAACGATGTAAGAAAACATTATTCCTGATGTGGCAAGTCCTGACTGAGGGCCAACCTCATGCTGTGATACGTAGATGATTGCTGCAAATCCAAGGATGATTCCTGAAAAGATGTATGTTGTGAATACATTCTTTTTCTCGTTGATACCGATGTTTACACCGGCTCTCTGGTTGTTTGATAAGATCTTTCCCTTTCTTCCGGCTGCGGTAAAGTAGGTAAATACCACAAATGCAAGTATTGCGAGTCCTGCAGGAAGGAAGATTCCGGGAAGTCTTCCGAATACTGATGTCTCCACGGTGGAGTAAAATACTCTGATACCCTGTCCACCAAATACAAGGTATGTAAGTGACTCATAGAAAAGAGTCATACCGATCGTGCATATGATGATCGGAATACGACCTAAGATGTACACAGTTGCTGTGAACATGCTTAAGACAACTGCCAGTACTACTGCAATAATAAGCGCAAGCCATGGGTTTCTGGTGTCATAACCAATGTGTCCTGCAACAATAGCTGTAAGGATCATGGTTGCTCCGCCGGAGAAATCAAATCTTCCGTTTTTGAGCTGGATCCATATTGCCAGAGCCACGCAGATTGTCATGGAAGCATTAAGAAATACCTGCTGCACCATATCTCCCGAAAGGAAGATCAGCTTTCCATTGACATAACATTTTTCATTAGTACCGGTAATGATCAGCATCACCACAAACATCAATAATGGAAAAATGACAGATAACCCTATTTTTTTGAATATCTCTAAGCCTTTATTTGTATTCATATCGTTTCCTCATTACCAGGATGATGCCTGGGGGATAATAAATATCCCCCACATCATTACCATTTCATTAGCATTTCTTTTAATTACTTAAGTGAATCAACTGTAAGTGTTGAAATAGATTTCTTGAGCTGCTCGTAAGTAGCATCAGGATTAGCATAAGCTGTCATGTTGAGTACTTCTTCAGGTGTGAAGAGTGCATCAGAAGCATTTGCTGTGAAGTAAATGTTCTTCTGGAATGCTGCCATATCCTCATCACTGTTCATGATGAACTGATCGCAGCTTACTCTCTCTGCATCTTCAGGCTGGTCCTTAAACTCTACGCCGTTGATCTTGTTTAAGAGAAGTACAAGTGGATATGTGATAGTCTCAACAGCTGTTACACAGTTCTGCTGATATGTGCCTGTTCCTGCGCTGCCGAAGTTCTTCTCCTCACCACCGTCAAAACCTGTTGTGAAGAGCTTGATGTTCTTATCGTTTCCTGTCTGAACCATTACAGGATATACAAAACCTGTACCTGCTGCGAAGCTCATGATTGCCTGAATGCCTTCGTGCTTAGCAAAGTATGTGCTGTCCATAGGTGAGAATGCTAAAACGTCTGTCTCCTCGTTCAAAGGATCACATGTGATCTGAACGTCAGCTGTCTTGTTGTACTCGTCAACTGCTGCGATGAACTGCTGAGCTGCAAGTGTCTGTGCAGGGAAAGCCCATACAGGGAAGATAGCCAGTGAAACGTGTGTTATAGGAGCATCTGCGTTTCTCTCGTTGTACTCAAGAAGGCTGTCAAACATCTGCTGTCCTACTACTACGTTATCAGGAGCATAACCGTCGATTGCTGTTCCTACGAAATGATCGTTCTTAAATACAGCATCATAAGCTTGTGTGTAAGAAATATCGTAATCGCAAAGGTATCCGCCGATGTATACGCCCGCTGCCTCGCACTCCTGTACGATAGCTGCTGTACCGGAATCCATTGTGCAGATGATTCCGTCAACACCTGAAGCGATGAGTTCCTGGATCTTTGTAAGGTTTACGCCTTCGTCAGTCTGAGATAATACTGTGTACTTAAACTTGCAGTTTAATGTATCTGCCATGTTGTCGAGATAAGCTTTTGTTGCCTCTGTTGCAAGACCACTGTCCTGATAGAAAGCTACACCGATTGTGCAGTTCTTGCCTGCCTTTTCACTTGATGCAGCACCATCTGTACTTGCTGCTCCACTTCCGCTTGATCCGCAAGCCATAAGTGATACTGACATTACGCCTGCAAGCATCATTGCTAAAAATTTCTTTACTGCGTTCTTCATAAATTCCTCCTTAAATTAAGTATTTTTCCTGCAAAAGCAGTAAAAATCATCTTGGTAACACCCCATTATTCTTGCGACATGTTATAAGAATAATGATTATGAAAATGATTGCCTTGACGAAATTGATGTAATTGAGCTCTACACCCATTGTCGTCAGATCATTTGTCAGCAACACATAAGTAAATGTACCGATCAGAGCACTTCTTACCTTTGAGACCATTCCTCCTGAAAGAGGCATTCCGCCCAGGATCAGGCAAATCATTACGTCCATGGCATATCCGCCGCCTGTTCCCTTTCCGGCTGTTCCGGTTCTCATCAGCATGATGAAGGATGCAATTGCTACGCACACACCAAAGGTCATATAAGCTATTACCTTCCATCTGGTGGTGTTTATTCCGCTCTGAGCTGCGACCACTTCATTAGCTCCGATTGCCTTTGTATATTTACCCAGCTTTGTGTAGTTGAAAAGGAATGTAACAAGTAGTGCAACTATCACTATCGCTGCCAAAATGATCCAGTTATAAGCTGTTCTGCTTGAGGGCTTAATGCTTGCCTCAATGGAAATCGTGTTGTTTCCGGTGCTCTCCATAAGAAGGAGCTGCGCTCCTGTAAAGAAGAACATAAGGAACAGCGAAGTTACGATTGATGGGAGCTTGAGCCATACGGCAACTGCTCCGTTGAAGGCTCCGCACACCAGAGCGATGGCCAGGATAACAACAAAACCAAGTACCACTCCTGCAATGCTTCCGCCCATTTTATTCGAGATAAGTATCATCAGGATGGAGTAAACACCTATCTGCTGTCCTATTGATACATCCATAAATCCCATGGAATAAACGAACACAGCTCCCAGGGATAAGATCGCATACGCTGATGCTGCCTGCAGTACTGTTCCTACGTTGTAGGAGAGGTTCTCTCTACTGAATATGAGAAACAGGATAAAAGTCGCTGCCAGACCGGCATACGCCGCGATATCATATACATGCTTTTTAAAAAACGCTTTTGAAAACATCTCTTTCCTCCTAGATCAGATCATGTATTCGATAATATCTGTCTCTGACAGATCCTTACTTCTTGTAAACTCTTTGCTGATGGCAAAATCTTTCATTACTACGATCTTGTCTGCCATACCGATGAGCTCTGCCATTTCCTCACTGATGAGGATTATTGCTTTGCCCTGTTTTTTCATCTCTGCGATCAGAGCGTACATAAACTGCTTAACACCGATATCAACGCCTCGTGTAGGGCAGTCCATGATGATCACATCAGAACCCTTGGCAGTCCACTTTGCAAATGAAACCTTCTGTTTATTACCACCGCTCAAAGTGTTGACCCACTGATTACCGTCATTACATTTGATCCTGAAGGAATCAATCTCTTTATCCGATAAGTTCTTTTCATCGGAAGGTTTGATGAACAGCTTCTTTGCCAGGTCTTTCTCTGAAGGAAGTGTGATATTGTCCTGAATTGAACCCTCGAGGATAAGTGCCTCTGTATCTCTGTTCTTGGATATATATCCGATTCCTGCTGAGATGGCGTCATTACAGTTGTGTATCTTCTTACCTTCTCTTAAGACCTCTCCGGATTCGGGCTTTTCAAGTCCGAATGCAAGTCTTCCGATCTCATGCATTCCGCAGCCGCTAAGTCCGCCAAATCCTATGATCTCGCCCTCGTGAACCTGAAGTGAAAAGTCCTTTATCTCTCCAAGTGTTACGTTTTTAAGTTCCAGCGCAACCTTATCGCCATGTGAAATGTCGTAGTCTTCTCTGTAATAAGCATCTCCGATTTCACGACCAACCATCATGTATCTGATAACCTGTTCCGCGTTGGGCATATCCATCTCTTCTCTGTTAAGATGACCGATTATCTCGCCGTCTCTAAGAACTGTAAGATCTGTACACTGCTCCAGAATCTCTTCCATATCATGGGAGATGAAGATTACTGACTTACCGTTGTCCTTAAGCTTATGGATCAGGTCATATATGAGCTTTCTTCCTTCATGAGAGAGTGCTGTGGTTGTCTCATCGACAACGAATACTTCTGTATCCTCGGAAACACATCTCACAATCTCGATAAGCTTTCTATCCTCGAAGCCGTATTTGTTGATGCTGTCAGCAGCCTTGATGTGGGTGATATTGAAATCATCGAGCATCTTCTGAGCTGCAGCATTGAGCTTCTTCATATTTACTATTCCAAACTTGGAGAATTCATCGAAGCGTCCTGCGAAGATGTTTTCAGCTACCGTACAGTTAGGAATTGTATTTGCTTCCTGAAGTACCATGCTGATGCCGGCCTTCTGAGCTTCTACCATGCTGTCGGGATCCCAGGGCTGTCCTTTATAAAACGCTTCGCCGCTGGTAGCCTTCTGCATACCTGCAAGGATTGATGTTATGGTTGATTTACCGCTACCGTTCTCTCCGATAAGACCACGGATCTGACCACGGTAGAACTTTACATCGACTCCCCTGAGCGCTTTAGTGATCCCAAAGTTCTTGGTCATGTTTTTTACTTCAATTATCAATTCCTGTTCCATAGGTTCCTCCATGTCATGGAATAATCACTTGTTCTCTTGATGAAACAATTATACAAATTAAAGGGTACCCTTCCCTAGGTCACCCCTTTCTAAAAACATGTACAATTTTTAAGAAAAAACTGTTTTTTAATTTTGAGGTCTCTTTTTGCCGATTTAACACATTAATTTTTGTACCTTTTTTGCCTTTACCGAAAAAAACATTTGATATATCCTTAAATTAGGTGCACATAACGTACATTTTTTCTTATATGAGGTTTTATCATGTATCTTGAAGAGCGTCACGAGATAATAGAGTTCCCGCCTAATATTCCCCTTAAAATCTTCATGCACAAGCTGGGTTCCGTTGATAATCACTGGCACAGAAGTATTGAGCTTTTGATGATTCTGGACGGAACTATTACCATATCCATCGATAATACGGAATATACGCTCACCGGCGAGGACATCATTCTTATCAACAGCAATACCATTCATTCCCTAAAGTCTGAAAGCGCCGTTATGATCGCTATCCAGATAGATTTATCAAGAATGAACCAGTTTGATGCCAACCTCGATGAGATGGTATTTGACTGCAATACAACAACAACTGATGACTTATCCAAGTTTGATGGCTTAAAGTTCGCAATTGCCACCATGCTCAACGAGAATGCTCATAATTCATACGAATCCCAGTACAGAAACTATTCCCTGGCTTATTATCTTGTTGCTGAGCTTTTGGCAAATTTCAGTGTTCCGATCACAAATGCCATTAAAACCCAGCAGAAATACGCAGCAAGACTCACAAGACTGCTTAAATACATTGAAGACCATTACGCTGAGAACTTCTCTTTAAGCGATCTTGCAGCCGAAGAAGACCTTTCGATGCCCTATCTGTCCAACTTTTTTGAGAAGAATATGGGTGTCAAGTTCTCTCAGTACTACACTTCCGTTAAGCTAAACCACGCTCTCACGGATCTTCTTTCTACCAACGACTCCATCGAGAGTATCGCTGTCAGGAACGGCTTTACAGAGTCTCATTCCTTTGTCCGCAGCTTTAAAAAACAATACGGAACACTTCCAAGCACTTATAGAAAGCAAAGAGGACAGAATATCTCTGCTTCAGAGACTTCCTCAACACTGAACTACCTGCATATGGAGCCCAGTAATTATCTGCATCTTTTGACAAAATATCTGGGAGATATCAAGGATCAGCCACACGCGATCAGCACCAAAAACATAAAAAAGTCTGAAGAAATCGTCGCCTCAGCAAGTAGCAGCGTAAGAACCTTAAAGCATACCTTTAAGAAATTTATTACCGTCGGAAGGGCAAAAGAGCTGTTAAACCGGGACATTCAGAACATGCTCATAGACCTTCAAAATAACATTGGTTATGAATACATCAAGTTCCATGGCCTTCTTTCCGATGACATGATGGTCGTTTCAAGAATTAATGGCAAACTGACCTTCCACTACACTTTGGTTGATATGGCGCTTGATTTCCTTATTTCCATCGGTTTAAAGCCCCTTATACAGCTTTCTTTCATGCCAAGGGACCTCGCTGCCGATCCGAATAAGACTATTTTCTATTCGCCGATGATAACAAGCCCACCCAAACACATGTCAGAGTGGGAACAGTTCATCGACAACTTCACAAGGCATCTTTTGGAGCGCTATGGCACCAACACAGTCAGATCATGGCTCTTTTGCGTATGGAATGAACCTGTAACACCCAAGTCCATGTTCGGCTTTGGCGATGACCCACTGTTTATGCGCTTCTACGAAGCCACTTATCGCACAGTAAAAAGAGTTGACGACAAGCTTGTATTTGGATCCCCTTCAATTCTGTATATGGAAAACTTAGGAACTGACAAGTGGATCAAAGATTTCCTTGCATATACCAAAAAGAATAACTGTGAACCGGAGTTTTTGAATGTACACTACTATTCCGACATTATTCCTATTACAGCCAAGCAGAATGTAACTATCGGAAGCGTTTCTTTTTCCTTCCCGAAAAGAACCGACGATTTCTCGCTATGGATCGGAAGCATCAAAAAGATCTTTTCCTCAGCAGGATTCGGCTCGTTGCCAATATACATGACAGAGTGGAACTTCACCCTCTCCCACCGAAATCTTGCCAGCGACACCTGCTTTAAATCCTGCTATATACTTAAAAATCTCCTCAGGAACTACGACAGGCTCGATAGCTACGGCTACTGGTCACTTACGGACCTCTTGGAAGAAAATGCTCTGCCGGACACTCTTTTCCACGGAGGACTTGGTATCTACACCACGAACGGCATAAGAAAGAGCGTTTACTACAGCTTCTATTTTGCAAGCCTTTTGGGAGATGAGCTCATAGCCGGAGGAGAAGGCTACTTTATCACAAGAAGCATTGATGCATACCAGATCATCACTTACAACTACGTACACTACGGCAATCTGTTTGCTTCGGGTGAACTGTTTGATATGACAGAGACCAACAGATACACGCCTTTTGACATGACAAACAGCCTCCAGTTCCAGATAAAGCTCACAGATCTTGAGGATGGCAACTATTGCATCAAAGAGCTCTTTGTAAACAGAGAATACGGAAGTGCTTATGACATCTGGCTTAAGATGGGTGCTGTTCCCTTGGATCCAAGCGATGTCGAGATAATAAAAGGCTACTGTGTTCCCGGAATGCACAAGGAATACAGGCTGATCGAAAGCGGAGTCTACGAATACTCGCCTGTTCTGGCTCCTCTCGAGATCCGATTCGCCGAGATCAAACGAATAAAGTAAAAAAAGCCCCTGTTCCAAGGAACAGGGGTTAATTTTTAATGTTTATGAAGTCTCTCGCCGTTTGTTGCGATCACTTCTTTATACCAGTAAGCAGAATCCTTAAGGGTTCTCTCCATTGTCTCATAATCGACGTAGATAAGACCAAATCTCATCTTGTAGCCGTGGCACCACTCGAAATTATCCATGATTGACCAGTGCTGGTAGCCGATGACCTCGATGCCGTCATCAATTGCTCTCTCAAGCTCCAAGAGATATCTGTTTGTGAAATCTATTCTCTGGTAGTCATGAACCTTGCCATCAAGGGCCTTCCAGTCCATGCCGGCCATTCCGTTTTCGGTAATCATGACCGGCTTATGATATCTCTCATAGAAGAACTTGGGTGCGTAGTACAGAACTCTTGGCGTAACGCTCCAGCCCATCATTGTGTGTGCACTTCCCTGATACTCGTATGGTCCGTAGTTGTTTGGATCAAGCGGATATCTTACAGTTCCTTCATAGACGTTAAAGCCGTAGAAATCAAGGGGCTGCGCTATCTCATCCCACTCCTCTTTAGTAAGCTTTGGAAGCATGTCTCCAAAGGCTTCTTCTGAGCCTTCCGGGAAATGTCCTAAGAATATCGGATCTGCCCACCATGCATTTCCCATAAGGAAACCATACGGATCTATGGCAAAAGACATTTTCCTGCACTTCTCAACTTCATCAGGAGTGTCATCCTTTGGAACCCACACATTTCCTGTGGGAGCCATTCCGATTTTGGCATCAAGCTTACTGTATTTCCTGATCACAGAAACGGCTCTTCCGTGGGATTTAAAGACATTTACCGAGATATCCAGCATGGTCTTTATATCATTGTTCTCAAAGGGTGCCATTGCACCGATCTGGTAACCAAGTCCCACAAACATCTGATACTCGTTGAAGGTCATCCAGTATTTAACCCTGTCGCCAAGGCACTTAACCACTACTTCTACATATTCAGCAAACCAGTCTACAATCTCAGGGTTCTTCCAGCCGCCTTTTTCATAGAGCGCCATGGGAAGGTTCCAGTGGAAAAGAGTTACCATGGGCTCAATTCCTGCGTTTTTAAGCTCATCCACAAGGTCTGAGTAAAACTTAAGTCCCTTTTCGTTCACCTTTCCGATTCCCTCGGGCATAACTCTTGGCCAGCTTATGGAGAATCTGTAGCTCTTTAAGCCGATCTGCTTCATAAGAGCAATATCTTCCTTCATGTGATGGTAGTGATCACAGGAAACATCAGCATTCTCGCCAAACTCAATGCGTCCCTCCTCGTGCTCGAAATGGTCCCAGATTCCAAGGCCTTTGCCGTCATCTAAGTATCCACCTTCAATCTGGTGTGCTGCGGAAGCAGCTCCCCATAAAAAATCCTTTGAAAAACTCATTTTTCACCTCTTCATTTCTTAATCTTGTTAAGCTCCTGCTCACAGGAAACAAGGAGCGACTCCGGTATGTTCAGGGCTTTTACAAAGCCAAGCAGTGCATTCACTGTTATCGGTGATGAAGGATCAAATCGTGGTCCCTCGGTTATAGGCTTCAGGTACTTGATAAACACTGCCTTAGCATCACTATTTTCAAAAATATCGCAGATCTGGTCCTCAAAAGTGAAGCAGCTTGGATTCAGCTCGGTTTTGTCCACTTTTTCCATGGTCTCGGGATCAAGCCCTTCGAACCAGTTAATTGCGTTTTCCGAATCTGTCTTTTTCTCACAGATATAGGAAGGATCAGGCTCTTTTACCGAATTGACAGTGATCTGATCGCTAAGCCCTTCGCAATAAGCCACAATCTCATTTTCACCGGGCTTTATGGCTACATCCTTAAATACGGTCATTGCGCCCTCTACAGGCCTCTTATCTATATCAGTACCGTTAACCTTAAGCGAAAGCTCTTTTACATTGGAAATGACTGTAATATCCGTCAAATCGCCGGGCCTGTTGACGTATCTCCTGCCTGCTATGTAAATGAACTTCTCCTTGGACCAGTGGGCTTTGTACAGATAATACGCGTCCTTTTTGATCTTCCTGTCTATAGTCACAAGGCCTTTCTGATTCTTGCCCTTTTCTCCGCCTTCTGCCCTTCCGGCGCTGCCAAAATCGAACATGTTCCAGACATATCCTCCGGCCATAAAGCTGCGCTCTTCTACAGCATTTATGGCGTTTTCGGAAAATAACAGCTGATATTCTTCGCTGTAATCGTTGGCTTTTGGCTCTGTGCTGTGGAATCTTACGTTGGTATCAACTCCGTACTCCGTCAGTATAAGGGGTTTTTCCGGATTTGCAGAGTGTATACTGTCAAGCCTTGGCTGAAGATCCTCTATTTGTCCGTAATACCAGCCATAGTATAAGTTGTATCCCAGAATATCCGTGTAATTAAGGATTGGCGAATCATCTTCGGTGCCACACTCATTGGCCTGTGCTATAAGGCGGCTCTCATCCAGCTCTCTTACCTTTTTGCTGAGCCTGTCCACCAGATTAAAAGTGTATTCATTCTTGGAAACCATGCAGACTTCGTTTTGCACGCCGTAGCAGTAAACGCAGGTGTGGTTTCTGACCTGATCTATAAGGAGTTCCAGGTGGTTCATGGCGTTTTCATCAGCCTCTCGCTTCTGCGGAACTGAGCTTATGACCGGTATCTCCGCCCAAACCAAAAGACCTGCTTCATCACACAGCTCATACCATCTGTCACAGTGCTGGTAATGAGAGCATCTCACGGAATTGGCACCCATTTCCAGGATAAGTGCAAGGTCTGTCTGCAGCTCTTTTTCCGTAATGGCGTTTCCGAGACCACCAAAGTCCTGATGTTTGGCAACACCGTGGAGCTTGTAGGGCTTTCCGTTTAGCAAAAGACCTTTCTCCGGGGAATACTCAATTGTTCTAAAGCCCACAGGAATCGTCCTTGTGTCGCACAGATTGCCACTTTCGTCAAAGAGTTCAAAAACTGCGTCATATAAAAATGGACCATTGACTCCGTCCCACAGGCTCACTTCCGAAATGGCAGCGGTCAAATTAGTGTGGCTGCCACGGATTTCCGCAGATGAGCAGGCCACTTCTTCATGACTTTCTCTGTCGATGACTTTGAGCATGCAGGTTGCATTCCCTGCGTATCCGTTTTCTCTTTTAACAAAAACATCTGCAAAGAGCTCTCCATCATCCCCGCAAACCTTGGGATTTACATATATTCCGTCACGTCCTTTGCCTATCTCTTCAAAATGAAGATCATCATCAATTATGATGTTTACATCTCTGTATATTCCGCCGTAGAAAGAAAAATCGGCCATAGCGGGGTAAATTGTGTTATCTACAGCATTGCTGACTTCTATGCGGATTGTATTGCTGCCGATAGTCAGAAGCTTCGTAATATCTGCTCTGAACATTGAAAAGCCGCATCTGAGCTCATGGCAGAGCTTGTCGTTTACAAATACTCTGCTGCTAAGGGACGCAGCACCAACTTCCAGGATTACAGTGCGCTTAAGATCATCGCCGGTTACCTCCAGGTCTCTCTCATAAGTCATAACTCCACGGAACATCTTTGAGCCGTCCTGGCCGTCCACAGCGTTGTAACAATGAGGTATATTAACTGTTTCAGGGGCTTTTTCGCCTCTTTTAAAGGTCCAGTTATCATTTATCTTATATACGTTTCTCACAATTTCCTCCGGACAAAATATAATATCTACATGATAATTTTATCCCAGAGATCTCTCTCATGCCTACGCCAAATCTTTTTATCACATCGAACATTTTTTAATATAACCAGGTCATTTAGTGTATATTGTTTTTCTTTCGCCGATTTTATGTTCACAAAAGCCTATTATGCCGTAAATATTAAACCTTGTCTTTTGTTACTCCTGTATATATGATTTAGAAAAAAACAAGGAGATTTTCACCTATGCGTAATCAGAATATTGATAAAGGATGGCAGTTTAATTACGGAACTATAGATGGTTTTCCCAATCCATCCAGGGAGAGTACACTTCGTGAAGTAGATCTCCCTCACGACTATATGATTTCCGGCTCTGTAAAAAAAGATGCTCCTGCCGGGGCTTCAAGCGGCTTTTTTACTGAGGGCGTAGCCTATTACACCAAAAAAGTAATGATCCCCGCAGAGTGGGAAAATGATGATGTTTCCCTTAAATTTGACGGCGTTATGATGAATGCTACTGTAGCTGTAAACGGCTGCAAAGTGGCTCTTCAGCACTACGGATACGCTCCTTTTTCTGTAGATATCACGCCTTACATCTATTTTGGCAGGGAGAACAGTGTCACAATAACTGTTAATCCCAGCATGCAGCCTAACTCCCGCTGGTACACAGGCGCGGGAATCTTCAGAAGCGTGGAACTTGTTCACTTCCCAAAACTCCACATCGCTAATGACGGAATTTTCGGCTACACCAAAAGCATTGAGTATGACTCTGAAGGAAATGCCCTCAGAGCTTATATTCGCGTAGAAATTCAGGTGCAGAATAACACCCTTGACAATAAGATGGCCGGCGTCAGCGCATTTCTGACAAAAGACGGAAGCGATGAGGTAATAATCTCCCGCTCCCAGAAGATTCAGGTTAATCCTGCGTCATCGGAGACAGCCTATATCAGCATTACCCTTGATAAACCTGAGCTCTGGGATGCAGAAAATCCGAATCTTTACAGGCTCTGCGCCTCTGTGACGGATCTTGGCACCTTCAAGACTCACTTCATTCCTACAGAAAATGAAACCTGTGACGAAACTTCAGTTTTATTCGGCATTAAGACCGTAACTGCAGACGTTGTTAACGGCCTTAGGATCAATGGCAAAACCGTCAAGCTAAAGGGCGGATGCCTTCATCATGACAACGGAATGCTTGGAGCAGTCTCTTTATACGACTCAGAGCTGCGCAAGCTCTCCATAATGAAAGAGATCGGCTTCAACGCCATCAGAACCACTCACAATCCCCCTTCCTCTGCGCTTATGGAGGCCTGCGACCGTATCGGTATGTACGTCTTTGATGAAGCCTTTGATGCCTGGGGTATCATGAAGCAGCCCGGGGACTACAACCAGTACTTTGATACGGATTGGGAAAAAGACCTTACAGCCTTCATGAAGCGTGACAGGAACCACCCATCAGTTATCATCTGGTCCACAGGTAATGAAATTCCTGAACGAGGAGGCCTTGGAAACGGTTATACCCTGGCAACTCGCCTTGCAAAGAAGGCTCACAGCCTTGATCCCAGCCGCCCGGTTTCAAATGCGATCTGCTCTTACTGGAGCGGTCTTGATGATGAGCTCGCTGCTGAAAATATGAAAAAGGTCATCGGCGTCGATGCTGACGGCAATCCTCCACTTCAGAACGCAGACGGCGGTAAGAATGACACCAGCTGGGAGGAATTCTCTGAAGCCTTCACCAATAGCCTTGATATTGTTGGATACAACTACATGGAAGACAAATATGCTCTTGACCATGAAATGTACCCTGAGCGTGTTATCCTCGGCTCAGAGAATTACCCCAAGGAGATAGGCATTCGCTGGCCTATGGTTGAATCCACTCCATACGTCATCGGCGATTTCACCTGGACTGCCTTTGACTATATAGGCGAAGCAGGTATCGGAAAATCCGTCTTCCTGGAAGAGGATGATCCCATGCACAAAATAGGCGGATTTGCCCTGATGTCACACGGATCACCCTATCCATGGCGCCTTGCCAACGATGCGGATGTAGATATAAACGGACATATTCTTCCTCAGGGCGAATATCGCTCAGTTATCTGGGGAAGTGATAAGACTTACCTGTACTCCTACGATCCTGCCACTCACGACAAAAAAGAGCTGATCAGCAACTGGGGATTTACCGATGTCAGAAAGTCCTGGAACTGGAAGGATGCAGACAATAAGCCTGTTTTTGTTGCCGTATTCTCAAACGCAGAGCGTGTTGAGCTCTTCCTTAACGGCAAGTCAATGGGCATCTGCAAGGAAGGAGAAAAACTTGCATGTGGTCTGCCAAAGTCATTCCTCTTTGATATCACCTATGTTCCGGGAACACTTGAAGCTGTAAGCTATAAAGGAAACGATGTTATTTCAAAAGACACCCTGGCAACAACCGGCGCTGTAAGCTCCATTAAGCTGATTGCCGAAAGGCAGGAAATGCCTGCCGATGGCCACAGTGTGACCTACGTTCAGGCAGAGCTTTTAGATAGCGATGGAAATATTGTTCCCGATGCTGACAACAAGCTGACTGCAACAGTTACGGGAGAAGGCTCTCTTGCCGCCTTTGGCTCAGCCAATCCAATAACAGACGAGAATTATACAACCGGGTCTTTTACAGCCTACAGAGGCCGTGCAACTGCTATTATAAGAAGCGGCTATACAAGCGGAACCTGTACTCTTACAGTATCAGGCGATGGACTTGAAAGTGTAAGTGCAACGATCAATATAAAATAAGCAAAAATAAGCGCCCGGGATATCGATCTGATTTCCCGGGCGTATTACAGGTAAAAGAGCTTATAAATACCTATCAGATATCAGCTGCGATATCGATGTTCTCGCCTGTAATGCCGATCCAAGCGCCGTCCTTCGCCTCAGATGACTCAGCATGTGCAAGGAGCCACTTGTTTGTAGCAGTGATGAGCTTGTCCTCCTGATTGGCAGGTGTAAAGTCAGGCTTACCAACGTTGGTTCCCTTAGGAAGTCCAACAAGTACCTGGAATCCTGAATCCTTGCTTGCCTGGCATGGAGCATAGTGAAGAGCTGTAGCATAAACCTCTACCATAACTCCCTTTGGTACAAGGAAAGCCTTAACCTTGCTGGAATCGATCTTGTAATCTACGATCTCTTCTCTCTTAGCAAGAAGAAGGATAAAGTCTGTTGCGCCGAGGTTGATCTCGCTTGAACGGTGATACTCAAGGCAGTTGAGCTTGGTGTTGTGTCCGTTGCACCATCCAAACTGCATTGGAGATCCGCCAAACAATGAGTTTGTGATCTTGTCAGCTGCAGGAAGCTCCTGAAGAGCCTTCTCCTCAGCTACATAGTCTGTTCCCTCAGGAATCGGAGTCTTGTCGCGAAGAGCATCTTCAATCTGCTTCTTCTCCTCTTCATACCCCTCAATGATTCTTCCGTAGTTAACAAATTCCGGGTCTGTAACCTTATAAATCTTCATATCGTCCTCCTATAAAATCAAAATACTTCCTCAATAAACAATGATACACCAAGCCATATCATTTTTCTTATCAATATGTATCAAAAATACTTCAAAAATTGCTGAGAGTTGTGCTATTATTGTTAGCGTATCTGTCAACCATTTATTCGCATTACATCCGGAGGTTTCCAATGGGAGGATTTTTTGGTGTAGCGTCTCGTGAAAGTGCAGTATTCGATCTCTTTTATGGTACTGACTATCACTCACACCTTGGCACACGTCGTGCCGGACTCGCAGTTTACGATAAAAAGAAAGGGTTCGACCGCTCTATTCACAACATAGAAAGATCTTACTTCAGACCTAAGTTTGAAGATGACATGCTCAAGATGGAAGGTAATCTCGGAATCGGCTGTATCTCCGATTTTGAGCCCCAGCCACTTATTGTAAGGTCGCATCATGGCACCTATGCTATTACCACTGTAGGTAAGATCAACAATATCGATGAAATAACCAACAAGCTCTTTGCCGACAACAGATCTCACTTCCTTGAGATGAGCGGTGGAGATATCAACCCCACAGAGCTTGTAGCTTCTATTATCAATCAAAAAGTAACTATCGTTGAGGGAATACGTTACGCCCAGGAGATCATCAAGGGCTCAATGTCCCTTCTTCTTATGACTCCTGAAGGCATCTATGCAGCCCGTGACCGTTTCGGAAGAACTCCTGTTGAGATCGGTCACAAAGATGAGGGCTACTGCGTCTGCTTTGAAAGCTTTTCCTATCTCAATCTTGGATATGATCCCTATAAAGAACTCGGCCCCGGCGAAATAGCCTATATCACACCGGAGAGCGTTGAAATTGTGGCTCCTGCCTTTGACGAAATGCGCATCTGCACATTCCTGTGGATCTACTACGGATTCCCTGCATCTACCTATGAGGGACTCAGCGTAGAGAATATCAGATACGGCTGTGGTGGCAAGCTTGCTCAGCGTGATATGCAAAGAGGCCTTCACCCTGACCTTGTAGCCGGCGTTCCGGATTCAGGTGTTGCCCATGCCATCGGCTATTCCAACACCTCAGGAATCCCCTATTCAAGACCTTTTGTAAAATACACACCAACCTGGCCAAGATCCTTCATGCCCACAGTTCAGTCAAGACGTGATCTTATTGCCAAGATGAAACTCCTTCCCGTCAATCAGCTCATCAACAATAAGAGCCTTCTTCTCATCGATGACTCAATCGTAAGAGGCACACAGCTGAGGGAAACCACAGAGTTTTTATACAGAAGCGGCGCAAGAGAAGTACACATAAGACCTGCTTGTCCTCCGCTTATCTACGGATGCAAGTACCTCAACTTCTCCCGTTCCAACTCCGAAATGGAGCTTATTACAAGACGTGTCATCGAGAAGCTCGAGGGTTATCCAAGTCCTAATGAAGAAACCGTAAGAAAATACACTGACCCCGATTCACCACAGTATGAGGCAATGCTCGAGGAGATCAGAAAAGAGCTCAACTTCACATCTCTTCACTACCACCGTCTCGACGACATGGTAGAGGCTATTCCGATCGAGCCCTGCAGACTTTGCACCTACTGTTGGAGCGGTAAAGAGTAACTTTTGATTTAAAGGATAGAGACATGAAACATATCATTTTTCATGTGGATGTTAACTCTGCCTTCCTTTCCTGGACAGCAGTTAAGAGGTTAAAAGACAATCCCGATTCCATAGACCTTAGAACCATCCCTTCCGTTATCGGAGGGGATGTTAAGACCAGGCACGGCATTGTTACCGCCAAATCTATCCCTGCCAAAAAATACGGGATTCAGACTGCTGAGCCCATAGCCAGCGCTCTCCAGAAATGTCCCAAACTCGTGGTTGTTCCATCGGATTTTAAGACCTACCATGAGTATTCAAGCGCCTTTATCAGTATCCTTAGGACCTACTCCGAAGTTCTTGAGCAGGTCTCTATTGATGAGGCTTATCTTGATGTCACTTCTTTAAAAGACATCTATCCATCCCCTGATTTTCCGCTAAACGTCGCACAGATGATCCGCGACGAGATCAGGGATAATCTCGGCTTTACTGTAAACGTCGGCATTTCCAGCAATAAACTCCTTGCGAAAATGGCCAGCGATTTCACTAAGCCCGACAAGACTCACACACTATTTCCCTCGGAAATCAAAGAAAAAATGTGGCCACTTGATATCGGAGATCTGTACGGCTGCGGCAAAAAGACCGCAGAAAAGCTCCGCTCAGTGGGTATAAGGACCATAGGAGATGCTGCGTCATATTCCAAGGAACTGCTTACCTCGCTCCTTGGCGAAAAGGCCGGAGAATACATATATCAGAGTGCCAACGGCATTGGTTCTGAAACCGTACATCCTGAGAGGGATGATCCCAAGAGCTACTCCAACGAGACCACAACTAAGAATGATATAACCACAGCCAATTTCGACACTGATATGCCTCCGATCGTAAGGCATCTCTCGGATAAAGTATCTGCAAGGCTTAAAAGAGATAACGTCTATGGCGGAACTATAAGTGTGCAGGTTAAGACCAGTGAATTTAAGCGCTATTCAAGGCAGCTCCGTCTTGCAGAGTCCACCAACGATGCGGATACCATATATGAAAATGCTCTTATGCTGCTGGGTGAGCTCCTTACCGGCGATAACGGCATTTTTGAAGAAGGAGTTGGCATACGCCTTGTGGGCGTTGGTGTGGATCACCTTGATAACGGAACCTTCAGGCAGGGCAATCTCTTTGACTGGATGACCACCGGGCAAAAAGAGCTCCGGGAAGAAAAAGAAAAGAAAGAAAAAGACGATAAGCTTGAAAAAATGGAAAAGTCCATCCGGGATAAATTCGGGGATGGTCTGATACACAAAGGCTTTTGACAAAAAAAGACCGCCATAACGGCGGTCTTTAGTATTTTATACTGCAGCAAGTTCCTGAACCTGTGCGCGCTTCTCATAAAGGACGCATCCGCCCTTGTGGTCGTCAAGAAGAACACCTTCGGACTGAAGTTCAAGGAAAAGCTTGGATTTAATAGCTTCCCTGAGAGAAGTCTCTTTTACATTGATATCTGAATAAGGTGAGAATGGGCAAGGCTCTGCGCCTCCCTGTGAGTTGATGTGGAAGAAGCCTCTTCCTGCAGCGATACATCCGCCTGAACTCTTCTCATCTCCCGGGAATGATACGAATACCATCTCAGGATGCTCTCTTCTGAGTCTCATGATCTCTGCCTTTAAGTACTCTCTGTCCTCATCACCGGGTGCAAGGTGCTCAGAATTCTCATCTACAGGCACAAATTCTACGAAAATAACCGCCTTGCAGCCTTTCTCGGACATCATACTGATGAAACTCTCGGAGGAAACCTCTTTTAAATTGTCAGTTGTCACTGTTACAGATGTTCCGAAGATAAGGCCTCTTCTCTTAAGCTCATCCATGTTTGAAACAAGCTTCTCGTATACGCCCTCTCCTCTTCTCCTGTCAGTAGCTTCCTGCTCGCCTTCTATACTCATGATGGGGATCAGATTACGGTTCTTATCAAATTCGTCGAAGTACTTCTCTGTCATGAAAGTTCCGTTTGTAAAGATCGGGAACAGGATTGACTGCTTCTTACCTGCAGCCTCAATTACTCCGCGCCTGAGAAGTGGCTCTCCTCCAGCAAGAAGAATAAAGCTTACTCCGAGGTCATCAGCTTCGTCGAATATCTTGCTCCAATCCTCATCTGAGAGCTGCTTAACAGGCTCATTGTCATTGGTAGCATCATTACATCTCGAATAACAGCCTGCACAGTGAAGGTTGCAGCTGCTGGTAATGCTTGCAATAAGGAATGGCGGAACGTGTTCTCCTGCCTCTTCCATCTTGGCTCTCTTTTTGGAAGCTGCGCTGCTGGCAATGGCGAATTTAGCCATATATGCGCTCTCCTTGGGGTTTCTTAGCGTAGCTCTTACGGCGTCGGCAACAACACGCTCAACTCCCCTGGTCATATACTCCTGAATATCAAAGTCTTTACTCATAACGTGATCCTCTTATATTTGTCATTGATACAGATGATTATATCACGTTTTATATTTTTTGCAATTATATTGTGCGCTATTTTTTAATCATTTCTGATAGAAGGGTCCAGCCCTATTTCTTTTGCACGATCTGATAGGATCTTCTTGATCTCTTTTTCTGTATATGTCTTAAATCCGGCTTCTTCCAAAGTGTTCTTAAACACATTGTCGTTCTCGTAATACTTTTTGCTGCCGGTATAAGTGTAATGATAATAGATGTGCTCTGAATCCTTCATATCTTCGGATAATATGTAGACCATGAGCTGAGTGTCCTTCCACTCCTCCATATCGATCTCTACATCATCCCCGAAATCAAAATCATTGACCGTCAAGAAATAATGCATCTTGTAGAAGAAATGATATCTGGCATCAGCATCAAGGAAACCATAGTCATATATCGCAAGATCCGCTCCGCCCTTACCAAATTCGCCTACAAAGCCCTGTTCGCTGATGTTTCCCTCACGCCTTTCAGCCTCAACATATGTTATATATCTTATATATAACTTGCCTCCAGCTTCTTTGATCACAAAGCTGAGTTTGGCAGGAAGCATATCAGGGTCACTGCGGGCAAAGACCAAAAGCTCATATTCACCGTCACTTCCGCAGTCAATATATTTGTAATCATAAATAGGATAATCAGCCTCAGCATCATAGTCTTCGAATTCGCAATCCATTATTGCCTCTGCTTCTCCATTGAGATACGCAGTGTAAAGACCTGTTGTGTCTCTTTCATCCCGGTAATACTTCTTTTCATAAGAAACCAGCAGACTTTCAGCTGTCACATCCTTAAACCAGGAAAATCTCTCCTTCTCATTACCAAAATACCAGGACTGCTCACCGTCCTTGATCTCTTCTAAAGTTATCGTATTGTCCTCGATAAACATTCTGTAGAAGGTATTCATGCCCCAGTATGCATCGGCAGACTCACGCACGGTTGCGTAAACCATGTATTTTGCATCTTCATCTTCTATGATGTATACGCTGTCAACATCACTCAGACACGGCTCAACATCCAGCGCTCTGAAGGCATCCATTTTCCATTCGCAAAGCGCCTTGTCATCTGTCGTCTCATAGATTGAAGTCTGATAGAGCTTGGTCTCATCGCCCCAGAAGGTCTTTATCACCTCCAGATATCCATCCCTGTCCAGGTCATCTATGGCATAGCCATGATCTATAAAGGGTGAAAAGACCTCCATATCCTCCTCAGTAAGCTCCCAGAGATCAGAGTTGTCACTGATAACTGCAAGCTGCTCTTCATAAGGATATGCCAGCTCGTACGTATCCTCGGGCTCTTCCGGCTCAGGCTCAGCTTCAGGTTCACTCTGCAAAGTCTCCTGTGTTGCCTCAGCTGCCGGGGCAGTATCTGCCTCGATAGCTACGTTATTGGAATTAAATCCACCACAGCCCGTTATCAAAAGAGCTATAGCCGTTATTATCAGTAATTGTCTTCTCTTCATGCGCAACACCCTATTTTCTTAAATCAGCTTTGTTGTCCACTTCGTGCAGTCAAGAACGTCCGTAGCAAGGTCCTGATAGAAGTCAGGCTCGTGGCACACCATAATGACTGTGCCCTTGTACTCCTTAAGAGCTCTGTGAAGCTCCTCTTTTGCATCGACATCCAGATGGTTTGTAGGCTCATCCAGTACCAGAATGTTGGACTCTCTGTTCATTAGCTTGCAGAGCCTTACCTTGGCCTGCTCACCTCCGGAGAGGACCTTACATTTACTCTCGATGTGCTTGGTTGTAAGTCCGCATTTAGCAAGGGCTGACCTTACCTCGTACTGTGAAAATCCCGGGAATTCATTCCAGATCTCCTCAAGGCAGGTTGTCTCGATATCCGGTGGCATCTCCTGCTGGAAATAGCCTATCTCAACATTTTCACCCCTCTGGACCTTACCGGAGATCGGAGGGATTATGCCGAGAATACTCTTTAAAAGAGTGGTCTTTCCGATTCCGTTTGCTCCTGTAAGAACGGTGAAGGTATTTCTCTCAATGGCCAGGTTAAGCGGCTTTGAAAGAGGTTCATCATAGCCTATCACAAGGTCTTTTACCTCAAAGAGGAACTTGCCGGGGGTTCTGGCTGTCTTAAAGTAAAACTCAGGCTTTGGCTTTTCCTGGATCTTCTCGATGAGGTCCATGTTATCAAGCTTCTTCTGCCTTGCCATGGCCATATTTCTTGTGGCAACCCTGGCCTTGTTTCTGGCAACGAAGTCCTTAAGCTCTGCAATCTCCTGCTGTTGTCTGTTGTAAGCAGCTTCTCTCTGCGCCTTCTGGGCCTCATACACTTCCATAAACTTGTCGTAATCGCCCACATAGCGCTCCAGGGCGTGCGTATAGCCATCCATGTGATAAATGATGTTTACAACGCTGTTGAGGAACGGAATGTCATGAGAGATCAGGATAAACGCGTTCTCATATTCCTGTAGGTATCTGGTGAGCCACACGATGTGCTCGGCATCCAGATAATTCGTAGGCTCGTCCAGAAGCAATATATCAGGTTTTTGTAAAAGAAGCTTCGCAAGCAGTATCTTAGTTCTCTGTCCACCGGAAAGCTCGGTAACATCCCTGTCAAGGCCAAGCTCCAAAAAGCCGAGAGCCCTTGAAACCTCTTCAATCTTTGAATCTATCAGGTAGAAATCGTGATTGGTAAGAAGGTCCTGGATGGTTCCAAGCTCCTCCATATAGTCCTCAAGCTCCTTTTCATCTGCCTCACCCATGGCATCGCAGATCTCGTTCATCCTGCGCTCCATTTCAAAGAGCTCGTCATAGGCTGAAGATAGCACATCCTTAATGGTCATGCCCTGCTTTAGGACCGCATGCTGATCAAGGTATCCCACCTTCACGTTCTTGGCCCATTCAATTTTGCCGGCGTCAGGCATAAGCTGACCGGTTATGATGTTCATAAAAGTCGACTTTCCTTCGCCGTTGGCGCCCACAAGGCCGATGTGCTCGCCCTTTAGGAGCCTGAAGGAAACGTCATCGAAGATAGCTCTGTCACCAAAACCGTGGGTCAGATGCTCAACATTTAAAATACTCATAGTAATGCACACTCCACTTCTATATTTGTGTAATCAAAGTTTAATCTCTTAGCACCTCTGAAATTCTCCATGACCACTTCACAGAGCTGGGTGTCGAACTTAAGCGATCTCACTTCGTCCAACACCTCTCTCTTTTCGTTGTGATCATTTGTGCCCAGAACAAACATGTCGTAGGACCCTGAAACCTCTCTTCTTATGTGATGCAGAAATGTTCTGTAATAATCGCACTTGTATTCCTCAGCCAGAAAGAATGAAAGAAAGGCAAACTGTATCTGTGTTCCTTCCGGAGGTATCCTCACATAGCCAAGCCTTGAAATAAGCGGGTTAAAAGCTCGCAAAAGGGCCACTTTCCCGGAATACTCTTCTACTACGTACTGCTTGGTATCAGATCTGTCCCACAGGGCGCCAAGAGCTTTTATATTACCATCCCTGTGAAGAATATAAAAGTCTTTCGCCTCAGGAACATTCTCACCGCCCAGGCAGTCAATGACAGGGAAAAGACTCTTTGCCCCGCCCCAGGTCTTAAGAAACGCCAAAATATCGGCGCTGTCAGCCTCCGTCGCCCTTCTGAATTTAAGATCCGCGCAGGTATTCCTTACCGGCGCTGTGGGGCTTATTATATAGGTCCTGTAGCCATCCATGTCTACTGCGTAGGGAAGCTTTGGCCTTTCTTTTTTGAGCATCTTAAGGACATCCATATTCTCTTTTATCACGGAGCAGAAATATACAGATGAATCCAGTGGATCGTACATCTTCTCAAAGGCCTCTATCCAGTTGATACGGCTCTTCAAATCATGTAGGCGCTTCATGTTCGTTACATAACAAGCGTTATGCTCATCTCCCGCAACATAAAAATTTCTGGGGATTCCGGCGATCGTACCTACGATTTCTCCACCGCGTTTAAATATCCCCACAACACTTTTGTCGCTCTCCTTCATAAAGGAGTCATAGGGATTCGGACGCCTTGTATAAAGGAGCCTTATCTCGCCCCTGGCAATATCGCTCTCCATGATCTTTAAGATCCCGGCTCCGTCTTCACTTTTAGCAAAGGAAAAGACATTGCTCATTTCTTGGCCTCCTCCAGATTTTCGCCCACGGGAATGCCAATCCTCTGGTCAACCTCAAAGTGGAAGAGGATGTTTATGTACCAGTAAGCAAAGTTTATAAGGAGCTTTTTGGTGCGCTTAAAGCAGGTAACGCCTCTTTGTACTATGGATCTGAACTCAAAGAATCTGGTCTTATACTTCCTGCAGAGAGCCCTGAGCTCCTCGGCAGTTACGTTTTTAGGGACAAAAGAGATTGTTCCGAAGGTGTACCCTTCCTGGAGCCACCATTTGTCGCAGATAAGTCTTCCTTCCTCCTGAAAAGTCTTATAGGTAGGCGTATTGGGGAAGGTCAGAAGGTGATTAAAGGCTATAACAAAGAACTGATGCTTCATGGCAAATTTCAGAGTCTGTATAAAGCTCTCCTCTGTGTCCTCGTCAAAGCCAAATACGAAGGAGGCATAAATACTGATGCCCACCTCATGTATCTTCTCGATGAGCTCATCCCTCTCGCCCAGCCTTGCTGTCCACTCCTTGTTCATCTGCTTAAGATTTCCGCTGTTGATGGACTCAAACCCTATCAGCACCATTTCACAGCCGCTGTCCTTCATAAGGCGCAGGGTTTCGTCGTCTTTTGCAATATCAAGTGTTATCTGTGTAGTCCAGGTCACATGCAGCTTTTTGATCTCTGTAAAGAGCTCTCTTGCAAATTCTTTGTTGGAAAAAATACTGTCATCCACGAGAAAATAGAGCTTGTGTTTGCAGGATTTCATCTCTGCAATGATATCTGCAACATCCCTATGGATATATTTGGAATCGTAGTATTTTGCAATGGAGCAGAACTCGCAGTTGTGGAAACATCCTCGCCCTGTCTCAACCAGTGAAACAGGCAGATATTTCTTTTGCTGCTTCCTGTAGATGCTCCTGTCTGCCATCTTGTAGTCTATGCAGGGTTTACCCACATACTGCTTCTGCAGATTTCCGCTCTTTAAGTCCTCAAGGAGCCTGTTTATATTCTCTCCGCAGTTGTTAATCATTATTGCATCGCAGTGCTGTGCAGCTTCATCGGGCACAAGGGTCACGTGATAGCCGCCCATGACCACCTTTTTGCCGCGCTTTCTAAACTGCTCGGATATGTAATAAGCCCTCTTTGCCGTGTAGGTTTCAACGGTGATCAGCACAACATCCGTGTCGGTGTCGTAGTTTATGCTCTCAATTCTGTCATCATAAAACTCTCTTTCGCAATCTGCCGGAAGGAGAGAGCTGAGCACAGCTATTGTAAGAGGCTCCATGAGCCAGGATTTTAAGTATTTTTCATTGGTTTTCTTGCCGATGGCCGGCAGGATCAAGGTTACCTTCAAGCTTTCTCTCATCTTCGTCCTTTTCAAGGCATCCAAAGGTCATGCCCTGCTTCTCAAATACCTCTTTTCTGAATACCGGATTGTAGATTATGTAAGTAAAGAACCTGACCGGTCCTCGCAGGTTTGTTCTTGGTTCAAAGAGCCTGTACAGGACGGACCCAAGACTGTTGAAATCCCTTCTGCAGTTAAATCCTGCCTCTGTGAGCTCATCCGGAGTCATGTTCTTTGGAATAAATGCCGTGTAATTGAACTTGTACTGAGGATGCAGCCACCATTTGCCGTCGTATAAAAGCCTTCCCTGACTCTTAAGCTCATCATAGAGCGGAGTTCCGGGATATGGCATCAGGATATTATAGGCAGCGAAGGTGAATTTATTGCGCCTTGCAAACTCGTATGTTGCCCTGATGGACTCCAGAGTATCGGTATCGTGTCCTATAGTAAACGCCGCCCAGGTCTGCAGTCCGTAATGCCTTAGCTTCTCTATGGCTTCCTTGTAGTTATCCGCCACAAACTTGCGATTTACGCCCTTTCGCATGTTCTCTATGCTCTCGGGCTTTATGGACTCAAATCCTATTACAAGTCCCAGGCATCCGCTCTTTACCATGAGTTTCATGAGTTCCTCATCATCGAGCATATCTATGCTTCCCTGGCTGACCCACCGGACCTTCAGTGGAATAAGGGCCCTGAAAAGCTCTTTTGCCCTGGCCTTATTGGCCACGATGTTGTCATCCACGAAAAAGAGGAGCTTCCTCTTCTGTGACTTAATCTCTGCCACCACTTCGTCAATGTCCCTGGTGTAATGATGCTGCTCAAAATATACGCTGCTGGCGCAGTATTTGCAGTTAAACCCGCATCCGCGCGAGAATTGCAAAAGAGATATGGGCATGTACTTCTTGCCCTCATAAATGCTGCGTCTGGTCAGAATTCCCTTTTGTGGCACCTTTGGCGCTGTGCAGATGTACCTCTCTTTTAGTTCTCCGCGTCGCAGGTCCTCGATCATGTTACCCCACTGGCTCTCAGCGTCTCCGATCATGATGGAATCCGCATGTTCCTCGGCCTCTTCCGGCAGGAGCTTGATGTGGATGCCTCCCATGATGACCTTGACGCCCCTTTTTCTGTACTCGTCGGCAATTTCATAGGATCTGCGCGCAGTGAAGGTCTCGACGGTTATGGCCACAAGATCGGTCTTTTCCTCATAGGGAATCGGCTCAAGCCTGTCGTCATACATGACTACTTCTATATCTTCTGGGGTAAGAGCTGCCAGGATTCCCAGCTGCAAAGGCTCCATGCTGGCATTGTCCACATACAGGCTGTGCTCTCTTCTCCCGATATTTGGTTTTATCAGAGTTATCTTCATAAACTTTCGCCTTGTTTTCTGTGTATTTCGCTGCGGGATATGAGGTTGATGGCAAGGAAAACAGACATGTTTAAAAGCGTCCTGTGGTTTGCCCTCTCTCCCAGCATTCTCTTAAATATATTGCGATAGGTGTTAAAGCTAAATCTTGCGTTTCTGCAGCCGTCTTTAAGCTCATCGGGGCTCATGGCCTTGGGGAAATACATGGCATCGCCGTATCTGTAGCCGGGATCGAGCCACCATTTTTCAAATCTAAGACGCCCTTCGCCTTTCATTCTCTCAAATAAAGGAGTTCCGGGCAGTATCATGAGCGGATTGAAATTAGCTATAGCAAGGTTGTTTTTCACAGCAAATTCATAGGTATCCCTGATGGAATCTGCCGTGTCATAGTCATAGCCCAGCACAAACATTCCGTAGATCATTATGTTGTGCTTATAGATATTTTTTATGGCCTCCTCTAAGTGCGCGATGTTCCCTGACTTTTCGCCGCCTCTTAAGATTCCCAGATTGGCACTCTTTTTCATGATCTCCAGGTTGTTCTCATTAAGGGATTCAAAGCCGATCAGCACCATAAAGCAGCCCGACTCGTACATCTCTTTTAAAAGCTCATCCCTGAAAGCAATCTCAAGGCTAATCTGACAGGCCCACTTCTTCTTAAGAGGCTTTATGGCCCTGAACAGCTCTATTGCGCTCTCCTCGTTTAAAAAGAGATTGTCATCAATGAAAAACAGCAGCTTTTCTTTGCACTCACTGATCTCTTTTACCACGTTTTCAATGTCTTTTTGCCTGACTCCACCGGGGTAGAGGCTCTTTATTGAACAGAAATCACAATTAAACTTACAGCCCCTTGATGCCTGGACCATGGCCAGTGGCAGGTACTTTTTGCCCTCATAGCAGGAGGAGTTGGGATTAACATAGGACATGACACACTTATTCTCCGCCTGATAGACGCGCTTTGCAGGCTTTAAGCCGTTTTCCTCCACGTCCTTTATAAACTCTCCCCAGGTCTCCTCAGCATCGCCCTTTAGGACTACGTCCGCATGCAAAAGAGCTTCTTCCTCAAGCGCAGTCGGGTGAAAGCCACCCATGACTATGAGGTTATCATCTCTCTTGTACTTATCTGCCAGTTCATAGGCGTGTCTGGCTGCAAAGGTCTCAACTGAAAAGGCGATAATATCAGCATCCAGAGCCTCCGGAACGTTCTCTATTCGCTCATCGTAGAAAACAAGCTCGTGCTCTTTTGGTGTCAGCCTCTCAATCACAGCAAAAACCAGGGGTTTTAGAGCATCCTTCCCCTTGCTGTACATCATATTTACTTTGATGAATGCAATCTTCATCCCTTTTTATTTACCCTTCCATGCCAAGGAACTTAAATCCCAGATTAGCGCCAAAGGCGATAATCCTGGCGGATATTCCCTTTGATGTCACCCTTTTTATTCTCTTGAAGATATTCTTGTATGAATAGGTTTCTTTCCAAACATACCTGTATATATGCTCGAGTCTCTCAGGGCTCATGTTCTCCGGCTTAAAAACAGCTTTATGCTGGGTGTAATCCGCCCAGTTGGTGGTGATTATGCGTCCCGATGCCTCAAGCTCTTTATACAGCCCTGTTCCCGGCACCGGAGTCAGGATGGAAAATCTTGCAAGATTAATCCCAAGATAGTCCACCTGTCTAGGAAGGTCCATGAGGTCTTCCTCAGTATCTCCGTCCATCCCAAGTACAAAGCAGCCGTTTACCATGATGCCGTGTTTCTGCAGGTTCTGTACCGCTTCTTTGTATCTCTCGGGCTTATTAAAACCTTTTCTGACTTTATTTAGCGTCTGCTGGTTTACGGACTCAAGTCCCACCAACAGTCCGTTACATCCGCTCTTCTCGGCAAGTGTAAGCAGCTCTTCATCAAACCCGACATCTATCGTGGCGCTTCCGACCCACCTTATCTTAAGCCCCATCAGTTCTTTCATCAGCTTAATGGAATAATCCCTGTTTCCGAAGAAATTCGGGTCAAAGAACACGATTATCTTACTCTTTAAGCTCTTTATCTCACTTATTACATCCTCTATGGGCCTTGCTGTCGCTTCGCCCCACATCTGGCTGATGACGCAGTAGCTGCATCTGTTGGGGCATCCGGGATTGGCTACCACAGGAGGGTACTTGAGGTATTTCTTATGGGAGATCTTGGACCTGTCGGGAGATGGGATGTCTTTTCCCATAACACAGCTCCCCTCGTAGGTATCAAGGGGATTTCCGGCTTCAAGATCTTTAAGGAACTGCGGAACAGTATATTCTCCCGGCCCGATAAATATTGTATCTGCGTGCTGAAGGACCTCTTCTCTGCAATAGGTAACATGATATCCGCCTATGCAGACATACGATCCCATTTCTCTGAATTTATCTGCAATTTCATAGGCCCTTGTTACAGTGGGCGTTGTAGCAGTGAGCATGACAAGGTCGTAGGAATTATCAAATCTTACTCTGCCGGATATTTCATCAACGGCATCAATAACCCAGTCGGGATGCACTTTTTCAATTATTGCTGCCAGAGCACCGAGTGTTAAGGGCGGATAGGTAAACAGGCTTGAAAACCTGCTCCTGTAGCTCATGTCGGTACTGTGCCAGGGTAAAACCAGTAATACTTTCATCTAAAAGCCTTTTTTATGCGCTCAGGTTACGTCCGGAATGTCCGAGTTGTCGATCATGACCGCCTCGTCATAGTCCCCGAACTTCTTTGCGTACTTGCGATATCCGATATTTGCGATCATATAAATGAAGAGCCAGCGATGCACTCTTTTAAAATCAAAGCGCTTAAATATGGCTTTCCAGGAATAGCACATCTTCCAGGCCCGCTCGATTCCCTCAAGAAGCTCTGCCTTGGTCATCTGCGCCGGCTTGTAGACTACGTGTTCAACGTCATACAGGGCCCAGTTTCGCTCCGTTATCCTTCCCTGAGCTTCCAGTTCGTTGTAAAAACTTGTGCCCGGAAATGGCGTGATAATCGAAAATCTGGGCAGGTCTATCTTGGCATCAAGGCACAGCTGCGCCGTTCTGTCAAAGACATCTTTTCCGTCCTCATCACTTCCGAAGGCAAAACAGCCCATGACAAGGATGTTGTGCTCATGAAGCTTGTCCATAAGCCATTTATAGTCATCCACCCTGTTGACATTCTTGTTGATCTCGCTCTGAGTCTCCTGATTTACAGACTCAAAACCAAGGAGTAGTCCCTTACAGCCGCTCTTTTCAAAGATCTCGATCAGGTCGTCACACCTTCCTATGGCTGTGGTCGTAAGGCCAAACCACCACTTTTTCAGTGGAATCATGGCTGTGAAAAGCTCTTTTGCATAATTCACGTCTGCAATCAGGTTAACATCGGGGAATATAACAAATTTTCCCTTAAAGGTTTTTATCTCGTCTATAACATCCTGCACCGGACGGGTCAAAACGTGCTGTCCAAAAGCCGCCGGATAGGCACAGAATGAGCAGGAATGATTGCACCCCCTTACGCATTCAACGGTATTTAAGGTGATGTATCTGTCTTTTTTCAAAAGATCTTTTCGAGGAATGGGGCGACCGGCTATAGAAGGGCACCCTCCTTCATCCCGGTAGAACGGCTTAAGACAGCCCTTTGAAACGTCCTCTATGGCCTGCTTGAAGGTCCGATCTCCAAGTCCCACCAAAACAGAATCCGCATGCTCCTTGGCTTCCTCAGGCATAAGCGTCGGATGAACGCCGCCCATGAGAACCGGAATACCGCGGCTTCTGAAGTAGTCCGCATATTTGTAGCTGCGCTCAGCAGTACCGGTGATGCTGGTGATAGCCACCACATCCGCTTGAAGATCAAGAGGGATCGGCTCTGCCGTCTCGTCATATATGACTACGTCATCATCCGGAAGGTATGCAGCAAGGAGCGCCAGAGTAATTGGCGCATAATGAAGGTTCTTGTGGAACATTCCGTTATATCTGTGCATTGCACCTGCAGGTGCCAGTAACGCTACTCTCATTCTTTCTCCCATCAGACAGAAATCAGTGACCCTATGGCCATTACGATGTACATTGCAAATACGATTACTACCGACGCTTTTGAAGCCTCTATGGGCGTCAGGATGGATGTCTTTTGCCCCCTGACGGATATCAGATAGGTGGGGATGACCATCAGGGATATGATCACTGCCACAGCGCCGCCTGCCAGCTTCATATATTCCATGAAGCCGTTTGATAAAAGAAATGTCAGTAGAAGCGCAGGGACAGTGGCCAGAATAAAGCTAAGTCCAAAGGTCCATTTGGTCTGATTTGAAATAATTTCAGTAGTGGCAAATCCAATAGACCAGTAGGATGTGAACATGGCAAGGATTATGAACGCCGAGCCCAAAACTCGGATTATTCCACCAACTGCGTCAGCCCAGCCGACTATGGCCACCTTCGTCACCTCTTTTGATGTGATTATGGTGCAGAAGGTTATGACCGCCGATAAGACCAGGTTCATGAAAAGCCCGAGATATATGGACTTTCTGACCTTTACCGCATCATGCTCCAGGCACTCGATGACCTGGGGCACAGCAAATATCGCGGAAAAAGAGAACATGATCATGCTGTATGTAGCTGCAAGGCGCAAAAGACCTTTTGCATCAAAGCCTATGGACTCAATGGCCATAGACGGATTTATGTTTCTAAATGAGAAAAACAGCGCAATTAAGAGAATTATAGCCATAATGCTGACCGTTACGTTCTCTCCTATTGCAACAGCTCTAAGGCCAAGAAGGACAATAACCGCCGCCAGGACGAAAAACACGGTGCCAAGGAGCTTTTCTGATACTCCCGGCAAAAAATCGGCCATAATAGCGGAAGCTCCAGTTATATAGGCTGCAAGGTTTGTCTCAAGAACCACTATCATGATGATAAAGAAGGCTATCTTGAAGACATTTTTAAACCTGCCTCTGAACAGATAGACATTGAAAGCGCCGAGAATATCAGATGTCTCACCCATTGTCAGCATGATCTGGGCGATCATCAGATGAAGCAGCGCGCTGATAATATATGCTGTTAAAAAAGCTATAACGCCGCCCGCTTGGCCTATCTTGGACACGAAATACGGAATAGCCATGACTCCGCTTCCGATCCCGTTTCCGGCAACTATGGCTGCGGCTGTAAATACAGTCTTTTTCTTCATTGACATAGTCTCCTAATTATATTTTATCATCCATTAGTAAATTATTGTTAATTCTGTGCCCGTGGTTTAAGATAAGTGTATGCAAAACTTACTATTGCTCATATTTCCAATACTTCTTTTTGTTATAACCTTTTATTGTACGACACTTTCAAAAAAAGGTCTTATTTCCGACACTTTTCTTGACCTTGATCAGAGCAAGAACATTCAGGCCTTTGCCTGCTTAGCGATAATCATTCACCATGTCACCCAGCAGATATCGGTTTACGGAATGCGTCCCAAGGGACCGATCACGCTCTTTAGCTATATCGGGTACCTTTTTACTGCGCTGTTTTTCTTCTTTTCAGGGTATGGCCTGATGACCAGCCTAAACACCAAGCCGGATTATTTAAAGAGCTTTTTGAAAAAGAGACTTCCGGCGGTTCTGATTCCCTTTTGGATCATCAATATTCTCGCGGTCATTCTGGTTTCATTTCTCCCGGGACCAAAGCTCTCTGCAAGCGAGATAGCATGTGCAATAGCAGGAGTCACTCTCATAAACGGCAATGGCTGGTACATAATTGAGATTGTATTTTTTTATATCATCTTTTATGTACTGTTTAGATTTGTAAAAAACCGAAAACTTGCCACAGCTCTTTTGTGTATCGCCACCGTATGCATCATTGTCTATGGTTTCTTACAGGGACACAATACCAAAGGAACTCAGCCTCGCTGGTTTGAGGGCGAGTGGTGGTACAATTCGACAATTACTTTCGCTTTTGGAGTCCTTTTTGCAGGCATGAAAGACAAATTCTCAGCTTTTTGTGTTAAACACTACAAGCTGATGCTTGCTCTTTTTGCTGTACTGACAATAGTTTCAGTCAGAATAAATGTATTTGCTCAGAAACATTTAGGTTACTACCATGAGGCTGTGCACCACGGAGTGCGGGATGCAGCCATAACACTAGTTATCCAAAGCGCTTCTGCCATCATTTTTACAACCTTTATCCTGGTCCTCAACATGAGGCTGTCAATAGGAAACAGAGCCCTTTTGTTCATTCGCAATATGAGCCTTGAGCTGTTCCTTATCCACGGCCTTTTTGTGAATCAGATATTCGGCTCCCGTGAAATGAGCGATTTTGTCCGCTATACGGTTGTGCTCATATGCAGCATACTTTGTACTGCACTCATTGCCCCTGTCGTGAAATTTTTGGTAAAAAAGATTACGATGCTCCTAAACACAAAACGAGTAAAAAACGATACTCTGGAGCGGGCAATCATTGAAAAGCAAAGGGCGAAACGAATTAAGATTTTTAGCTTAACAGCAGGCATTCTAATCGTCGCAGCTGTTATTTATTTCCTCGTTGGCAAATCCGTCATCTTAAAAGGCGAACACTCAAAAGAACAGGCACAGCTTAAGGGTGCAGAGGTCGGAGACATCATCGAATGGGGCCACATAGACACAAATCCTTCTATCCCCGGAAAAGAACACATTACCTGGATAGTCCTTGAAAAAGACGATCAAAGCGCTCTTCTGATATCCGAAATGGGTCTTGCAGGAAGCTACTATCATCAGCATCACACGGCAATTTCCTGGGAGGACAGCGACCTAAGGGGGCTCATAAACTCTGATAAGTCCCTTAAATCCTTTAGCAAATACGAGCGTCCGGACATGCTTTTCATAGATGGCGACCTTGTATCACTTCTGACCGCCTCGGAAGCTGAAAAGCTCTTTTCCTCGGATGTATCAAGAGAACTTCTCATCACGCCTATGGCTAAAGCTCAGGGAACAAATATCAACGATCTGAGTAAGCACCATGAGTGGGATATGACAAATGTAAAGACCTCCTGGTGGTGGCTTAGGGGCGATAAGGGCGTATCTGCACTAACGGCGCCCATAGTTACCGTAGACGGAGTCATCTCTTTAGACGAAAAGTACGTAAATAAGCCGGCCGGGGCCATAAGGCCGGTCATAAGAGTCAAGATAGATCAAATCGGAGGATGAGTATGGATCAGAACAACACCGAAATGAAAATAAAGACGCAGGACGTAGAAGCTTATCTATGCAGCAAATACCCGGGGCAGCGCTTTGAAGTTACGGGCTGTACCCCCATGGCCGGCACTGCCAGGGATTATGACGAGTGGTTTTACAACGCACTGGATGCCGACGGAAACGCCACAAATGAATCCTCCTTCGTCGCAAAAGGTATGCCTGATGGCGAAAATTATGAGCTCACAGACGATTTTTACGGTGAACTTATCAGTGACGAAATTGTAAGGAGCATTAAAAGAGCTACATCAGAAGCAGGCTTTGCTGCCATAGATGTAAAGGTCTCCTTCTGGGAGCAATTCGGCTCGGATGAGGCAAAAGACATGTCGGCCCTTGATGTTCTGACCGGCAAAATAAACGCAGGAAACGATATCAAGATCTTTTTGGACGGCTCAGAGCTTAAACAGTCTTCCTACGACAATGTGCTTCCGGCACTGGAAAAGGTCTTTTCCCAAAAGAGATTCACAGGAGACTACTATGTGGTGATATTAAAGGATAAAGATGCCGATCCAGCCAGAGAGAGGCTATATTCCGACAGTTTCACTCTGTAAGCAGCACTTCGAAACAAAAGTCTAATGGGGGGATGGCTTTTAATGAACAGTAATCTTACGATTGAAGAAATTGTTTTGATAAATAACCTGCTGTACGCAGAAAATCTCGGTGGCCCAAAGGGAACTTTCCTCTCTCCAGGCCAGGAGATGAAAACCATAGGTGATTACGTAAAGGGAACGCTGAAAAGCTCTGACCTTATCGAGGATGACAAGGAGTACAGCACCGGAATCACCGGCTCTGAGTACAAAGAGATCCTTGCGGCCGTAAATAAAAATCAGCACCTTAAAGATATGATCATAATGCAGGTTCATATTGAGAGCTCGGATGCCGGCGGCGGAAGAAGCGCTCTGCTCTACGATCCTGCTTGTAACGAGGCCATCGTTGGATTTAAGGGAACTGAGGGAGATGCAGAGTGGATAGACAATCTCTCAGGCCTTTGCAGAGTGCCTACAGCCTATCAGCAAAGCGCTCTGGACTGGTACAGATCCCTCGACCTTTCAGGCTACGATATCATTACCGTTACCGGCCATTCAAAGGGTGGAAACAAGTCCAAATTC
Source organism: Butyrivibrio sp. VCB2001 (assembly GCF_000423965.1). Classification (NCBI taxonomy): domain Bacteria; kingdom Bacillati; phylum Bacillota; class Clostridia; order Lachnospirales; family Lachnospiraceae; genus Butyrivibrio; species Butyrivibrio sp. VCB2001. Next base: position 131,384 of record NZ_AUIZ01000006.1, on the reverse strand, counting down.
ATAACGCTCATGGATGAAAGCGTGGACAATTGTTTCGCCATGGACGGACAGGGCTTCAACGACGAATTTATCAAAAAATACGCCTCAAATATCAGAGAGTATCAGGATAAGATCCTTAACATCAACGCAGAGAGCGATTTTGTTAATATCCTCCTCAATGACGTGGGCAAAAGGACCTATTACCTTGGTACGAACTTCGGAAGACTTGGTTTTGTAGAGAATCACTGCTCAAACGCTCTTCTTTTCTTTGATGATCAGGGCGATCCTTCAGTCTGGAAGGCGCAAAAGCAGGATAAGAGGATGTCTGATCTTGACCATATGCTCAACAGCTTTGTAAGATCCTACCCCTCAGGCAAGAAAGAGATGCTCTACAACGCCCTTGCAAACATCATTGTCTGCGCCAAAAACAATGACTCCGAGGGCATCATCAGCTCTTTTACCGGAGAAAAATACAGCGATAATACCGCTGACCTTTTGGCCTTCATTCTCAGATACAAGGAAGAAAAGCCTGAGATAATGGCCTCTCTACAGGAAATCCTGAGTCAGAACGGGTTTGATACCGCGATGCTGGGCGTAATTGACTTTGTTACCAATCATGAGCTCCTTATGGAGTTTGTAGGCGCAAGCCCTAATTCCATAATAGGTCTTCTCAGGCTTAATAATGCGCCAAAAGAGCTTGTTTCTTTCCTTCAAAACCACCGTGAGCTCTTTGATTTCCTGATCCTTACAGCCAGCAAAATGCGCTCTATTGACCCCACAAAATACAGGGGCGATGACATGACTCCGGATACGGCCGGAGGCTGGTTTAGCAGCTTTGCAAGGCGTACAGGCCGGGGAAAAAAGGTTCTTATTGCGGCTTTCATTTTTCTGCTAATTTTGTTTTTCTTATTCTTATTTGTGGTACATTAATTGTGCTATAATTTTTTTATGAAACTATTTTTTAAAGCAGATAAGTACATAACAAGGGTGGAAAGCCCAAGAGTAAACAGCGCCAGAACACGTAAATCACAGGTTCTTTTATACATCGATAAGTATTTTGACATGTACAACCACGAATACCTTGGAAGTGTCTATACGGCCTGCAAGGAATATATTGAGGAGATGATGGACGAGGAGGAGAGTTCATCTTCAAACATAAGTCCCGAGGTTCAGGCCTGCACCACCATCATCAAGGGCCTGCAGGATTTTATCGGGCAGGGTAAGCACGAAGAGCTGCGATATATGAAGCTTCTGGCAGCCAAGGAGGCCTTCAAATTCTACTGTGCCATGATATCCAAGGTGATGGAATTTGAGATCATCGACAGGAAACAGGCCAAGAGAAGGATTACCAAATTTTATAACGAATGTGGTCTTGAGTGACTAAAAAGGGAAGGCTTTCGCCTTCCCTTTAATTATACCTTTTTGTATGTTCCGATCAGTTGAGCACTACACTGCCCCATGTATCCGCAGGTACAAGTCCGATATAGGTCTTTCCTCTGTTGATGGAAATCTCCTGTCCGGCTGAGTTGTAGTAGTGTGTCATTCCTGTCTCGCTTCCCTTGGACCATGTGATAGGAATAGCCTTACCGTTTGTGATGTAGTATCCGCTTCCTGATCCGATCACGTTGTAGGTAAGATATCCGTTCTTATCCAGCTGGTTAAAAGAGACATTCTGCAGAATTACATTCTTGAAGGTCATTACCTGACCGTCTTCCGCATCTGTATGAATTGATCCGTACTCATAGTAGTCGTAGGTTCTTGTTCCTGCATTAAAAGCAAGTCTGCTCTTATTATGAGGGAACACGTTTCCGAGCTCTACGTTGTTTGCAACAAGCTCACTTGCAAGATCGGTGTCAGCTCCGTTAAATACGAAGTGAGTTCCTCTCTCAAGCCCAAGAGTATAGGTGGTTGGGATTCCTGCCTTGGCAAATCTGCCCAGCATCTCCTGTCCGAATACATACTCAGTGAACTCTGTTGGCTTACCATTCTTTATTCTTGAAAATCCGCCGCTGATATGAGCTGCGTATGGCTGAGCCAGATATGTGTTGATATAAAACGGACCGCCGTCATGGATAAGAACAGCATTGTACTCATCTGCAATCATAACATTTGTTGTTCTTGTACTGCGGATGCTTCCTGTTCTCTGAAGGTTTGTCCAGTCCTTATACAGGCACATGAGTCTGGTAATTCTTCCGTTTGCTGTGCTGTTCATCATCTCATAGACAACATCAGCCTCAGCTGTACCATAGTGCTGAAGGGCTTTCTTTTCATTGTCTACCATGATCGCTACAGGTCTCTGTCCGGCAATTCCATCGGAAACTTCAAGTCCCGTAAGCTCGTTGGTCGCAGCATAAACCGTTGTAGGCAGCACAAATGTGAGCACTGCACATAATACCAAAGCAAAAACTGTTTTTAAACGCATAAAATGGCCTCCTTTAAAAATAAGGGTGAGTAATATTCATTATATCATACAATTTGGCTCTTTATACAGTTAATTGCTTTGTTTCTTCCTGATTTTTCCATACATTGAGGCTCCTTGTACCTCTCTTTTCCCCGATAACAATGACCGCTACCGTAGCTACAATGGTCACAACCAACAAAAATGCTGAGCCCTCAACACCAAAGGTCGGATCATAGAAGAAGGTTATCTGTCCAACAGACGCCTCGAGCTTCGCAATGGAAAAAGAGCTGACGATTCCGCTGTTGGGAAGTCCAAAAATAATATTCTGAGTATAATTCCAGCCTGCGTGCGCCATCATTGGAAGCCAGATGCTGTCAAAGTAATATACGAAACATGAATAAAATACTGCAATTACAACAAGGTGAATGATTGGAATTACCGATACTCCGGGGTTTAAAAGATGCAGCGCCATGAAGATAACTGCATTACCGATTATAGCCACCCAGGGAGACTTATAACCTCTTCTTAACCTCTGATACAGGAAATTTCTGCACAAAAGCTCCTCAGAGGATGACTGGATAAACACAACAACAAACATGGCTATCAGTCTGATGATCGGGAATCCGTTATATGAAAGATGAATGTCGCTATGAAGTGCTGCAAGCAAAATACCCAGCGCATTCTCACCAAAGCCGATCAAAAGGCCAATAAGGAGCATCTTAAGAGTATTTCCCTTTGCCTCGGGCGTGATAGCTCTAAGAATAGGCCTATTCAGCTTTGTTACAGCACAGTACAAGGCAAATATCAGCCACTGGAATATTGTTGATGCATACATGATAAACAATGACCAGAAGCCGTCATCATTAACTGTTGGGTATAAGCGTATAATAAGATATTCAAAAGGCGCCGCAAGAACCGACGAAACAACCATCAAAAAGATAAACAACAGGGTAATAACGAAAAAGTTGTCGTGCCAGGTAAAACCTTCGTTGTGAATTCTCTTAAAGAATGACTTTTTCTCTACTACATTTTCTTCGCTCATAGATTACCCCCTTATCTTTTATAACCAATATCTGCAGCTCTTGCGTTAAGTAGTGCCTCAATGTCTGCGTGAGTATACGCCTTAACACCGCATTCATTAAACTTCTGCTTTACGGGATTTGAATCCTCGTAATCTGCATCAGTAGTAACATCTTCATAATTGTCATTTATCATGAAATACTCATAGTAATGAGTTCTCTGCTCATAATCAGCCTCAAAGTAATAATCTCTGATTCCGATGTGGTCCACATCAAGGCCGTCAACAGGAAGTACCTGATAATCAGTCTTATCATAGAGGTAAATATCGTTGTAAAGAGTAAGTGTCTCCTCACATCCGTAAAAGAACTTGTAATCACCCTTAGCATCTACAAATGCATAATCCACGATATGGATAGCTGCTCCGCCTGATCCACCGGATGAAATCTTTCCGTCAGCTTCAACCTGCAAGTCACTCCTTGACCATGCGTCCTGATCAAAGCAGATAACAAGCTCACCGTTGATATCCTTGATGATCATGTAGAGAGTAAACTCCGGATCAAAAAAGGTCTCTGTAAGCATCTCAGGTATCCCGTCACTTCCGCAATCTATCATGGTATATGTTGTGTCGGAAGCCTTTTTGTAATCGGTTGATCCTTCAAGGGCACTGACGATTTCGTCCATTGTATAAGACTTGCCCTTTTCAAGGCAAAGGGATGTCTCAAGATAAGAGGTTCTGTCCCCTGCACCGGTGTACTTGGCCTTGGCATTTCCTGCTTTAAAGTCATCATAGAGAGATGACTCTGATTCTGCCTGCTGGCTCTGTGCATTCTCAGACTGCTCTGATCCGCTTTCTGATACCTGCTCGAATAAAGAGCTGTTTGCCTGCTCATTATCCGCACTCTTTCCGCAACCGGCTAAAATAGCTGTCATCAGCACGCCTGCTACAACAGCTGTTGCGATTCTTTTTTTCATATTCCTTTTCTCCTCCTGTACTGACTTAATTGTCAGACAATTTCCATAATAAAAAACTCTCAGGAAATAATCAACTTCCGGAGAGTTTTTTAATAGTTATTTAATATTATCAGATTATTTGCCAAACAGGCTTGTTACCGTATTCATAATGGCTTTGTTTTTCAGGATCTCATCAAGAATGCCACTAAGCTGTGACTTCTCACCCTTTAAAAGAGCCATTGCTGCCTTCTTGGTATCGGCATCTGCAGCTCTGTAGAGTTCAAGGAGCTTTTTCTCTGTAGCTGTAACCTTTACGGATGAACCTGTTGTGCTCTTCTTAGCTGTTGTAGCAGGTTTCTTGGCAGCTGTAGTCTTTTTTGCGGTTGTTGCCGGCTTCTTAGCAGTTGTAGTCTTTTTGGCGGTTGTCTTCTTTGCTGTGGCCATACTTCTCTCCTCCTTGTGATGTGAACGAAATACTCATATATCCATAATATCCCAATTAAGGCCTCTCAACAATTACCTATGGGCGTAAAAAATCCCCCACCGCTTAGCAAGCAATGAGGGGTTCTTTCCTCGTCAAATATCAAGTACTATAGTTACCGGTCCGTCGTTTATCGATTCCACCTTCATATCTGCTCCGAATTCACCGGTTTGAACTTCAAATCCCCGGCCCTTACACTCAGAAACAACAAGTTCATAAAGTGGCTTTGAAATCTCTGGTCTTGCAGCATCCGTAAACCCGGGTCTTCTGGAACTGCAATCTGCATAAAGAGTAAACTGACTGACTATAAGTAATTTAGCTCCGGCATCTTTAGGAGAAATATTCATCTTTCCATTCTCGTCCTCAAATACTCTGAGTCCGCATATCTTGTCGGCAATCTTTTTTGCCTGCTCCTGTGTATCAGTAGTCCTTACTCCCAGGAGAACCAGAAACCCTTTATCGATCTCCGATGTCTTTACCCCGTCAATAGTTACTGATGCTGACAAAACTCTTGTGATTACCGCTCTCATGATCTCCTCCGGCTAAAACTTATTCAGCCTGAGAAATGATTACACTCTCCACAGTGTGTGCAAGTTGCTTCAGGCTGGCTAATATCTACTGTAATTACTTCTCCACACTCGTGGCAAGCTATATTCATCATCTGAGGGTTTACAGTTTCTGTTACAACTATTGTATCAACAGGATCTACTGCAGTAACAGGGCTAGCTGCAAAGATGTGAATAAATGCAAAATGGAAAATAAGGAATGCAATTAACATGATTCCAAAAAATGTTGTTGCGATGCCAATAAAACTCTTTCTCATAACTATTCTCCTTAATATCTCGACGTGATTTGTTATGAGAAAATATTATCATCCGGTTTATCACAGAAATATCACACAATCATAAAAAGGCGCTTTCAGCCTCTTTTATCATGTCACTAAGCTCCTGGTCCGATAAGTCAATTACCCAGGCCAGCATTGTGATATTGTGTGCATGTTCCTCCACAGAAAACTTTGGACACGTAAGATACGTATCGATCTCATCACAGAGTTTTTTCCTGATATCTTCTTCTGAACGCATGAGGCACCTCTCGAAATTGAGTGAGAATATAGTCTATATCCTGATTATACCTCATATCTGCCCCTACTCACAATTGTAGTAGGCCATTTTTCAGATCTCTCAGTATTCCAAAACACTCTCTTACTACATTATTGGGTACATACTGAGGCTCCATATATGCTGCAATACCGCAAATATCGGCATCTGTCAGCTTCTGTGCCAAATGAACACCCCTGAATACATGAAAACCGTTTGTGACAATTCCAATGTGAAGATTCTCCGTGGATCCTTCCCTGTCTTCTATGATAGCCAGGGCGTTGGATATATTATCATCCGTATCAAGGGACTTATCCTCAGCTATAAGCCTATCCTGAGATATGCCCTTGGATATAAGGTAATCTCTGCCTCCTACGCCTTCGCTTACGGTTTCATTTACACCCTTTGCTCCGGTGGTGATACAGATGGTATCGCCATTTTCTGTTAGATATTCTGAGGCTTTTTCAAGCCTGTATCTATATACAACGCTGGGACCGGTGCTCCTCATCTGGGCTCCCAGAACAATTATATAGTCCAGGTTCTCTTCACCCTTGTCGGAAAAATGCGAAAATATCGCAATAAAGCACACCAAAAACACGGCTGCAACTGCTGTAATAACAGCTATTGCGCCGTATCTAAGGGCTTTGGGAATTCTCATCCATCTCCCTTTCCCTGAAAGGAAAAAGCACAGTGCGAAAAATGCGCTTCCTGCCAGCCAGATGGTAAAGGAATAGGTTCCGCTCCCAACCATATATACCATGGCTGAGTACAATAAGCAGATTACTGCCAGTCCCAGCCATAGTATTCTGATCTTTGGTTTAAAAAACTTCATTACTTAGCTGCTGCAAAGCCTTTCTCAAGATCTGCGATGATATCATCTATATGCTCGGTACCGATTGAAAGTCTGATGGTACTCTGTGTAATTCCCTGATCTGCAAGCTCCTCATCATTGAGCTGTGAATGAGTAGTTGTTGCAGGGTGAATAACAAGGCTCTTAACATCCGCTACGTTAGCAAGAAGTGAGAAGATCTCCAGGTTGTCGATAAACTTCCAGGCTGCATCTTTTCCGCCCTTGATCTCAAAGGTAAAGATTGATGCTCCGCCATTGGGGAAGTACTTCTCATAAAGAGCATGGTCAGGGTGATCAGGAAGTGAAGGATGGTTAACCTTCTCTACCTGAGGGTGGTTTGCAAGGAACTCAACCACTTTCTTGGTATTCTCTGCATGTCTGTCAAGACGGAGAGATAATGTCTCAACACCCTGAAGAAGCAGGAATGCGTTAAATGGTGAAATAGTTGCGCCTGTATCTCTAAGAAGGATTGCTCTGATGTATGTGACAAATGCAGCAGGTCCTACAGCATCATAGAAGGATACGCCGTGATAGCTTGGGTTAGGAGCTGCGATCTGTGGGTAATTTCCGCTTTCCTTCCAGTTGAACTTACCTGACTCAACAATGATTCCGCCAAGGGTAGTTCCGTGGCCACCGATAAACTTCGTTGCTGAGTGTACCACGATATCAGCACCGTGTTCAATAGGTCTGATAAGGTATGGTGTTCCGAAGGTATTATCAATTACCAATGGAAGTCCGTGTTTGTGAGCGATCTCTGCGATGGCATCGATATCAGGAATATCGCTGTTAGGATTGCCCAGTGTCTCAAGATAGATGGCTCTTGTGTTATCCTTGATCGCTCCCTCAACCTCTGCCAGGTTGTGAGCGTCAACGAATGTTGTTGTAACGCCGTACTGTGGAAGAGTATGTGCAAGAAGGTTGTAGCTTCCACCATAGATGGTCTTCTGTGCAACAATATGTCCGCCGTTTGCAGCCAGTGCTTCGATTGTGTAGGTAATTGCTGCTGCTCCGGAAGCAACTGCAAGTGCTGCGCTGCCGCCCTCAAGTGCTGCTATTCTCTTCTCCAAAACATCCTGTGTGCTGTTTGTCAGTCTTCCGTAGATATTTCCGGCATCAGCAAGTCCAAATCTGTCTGCTGCATGCTGTGAATTCCTGAAAACATATGATGTTGTCTGATAGATCGGTACCGCTCTTGCATCTGTTGCGGGATCCGGCTGTTCCTGTCCTACGTGTAACTGCAGTGTCTCAAATTTGTAATTGCTCATACCATTAAATCCTCCGTTCGTGTTTTCTTGAAACTGATGATAGAGCCTGCGCGCCTTTACCGTCAATTAACTAAAACTTTTAACTGGCGATAAGTAAGCCGTAAATCCCCGTCTCACTGCAATGCATCTACCATCTCCCCATGTATCTCCAAGATGTCACTTATATCTATGGTCGCATTCGTCCCGGAAATCCCGGTTTTTCGCTCTAAAACCAGTTTCCTGCTGACATTGTCGACCCTTTTAATAACTTCCGTTATTGTTTGATAGCTGCCTCCTTCTTTTAGAAGATCAGGCACAAAATAGGTAATGGACACCTCCGGAGCCCTTCCCTTATCTATCTCCTTGGCTATAACAGCCAGCTTCTGATCCAGGATTTCGAGCTCTGACCCATCCAGCTCTATCTTATTGTCAACCAGCCTTGCCTCTTCCTCCACCATGTCGTCATATCCGGTAAGGGCAGCAAAAGGCGCAAACTGTGCAGCCCTGTCATAAAGACTCATATGCTTATGCACCTCAGACTGATGGTGCGGCAAATCGATTATATCCGCGTATATGGCCCTTGGATCGGGCTCATGGCCTGTTATACCCTTTGTCATCTAAAATCCCCTTATTCGGCCCTGTGGCCTCCTATTTGACCATTCCTTTGTATGGTAGTGGCACCTTCATTGAGATTCATCCCCTTTAGTACCGCATTCTTTCCAAATTTCTCCTGGAGTAAAAGAGTTGCTTTCTGCATTCTTTTTTCTTTTTCATCAGCCTTTTTCTCTTCTTCCCGCTCTTTATCCCTCTTGGAGTAATCGGTAAAAAGATCCATCTGCTCAGGCTCTTCGGGAGGAATGTCTGACTCCTTTATTACTCCGGCTGCAACAACATTAACCCTTCTTATCAGCAGGTCAGGATCAACGATCCTGTCATAAAGCTGAGTCATTACTTCCATGATCTTTCGTGTTGAGCTGGTATATCTATCCAGATTGCCTGTACCATGGGCATGTTTCGGCGCCATTCTGCCATAGTAATCAGCTGTGACTACGCCTGTATATCTCTTACCTGTTGTGGCCACAGCATATACCGTATCCTGCGGAGTTCTGCCCTGATGCAAGACCTTAAGGCTCTCCCTGTCATAGCTGATCGTCAGTACAATCTGCTTGGTCACCAGATTCTTCCTTACAAGGTCAAGAACGAGAAGCTCTGTCATCTCTTTTACTATGAGCTTGCCCTTTTCTGCATTGTAAGGCTCCATTAAAACCTGTCCGGAGGAAATCGAGTTGTTCTCTGGCTTATAGGACTTGATGGTGGATATCTCCGTCGGTTCCCACCCCCAGGCATGGTCTATCAGCAGCTCTGCATTTACGCCAAACTCTTTATAAAGGCGCTCCTCGTCCTGTATGCTGAGCCTTGCCACGTCTCCCATGGTATAGCATTGCATATTCTCCAGGCGCTTTGATATCCCCCGTCCCACGCGCCAGAAGTCCGTAAGAGGCCTGTGGCACCACAAAAGCTCTCTGTATTTCTTTTCATCAAGCTCTGCAATACGAACACCCTGTTCATCTGCCTGAACATGCTTGGCCACGACATCCATGGCTACCTTGGCCAGGTACATATTGGTTCCGATTCCGGCTGTCGCCGTAATTCCGGTCTCTTTAAGCACATCTCCTATCATGGTCCTCGCCAGTTCATGGGCTGTGAGAGAATAGGTTTTCAGATATGCTGATACATCGATAAAGCACTCATCTATGGAATAAACATGTATATCATCCGGACTTACGTAGTTCAGGTATGTTGAATATACCTTTGTGCTGACTTCTTCGTACTTAGCCATGCGCGGAGGCGCTGTGATATATGAAAGCTCCAAAGACGGGTCATTATCCAGCTCCCTGGCATCACAAGAAGATCCGGAAAAGTGGTAATTTCCCGAATCATCCTTGACCGCTACTCCGAGCCTTATTGCTCTATTCAGGCGCTCAATGTTGATCTCTTTAACCCTCTGCACCACTTCAAACAATCTGGCTCTGCCGGATATTCCATATGCTTTTAAAGATGGTGAAACCGCCAGACAGATGGTCTTAGACGTTCTTGATGGATCTGCCACCACCAGATTCGTCATAAGAGGATCGCACTCTCTGTCCACTGCCTCAACAGAGGCATAAAACGACTTCAGATCTATGGCTATGTACTGTTTTTCCATGTTATAAAGTATATCCTAAAAAATCTGTCGCTGCACCATCGACACGGCATGCTCTGTCATCCAGATACACATCACAGGTGATCTTGCGGGAGTTGGAACCGTACTTCTCTATTGTCTCCGGAAGATTATCATTGACTGCATCAAAATTCAGCCCATGATCCTTGCAAAACTTCACCGCTCTCTCCAGAGGTTCTCCTGCCCTGCAAGTCCAGAGTATGAGCTTATCACCGCCCCTTTGTCTGTCTATAAGATAATCTATAAGCCCGCTGTTGGCCGGTCCAACTTCTGGCCACTCGCCCATGCTTAATGTTCCGTCAAAATCTACCGCATAAATCATAGTCAAACCTTCCTTTCTCTATCAGGCCTTGGACTCCAGAAACCACTTGGCACCGGAGGGTGAGTCCTCAAAATACAAGTGAATCTCTTTTCCATCTACAATGCAGGTATATACAAGTCCCGCTCCGCCGGCCCTTCTGCTGGCTCCGGGAACGCAATCCTTAACCCTTGTTATCTGATATTTCCTGCTGTCTTCCCACTCTATGGACAAAGGACGTATCTCTCCTTCATCCGAAAATTCAACCACCGTATCCACATAAACCTTATGTCCTATCCGAATCGCCATATCCGGCCTCCTATCATTCATTCTCCCCAAGAACCTTGTTTCCATTCTGGAAATATGCCACCGGATGGATCATGTGGTCATCAGCCTTTGCATCAAGTCCGGACAATTCCCTGTCATAATACATAAGGCCCCGAAGCACAGCGCTATAGCCATATCTCCTTCGTATATCAGTGACTGCAAGATCAGCTCTTAAATACTTCTCCCTGAGTGCCTCACTCCTGAAAAGATCCGTCTGATAAGGCATCGTATCGGGTACAAGCCCAGCCACCCTCACTCCCACGCTTCTGATCGGATGAGCCCAGTCATAATTTTCTTTAAAAAGCTGCCAGGCGTAGCCTGCGATCTCCTCGGAAATATTGGTTGGAATCTTGACTCTGTGCTGTCTTGTGAAGCTAAACAGGCCGTTATCTCTTACGCTGATGCCTATTACATCTCCGATAAAGTGGTTCTCCCTGAGCCTTGCTGCCACACTTTCCGAAAGCAGGTATATGACCATACGGACATCCTCGTCATTAACCAGATCTCTTGGTGTCGTTGTGCTGTTTCCAACGCTCTTTATAGGAGATGACTCGCCCACAGCCGCCACCGGAGTCTGATCCTCCCCCCTTGCAAAAGCCGACAGAACGTAACCTATCTTGCCAAATATATTGTGAAGGCTCTCAGGATCCGCCTTGGCCAGGTCTCCTATGGTTATTATTCCGTATTTCCTGAGCTTCTCACTTGTGTGCCTTCCCACATACAAAAGATCCGATGCCGGTGCACTCCACAGAATATCCCGGTAATTATCTCTGGAAATCTGTGTTATCGCATCCGGCTTCTTATAATCAGAACCGAATTTGGCATAGACCTTGTTCCACGAAACACCTATGGAAACCGTGATTCCCAGTTCTCTTTTGACCCGGTTTGATATCTCTTTTGCAATGGACATTCCTGTATCAGTTCCAAGCATATCCTTTGAGTGCGTTATGTCGATCCAGGACTCATCAAGCCCATAGGGCTCGACCAGATCCGTATAATCCGAGTAAATCTTCCTTGCCTTGCGTGAAAATCTTATGTATTCGTCGTAGTTTGGTGAAACAATAGTCAGATCTCCGCAGACCTTCCTGGCCTCCCAGAGGGCCATTCCAACCTTAACTCCGCGTCTCTTGGCTATATAATTGGCAGTAAGTATGATCCCGTGCCTGGCCTCCGGATCTCCTCCCACTGCCATGGGTATATCCCTGAGACCCGGATTGTGCAACATCTCTACCGATGCGTAGAAACAATTGCAGTCTGAATGAAGTATGATCCTGTCATCATCCATAACCACTCCTTAGCACTCGCAAACATGTGTTGCGAACATCTGTTCTTGTTTGTGCTTTTATTGTACGAATGTTTGTTCGAAAAATCAACCGCTAGATGTTGTGGTGGGCCCTTTATTGGACTCATTCCCCCGCGCAGCAGATAAATGGCGCAACAGAAAAGGCCACTATCCATCAGAGATGAATAGTGGCCCTGTCATATTTAGTATTCAGTTTTTTATTACTTTACTTCATCGGTAGTTCCGTCTTTTTTTACTACTTCAAGCTTGCATCCAAGTCCGAATGCTGCTACAGAACCGGCGATCATGGCCCAGGGTGCTGCAGCAAGTCCAAGAAATCCTCCGATGATTCCTACATTTACAGGAACACTGAGTACAATCTCGTCATCCTTGCGAATCTGGATTCTGTCTACATTGCCCTCTTCCACTTTCTTTTTGAGCTTTTCTACAGCTGCCTTAGCCTCTTCTCCGATGTCTATTGTATCGGGACGGATCAGTTTGATAGCCTCATCAGCATTTCCGTTTGTCTTTGTAAGGGCTTCTTTAGCAGTCTTGTATTCAACTCCTGTTGCCTCCATTACTTTCTCGATAGCTTCTAATGTGATTTCCATTTTAAGTCCCTCCTCTAATCTTTGTGATCTATCTCGAAATCAGCTATGTGTTTTGCTGATGATATGATTATATCCGGAGATACTATCCACAAAAATATTGTATTCCGTGAATTATAACCGCATATTTTTCTCCTTATGCATGTCCTGCAGTAATAATCCACAAAAAATACAGACTCTTTTTATACTTTCTTTAGCGACTGATTACGAGAAATACAGAATTATAGGGTATTATAGCTATATCGGTTGTTGTTATATCACACGGAGACTATACCAATGGGCAATTCAAATTTTTATTCAAAATCACATTGCGCAAAAGTAGTGGATGCAATAAACATCGGCGGAAAGTACGTAGATAAGGAAGTTCTCACTCAGAAAGTCATTACAGCCACCACAACTTCCGTATTTGCCATTTCATTTATTACATTTATCATCCTGCTTCTTGGCTGATCAGATGACATTGATCTGACATGATCTCATGGTTTCAAGCGCTGCTTCGTGCTTTTCCACGGTAACACCCGCGCAGCATGAGGAATCAACGCTGATCTTGACTTCGGGCATAAAGGCCTTGAGCATGAGCGCATTTGATACAACGCAGATGTCGGTGCAAAGTCCGACCATCTCAATTTCCAGCTCTTCTTCCTTGGAGAGCTTTAATATTGCATCACAGAGAGCTGCTGAGCCGAAGGTGGGCTTATCAAAGATAGTTGCCCCATCAAGTACGGCTGCAACGGCTTTATTTATTTCCCATCCTTCTGTTCCCTCTACGCAGTGAACAACCGGGAGGTTCTTTCCCTCCTGAGTCTCCATATAGTTGGGCTGATGTGTGTCTCTTGTGGCAAATACGTCTTTTATATCATAACGCTTGATTTTTTCTACCACGTTTGGCACGATGGCCACTGCCTCTTTTGTTCCAAGTGCCCCATCAACAAAGTCCTTTTGCATGTCGATGACAATAAGTATTTTTCTCATATCTTTCTCTCTCCCAAATATAATTTATTCCTCGGAAGCCTTGGGCAGACGGCTATAAGTCTCACTCAAAAGCCTGATGCTTCTTGCCAGATCCTCCGAGAGATAGTTCGGTGTAAGGCGCCACTGCCAGTTCCCCTCTGCAGTTCCCGGGGTATTGATCCTGGCTTCCTTTCCCTTACACAGATAATCCTGTAAAGGAATTATACACAAATCTGCCACGGAGCGATATGCCTCCCTGATAATATCCCACACAAAAGCGCCGTAGTCCGTATTCATGGAGTTTATGTATCTTCTGGTAAAAGACCTTTCGCCCTCGTTAATCTCCTGAACCCAGGCAAAAGTCGGTGTGTTATCATGGGTGCCGGTATAAACAACACAGTTTTTCTCGTGTCTGTGATTTACATAGCAGCTGTCCCAGCTTGTGAAGCCGTATTGAAGCACCTTCATTCCCGGGAAGCCTGAATCCTTAAGGAGTTTAACATTCTCCTCTGTGGTATTTCCCAGATCCTCTGCAATCATATCAAGCTCTCCAAGGCTCTTTTTAAGTGCATTGAAAAGATCCATTCCAGGACCCTTCTTCATTTTGCCGTTCTTTGCAGTCTCATCCCCGAAAGGAATCTCGTAATACTCGGAAAATCCATGGAAATGATCGATACGGATCACGTCGAACCACTGATAATTGCGCTCAATTCTCTTTATCCACCACAAATAGCCGTCTTTTTTGAGAGCATCCCAATCATAAATGGGATTTCCCCAAAGCTGGCCTGTAGGTGAAAAAGCATCCGGAGGACATCCGGCCACTGACTTGGGCTCAAAGTCTTTGTCCATCTCAAAGACTTCCGGATGTGACCAGCTGTCTGCGCTGTCCATGGCAACATAAAAGGGAAGATCTCCTATGATCTTCACATTGTGCTTGTGCGCATATTCAAGGAGCGCCTTCCACTGTTCATCAAACTTAAACTGCTGGAAATAGATGAATTCCATTTCCTTTTTGTTGGTCTTTTTTATCTCATCTATAACCTTTTTATCGCGGCTTCTTAACTCTTTATCCCAGTCTGTCCAGGATTTGCCGCCCTGGAGCTCCTTGATCACGAGGTATAATGCGTAATCCTCAAGCCAGTATGCATTTTCCTTAAAATACTTATCCAGCTCCTTCTTTTCGCCCTTTTCAAGGAAATTGTCGTATGCCTTCTCCAGTACCTTATATCTGTTTTCGTAGAGTTTTCCGTAGTCCACGCACTCCTGATTGCCGCCAAAATCCATGCAGTTTACATCATCCCAGGACAAAAGTCCCTCTTCTATGAGCTTTTCAGGCGAAATAAAATATGGATTGCCTGCAAAGGCCGAAAGTGGCTGATACGGAGAATTTCCGTAGCCCGTAGGGCCAAGTGGCAAAACTTGCCAGTATCCCTGTCCGGACTTCTCCAAAAAGTCCACAAATTCGAATGCCTCTTTTGAAAAACATCCAATCCCAAATCTTGATGCCAGTGAAAAAATAGGCATCAGCACTCCGCTTTCCCTGTTCAAAATCTTATCCTCCTTAGATAACATTTGTTATTTATATAGCTTTTCAATTGCGCCAAGGTCCTCTGTAAAGCGCTTTACAACCTCATCCGGGCCAACAATCTTTATACTTGAGCCAAGGGAAAAGATCCATCCCAAAAACTGTTCGCTGAGGGCCACATCGACATTTGCTTCCGCCCACTCCTCATCGTCTGTAGATCGAATAGCAATATCTTTTCCGAATCTGTCCAGCAAAACTCCCACCAGGTCCTTCTTGAACTTAAGCTTAACCTTGACCTCTTTTCCACCAAACATTCCGAAATTCATCCTGGCGTAGGTGGCCATATCAACTTCCTCGAAGTGGCTTCTTCCCTCTCTTTTCTCCTCGATAATATCGATATCACGCATCTTATCGACTCTGTAGTGCTTGATGATTCCTGCTTCTGAGTCAAATGCTATCAGGTAATAATTCTCGTCATCCCAGGTCAGCGCCCAGGGACTTACCTCATATTTTCCCTCTTTTCTCGGAACCATCTCTTTATTGATATTCCATTTGAAATAATTGAATCGGATCTTATTGTTGTTACTGATTGCACTATGGATCTCATCTACTACGTAATAAATGCTCTCGTTCATGGTCTTTATACGGCCCTGAACCACCACCTGACGCTTAAGCTGCAGCGCCTCGTAGTCACTTACAAGCCCTGTGAGCTTCTTTATAAGTTCGCTGGACTTCTTTTCTGTAATAAATTTGGAAGACTGAATAGCATCCACCAGGAGTTTAAGCTCTGCTATCTCAAACTCCTTGCTGCCAAGGTGATAACAGAAGTTTCTTCCGTCTTTTTCACCGATAACATCAAATCCCAGCATCCTAAGAGCATCCATATCGTCATAAAGGCTCTTTCTGTCAGCTGCAATGCCGCGACTTTCAAGCTGCTGCTGTATCTCGGGCATGGTTATAGTGTGATTGTCATCGGTTTTTTCCAGTAAAATCCGGTAGAGATAATATAGCTTTAGTTTCTGATTAGCACTTCTTGGCATGCTTCATCCTCCCTGTAAAATGAACCGGCATAACAATATCAATTATAGTGCATTTTTCTTGATTTAGCGATATTTGGGTAATAGAATGAAATAGAAGACTATTATTTTTTGAGAGGGATTTTCATGAAGATTATTCGCAGTAAAGCCTTCAGGCTCATAGTAATCCTAATCTGTATTGCGATAATAATATATGAGTCCATAGGTATTTACAGAGAGAAGCAGGAATATAACATAGCAGGCACCGAGTATGAGGAGCTGGTTGAGGATTCCATATCCGTAGCAAATAAGGCAGAAATGCCGGATGGCGCTACATATCCGCCTCTTCAGATTGATTATGCCCAGTTAAAGGGCATAAACAGCGACTTTGTGGCCTGGATCTACATGCCATGCTTTGACTTAAGCTACCCTGTTGTTCACGAAAAAGAGATCGACGAGTACATCAAAAAGACCTTTGAAGGCAAGTACAACAGCTCAGGATGTCTTTTCACCGATGTTCTCAGCACTACGGATTTCACCGGAATGCACGATATCATTTTCGGCCACAACATGAGAAACGGTGCAATGTTCGGTAAGTTCAAACAGCTCATCCAGGAGGGTGGCAGGGAAATTATCGATTCAAATCCTTATGTCTATATCTACACAGAAAATGCCGTCTATAAGTACCGCGTTTTCGCCTATTACGTAACGAACGTCGGAAGTGACTCATATTCGGTTGTAACCTCCGAGCAGGAGTACAACGATTTCATTAAATATATTGCAAGCAACAATCTGTATGAAAAGCCAGCAGATCTAAACCTTGACGAATTCCCTTCTATCCTTACTCTCTCCACCTGTAGCGGTAGATCCGGAAGCGGAAAAAGACTGGTTATCCATACTGCCAAGGTCGATGGTTGGGCATTAAATAATTAAAAGAAAAGTCATAGATGTTATATAACATCTATGACTTATTTATTATATCTATATTCTCGCTTTATCAGGATCAAATGCAGTTATATCCTTTGTTTGTAAGGATGTTCTCCACCTGATATATGTCATCAGTATGCATAACCATGATTGGAAGTCCCGATTCTCTGTTGAATGAAAGATATATATAATTAACGTTAATATTGCTGGAATACAGCGTCTTTAATATCTTGTCGAGGGCTCCGACCTCATCCGGACATTCAACGGCTAAAACCGGCGTAGTTTTGCAAATATAGCCGTCTCCTCTAAGGACCTCAAGACACTTTGCCGGATCTGAAACCACCATTCTGATAATTCCGTATTCTGCCGAATCATTGGTTACAGAACCTAAAATGTTGATTCCGTTGGAATTAAGAAGTCCTGTGATGTTCTGAAAGCATCCTTTCTTGTTCTCTGCGTAAATTGAAACCTGGTCTAACATAACTGTCTCTCTTTCTGTATTTATTCCCCATCGAAGAGCTTCTTGACCGCAAGAAGCACATCATACGATGTAAAAGGCTTTATTACGAAGTCCTTAGCTCCCTTTTTAAGGGCCATCATGATCATGGACTCATACTTCTGGTCTGAACACATGATAACCTTGGCATTGGGATCAATCTTCATTATCTCTGTAAGTGCGTCAATGCCGTTCATTTTAGGCATATTTATATCAAGGATCATTACATCCGGTTTAGTCTCCTGATAAAGTTCAATTGCCTTATCACCGGATGTCGCCTCTCCGACAATCTGATAGTCCTCAGCCGGAAGCGCTCCTCTAATCATCTCTCTCATCAGTGTAGTATCATCAGCAATAAGTACTCTTTTACGCATATAGTCTCCTTCACATCAATACATATCACTAAAAAGGTCTTTTTATTATATTATCATGTATAATAAATGAAAAAAAGAAAAATCCAAAGGAAAATCCATGAATCAAGAAAACAAAATGGGCGTAATGCCCATAAAAGAACTAATCATTTCTATGTCCCTGCCCATGATGATCTCCATGCTGGTGCAGGCTCTTTATAACGTAGTAGACAGTGCCTTCGTAGCCCGTATTCCCAATCACGCAACTGAAGCCATCACCGCCGTTACCTTAGCTTTCCCAATGCAAAACCTGATGATTGCTATGGGCTCCGGAACCGGAGTCGGTATTAATGCTCTT
The DNA here is from genome assembly GCF_000423965.1 of Butyrivibrio sp. VCB2001. Taxonomy (NCBI): domain Bacteria; kingdom Bacillati; phylum Bacillota; class Clostridia; order Lachnospirales; family Lachnospiraceae; genus Butyrivibrio; species Butyrivibrio sp. VCB2001. The sequence continues at coordinate 113,002 of NZ_AUIZ01000006.1, read as the reverse complement.
CTCTCACGATCACTCGGCGAAAAGAGATTTGATAAATCCGATGCTGCAGCCAATAATGGTCTGTTTCTGACATTCCTCAATTTCGTACTCTTTTTTATCATAGGTATTTTCTTTGCCCGTCCATTTATTGCCTCTCAGTACAGCAGTGGAATAATCATGGAATTCGGCACAAAATACCTAAGAATTATCTGCCTGTTTTCTGCCGGAATATTCTTCCAGATGACCTTTGAAAGGCTTCTTCAGTCCACAGGAAAGACCATATTCAGCATGGTTTCTCAGGCAACAGGTGCAATAATCAATATTATATTTGACCCGCTTCTTATCTTCGGAATCGGGCCTTTCCCCGAACTTGGCGTCGCTGGAGCTGCTTATGCCACAGTTTTGGGTCAGTTTATCGGAGCTGCGATAGGACTCACCTGTAATCTGAAGTTCAATAAGGAAATTGTCTTTTCCTGGAAAAAGATACTCCACCCGGAGCTTGAAACTATCAGAGAAATTTACTACGTTGGCGTGCCTTCAATACTCATGATGTCTATCGGCTCAATCATGACTTATCTGCTAAACAAGATTCTCATCATGCTATCACCTATTGCCACAGCAGTATTCGGCATCTATTTCAAGCTTCAAAGCTTTATCTTTATGCCGGTATTTGGCTTAAACAACGGACTTATACCTGTACTTGCGTACAACTATGGTGCCAAAAAGAAATCCCGCATAAATGAAGCTCTCAGGTTTTCACTTGCACTTGCCCTTTCCATCATGTTTATAGGTGCAATTGTATTCTTCAGCATACCTGATAAGCTCCTTGGAATATTCAATGCAGATGAAGACATGCTCAATATAGGTATTCCGGCGCTTCGCACTATATGCCTGTCATTCCCTGTTGCAGGCCTGTGCATAACCATGGGATCCATATTCCAGGCCTTTTCAAAGAGCATTTACTCTCTGATCATATCCGTAGGCAGACAGCTTGTTGTACTAATCCCGGCTGCATGGCTCTTGTCTAAGACCGGCAATATAAACCTCGTTTGGCTCGCATTTCCTATCGCAGAGGTAGCTTCACTTGCCCTTTCTGCCTACTATTTCCTCAAAGTATACCGCCAAACAGTAGCAAAACTGTGAATTTGTAATACTCTTTTTGTAAAAAGTCAATAGTTTAGCGCTTTTTCAGAATTCTGCACTAAAAAACACAATGAATTTTGGCATTTTTTCGTGTTTAATCTATTGAGAATGCCCAAAACAAGGTGTAAAATTTTCATTGTAGTAAAAATTACTCATTTTGAGGGAGGTATTATACCATGAATAAGACAGAACTTGTTGATGCTATCGCAAAAGAGACTGGTCTTTCAAAGAAGGATTCAGAGAAGGCTGTTAAGGCTTTCACAGACGCTGTATCAAAAGAGCTTAAGAAGAAAGGCAAAGTTCAGCTCGTTGGATTCGGAACATTCGAGACAGCTAAGAGAGCAGCTAGAACAGGTAAGAATCCTCAGACTGGCGCAGCTATCAAGATTCCTGCAGCTACAGTTCCTAAATTCAAAGCTGGTAAGGCACTCAAGGATGCTGTAAACGGAAAGAAGAAATAATTTAATAGACATTATTTAAGCCCTCGGACTTATGTCCGGGGGCTTTTAAAATGCATTTAAAGGCGATTTTAGACGTTTTTCTTAGTTTCCTGATCTTCCTCTTAGCTTTTCCTCTAATTCCTTGTGAGCGAGGTAAATATCGTTATTTTTGTCCATATCCTGCTGGATAAGGTTTCTGATGTACTTTGTTGCTGACATATTTGCAGCCTTAGCCATATGTTCAACATAGTCTCTGTAGCCTCTGATATCCAGAAGGAGGAACTTCTCTTTCTCGTATCTGCTGTTGCCCTTGGCAGAAGTCTCGGTTTTATCAACTTTTTCCGCTTTATTAATTCTCTCATTAATAACTTCGGGTTGTTCTTGAATTTCTTCAATAACAGGTGTTTGAACCTGTGGCTGCGGCATTACAGGGGCTTCTACTACCGGCTCCTCAACAGGCACTTCCGCCACCTTTACCTGAACAGATTCTTTCTTTGTTTCGTTGACTACTTTGGTCGGTTTTTCTTCTTTTACAATATCTTCTGTTATCTCAACAGCCTTGGAAGGCGCTTCTTCTTTGGCATCCAGCCTTGACATTCCTGCAAATAAACCCATACCAGTTTTATTGGCGCCCTGTTTTAACATGTTCGCTTTACTTGCCATCACTCATCCTCCCCCAAGAATTCATCAATGAAATCATCATAGTCTCTAGCTGCTGCTGAACCACCGGAATATTCGAATATATCCATCTTCATGGTCTGTGCCTCTTCAACAGATACATTTAATCTTATCTTAGACTTAAACACCTTAGTGCCAAGTAATTCCGCCTTCTCTTCAATATCATTGATCCAGATCTTTGAATTGGCTGTATTTCTTACCTTAGTAACGAGAATACCGTCAACTACCAGCTTATCATTAGTATAATCATGAATCTGATCTATAAATTTATACAGCCTTGATAATCCCTGAAGTGAGTATGCGCCTGGCTCCAACGGTATTATTACCTCATCTGCCACGGTCAGTATGTTCATAAGAACAACGCCAAGAGCCGGACTACAGTCAAATATGCAGAAATCATAGTCTTTCTTGAGCTTGCCGATTGCATTCTTGATCAGTCTCTCTCGTCCCAGGTCTCCAAAGGTCATATCTGCGGATGCAAGGTCGATTCCACCTACTATAAGGTCCAAATTGTCCCCTATTGGAATAATGGCGCGATTAATGTCCTTTTCCCCCTTCATGACCTCAAATAATTTAGCAGGGACGTTTTTGAAGAAATATTCCTGTTGTTCCGGTGTAAGTGCTTCAATATCCTCAGGATCGGGATCGATCTCATTTAAATTGATTCCTGCTGTCATAGACAGGTTTTCCTGAGGATCGGCATCTATTACAAGAACCTTGTATCCCCTGTTGGCCAATCCTACCGCAAGAGCGTAGCTTGATGTTGTCTTCGCAACTCCGCCCTTCTGATTACTAAATGCTACTATTCGCATGGCTCCTCCCAAACTTATATAACATATATCTGTTATAAATTTTATACATTCAATCCTTTCTTAATTATATATCTTGGTACATTTAAATTCAATAAGTAATATGATAAATATATTATATTTCACATCTATATGTTATATATATTATATGCTTTTTTAATAATTTCATTTTTTGCATTAATCTTATTTATATTATATTTGTTATATAGCATATTTAATAGTTCTATTGACATGTGTATGTTATATAACATATTTATTTCATAGATATTATAGAAGCTTATATCGTTCTTAACTTTTAAATTTCTATTATTGATGTTATATAACATATATCTTTTATATTGCATCACTTGATTCAATGTTTGCGATCCGGGTGATTAACTATTTCAAGGAATATTATCTTAGCTCAGGCATTGTTATATATCATATATAAATACTATCACATTATATTATTTAGTTTCTGATCATATCAGTTTTCTAATTTAGACATATCTGCTATTACAGGGAGTTTTATTATTAAATATGTTGCAATCCGGAAACATGCATGTTTACTGGCCTAATAGAATTAGTTCTCTTACATGATATATAACATATATATCTTATAATGGTAAAAATCGTGTTAATTCTATCTGTCCTGGTGGACCTTTAGCAGAACATAACGGTCACATCATTTAATTCTTGATTTATATTTGTTATATGTCTTATATACGCCTGGCAAATGCTTATCTTTACAATATTTATATGTTATATATCTTAAATGAATTATATTTCTTATGTATCGTAGTTATATTAATGTTATATATCATATTTATTTTATAATTCATATATTTCTTATATTATATATTTATTCTATATATTAAATGCATTCAATATATTCTATACATTATTGATGTTATAGTTTTTATTCATGTTATATATCTTATGTGATTATATAATATTTATATCTTGTATATTTACTATATCATATATCATTTATATTCTTTATATTTTCCATATTTTTCATATTTTAAATATATGTATTATATATTATATTAGTTTAATATTTTATATTTTACATTTATAATATATTACTTGAATATGTTAGATATTTATGATATTATATATTTGTAATATGTGTTCTTTATATTATATGTGTTATATTGTTTATTTAATTTATACTTTCTGTTGAGCTTTTACCTCCCTGGTAGCCGGATCTTTTAATTGATTTTTATCTGATTTACTTTGAAATTCATTCTTATTATTTCGCGGGCCGGTAAAGTTTATGAAATCCACTGCCAGGATATGTAAAATAGTTGAAAACATTAATTATCATCAATAAAAAGAGCGTTTTTAATCCTTTAACTCTATTTTAGATTTTCAGGACCTGTAGACGTAATAATTTACGTAGAATATGTTTGAAAAATCGATTAATAAATTATAAAGATTTTATAAACTTGCAATCGCGAAGGTGCAATTTTGTTCTAAAACATCAGATATCGTTTAAGATGCGCATTTTAAGGGGATTTAAGGTAATCAAAAATAGATCTGGATGTAAAATTCATCAAGTTGCAAGTTTTATTGCATAATGGTAGATGGAAGATTGGTTGAACGTTTTATATATCGCATGTTATACAATCATATTTTATCGGGTATATAATATATTATTAATTTTGATTTTAATATGTTACTTGATTAAGTTCGATAAACGAAATTTCAACATAGATGTTTGACTTGATTAGTCATTATTCATTTTTGCAGGATTTTTATATCTGTCATAATGTCTTCATAGAATATTATCAATGCATGTAGCATTATCAGATTGATAAAAGAGATAAACGTATGATATGTTTATGTATCGTACGTTATTTTTATTGTATAATTCTGCTGTATAATTCTTTATTTATTTTAATTATATTTTATTGAAATTGTTTCGTTTCAGTTGTTATTAAATTTAGAATTAAATTCAATAATTTCTGTTAATTTGTTATATTTTAGCATTTTGCAGCTTTTAATTCGTTTATGCTTCAATGAATTTTAATTATTCTTCTTATTCTTTTCTTATTGTTCGTTCCTTTATTTCTTTATTTCTTTTAGATTCTTGATTTAATTGTTCCTGGTTAAGATTCTACTCATTCCTTACCGGATCATCTCTATCTTCATTTTTCTTACATTCTTATATATCTCATTAAAATAGTCTTTTTATATTTACCTAAATTTATTTTAGTTCCGGATTTACATAATTTCTACTTACAAACTGTGTTGTTTATTTGTATTTATTAATACTTACACTTGTTATTAATTAAGAGTAGGGCAAAAGCCAGTAAAATTGCGGGTTTAAGAGCTTTAAGGTGAGTAAAAAGGGGATAAAAAGTAGGGGAAAAGGGGATGGATGGTGTACTAATAGGGCTTTTGCAGTGACTTTATTAGGGATGTAGGAAATAACTTTCAGGGGACTGTTTTAGGTATGTAAAGGTATAAAAAAGGGAATAAAGGTGACTGAAAAGGGAATGGAGTAAAATTTTTATTTATATCCGTAAAAGGGCGATAAATAGGGCGTTTCAGGCATGTTGACTTATGATTGGTGACCTAAAAGGGAATAGTGAGGTGACTAAAAAGGGAATGAATCTAAAAGGTGTTATTATGGCGAAAATAAGGATTTCTGATCTTGAGAGAATGCTTTTGGTAACATTCATTAGTTTAAAAAGAGATTTTAAAGGCAGCAAAACCAGGTATTTTATCTCACATTTCTAATATAGGTGCACAACAAGGGAATTAAAGGTGACTAAAAAGGGAACATGGAGTACAGCTATAGTAGCAAAAAAGCCAGTATTAATGGGCTTTCTGATAATCCGGGAGAATATGGGTATGTAAAAGGGCGTTAAAGGTGATTAAAAAGGGTATAATATTGACCGTATTAGTTTATCCAAAATGGTTAAAGGTACCAAAAAGGGAATGGCTATTTTTGAAAGGTGTACAAATAGGGAATAGCAGACGTTGACTGGAATAGCCAACAATTAATAGTGGTAAAATCGATAATTACCTACAAAATATTGTAAGAAAAAGCTTGTAAGTGACAAGAAAGGGAATATAATATAGATAAGGTTTATAAAAAGGGAATGTTATTTAAACACTGACAACCTAAAGGTGAAGAAAAAAGGAATAACTTATTATACCAATAGGTGAACAAAAAAGGAACCGGTTTAAGATGCAGAAAGAGAAGAGAGATCAGCTCATTGTAAATAAGAGCTATAAGAAATCCAATGAACTTATTAATGCCATGGGTAAGGGTACAGCTCTTAGCCAGAAGCTTTTTGCCATAGGAATGCAGCATATACATGTTGATGAGACCAACAATGTTGTTGCAACTATTTATGGTACGGACCTCAGGAAGATGTTCAAGTCCAGCTCAGGTTCTTTATATGAGCATATAGAGGCTCTCTGTGACAGACAGATCAAGGGAGCAACTATATTTGACTGGAATCTTCTCATGAAAGACAAGGAAAACGGTAAAATTGAGGCCCATCAGGTGGTAACCGATGCATCTTTTAAGAATGGAACGCTTACCCTTAGATATAATAACTCTCTGACAGATAAAATTGTCAATTTGCAGAAGGATTACACAGTCCTCAGCTTGGCAGAAACACTAAGCCTTAAGAGTGTATACTCGTTAAGGCTTTATGAGATGCTTAAATCTGCATACGACTATCAATCTGCAGTTACCAAGAAACAGGGAGATATGGTGTTTGAGTATCTTCTTCCCGAGCTCAAATTAGAGCTTGGTATCATCAATTCCGGCGGAAGTAAGGAAATCAAAGCTGAGCTTGAGAAGGATTCTCCTGATTATGACAGAATTGATGAACTGGCAGAGAAGACCGGTCAGAATAAATACAAGGAATTTAAGATCTTTAACAGAAATGTCCTATTAAAGGCGAAGGAAGAGCTTAATAACAAGACCAGCCTGGTTGTTGATTATGAGCCTATTAAGAGCGGGCGTAAGGCAGTTGGAATCAGGTTTTTTGTAACCAAGAAGGATCTTGAGGCGCCTAAGACTGTACAGATTGTGCAGGCTAACAGAGATGAGATATTAGATGAACTTATTGACCTTATGCATGATGACTTTAAGCTCAGGGAGATCAGAGAAATCGCTGAGGCGGCTGATTATGATATTTCCAAGATAAAAAAGGCTTACGAATACATGCAGAATTACGGAACAGATATTGATGTTCCTATAGCTTTTATCAAGGACTGCATTAAGAAGGGTTACTACAATACAGAATCTAAGTCAAAAGCTGCTAAGAACAACTCTTTCAATAACTTTTCACAGCGCACAGACTATGATTTTGAAGAGCTTGAGAGGAAACTTTTAGAGAATTAAATCGACATATATGTTATTTGTGTTATATAACATAGATAACTTCTTTTGACGGAGGAGCAGATGGAACAAATTGTCGCTAAACTGCTTATTTACGGGGATTTACCAAAGGATTCAATCCTCATTCAGCTTTCCGAGGTTTACAAAGATTATCACAGCGGAAGCTATTCTAATGCAGATCTTATTACACGCTGCTACAAGCAGGTTAAACGTCTTTTAGTCCTGGGAACGTCTTGTGCATTTGACAAGAATCTTTGGCACAATTACCTGACTTATCTCTTGATTATGGATGAGAATCCTTTCAGTCTTACCTGCGAGAAGGTAGGCAGTAAGGATGGCAGTGTCAATCACTTTGCAATAAACGATTTCCATGCGTTTAAAGAGCTTTTTGACTTCGATTTTTCAGAACTTGAAGAAGTTCTGGGGATTGACTGCTTTAGTTGCATAACAAACTATAAGGCAATTGATAAGCCGGAGCTTATGTATAATCAAAATGTCAGTGAGAAGGTCAGAACCTTAAGTGAAAGCCTTGAAAACGCTCAGTCTGACGACGAGTTCTTTGCTCTGGTAACATCATTTTACAAGAGAATCGGAGTCGGAGAATTTGGTCTTAATAAGGCATTCAGGCTCAGAGAGCTGCCTAACGGGAAAGTTGAATTTAACCCTATCAACAACATGGATAGCGTTGTTTTGGACGATCTTGTAGGGTACGAGATTCAGAAAGAGAAGCTTATTGCCAATACAAAGGCTTTTGTTGAGGGTAAAAAAGCCAATAATGTCCTGCTGTTTGGTGATAGCGGAACCGGTAAGTCCACCAGCATAAAGGCTATAGTCAATGAGTTTTATGCAGACGGACTGAGAATGATAGAAATCTATAAGTATCAGTTCAGGCTTCTTTCACAGCTTATTTCGCAGATCAAGAACAGGAACTACAAGTTCATAATTTACATGGATGACCTTTCTTTTGAAGAGGATGAATCCGATTATAAGTTCCTGAAGGCCGTAATTGAGGGTGGTGTTGAGACCAAACCTGACAATATCCTGATCTATGCAACCTCCAACAGACGTCATCTTATCAAGGAGACCTGGAAGGATAGAAGGGATATCGAGCAGGATGGCGATATTCACAGATCAGATACCATGGAGGAGAAACTCTCATTGGCTAACAGATTCGGCGTAACAATAGGATATTACAAGCCATCAAGGCAGGAATTCTATGATATCGTTAAGGTTTTGGCTGAGAGAAACGGTATTGTGATGGAGGAATCAGAACTAAGACTTGAGGCAGACAGATGGGAACTCAGTCATGGAGGCGTTTCCGGAAGAACTGCCCAGCAGTTTATAACACATCTACAGGGCAAATAATATATCATATACATGTTATATAACATAAATAAAATCCGCGGTGTAATAGCCGCGGATTTGCTGTATTTATATAATTACGGAGCCCATTTTAGATTGGGACAGTCTGTTGCACAGCCTGCCAGTGCGTTATTTCTTACCTCACAGGACGCATTTCGGCATTCACGACACTTGAAAGTGTAGTGGTATGAATATCTTATTTTGCAGGTTTTACAGCAAAATGGATTCATGCTGTTATGAGCTACAAAAGAACGACCGCATCCAACACAGGTTATAACCACATTGTGAGCCATATCACACCTCCTTTTTATATTATCGACAAAAAAGTAGTCATAATCAATTAAATTGTAATAAAATATAGTAAAACATGAGAAATTGAGCGGAGAAGTTTAGATGCATGAGATGAGTTATATCGCTAAAATGGTTTCTATGGCGGCTGAAGTTGCCATGGAAAATGAGGCGAAAAAGGTAAAGAGCATCGAAGTTTACATTGGAAAAACAAGTGGCGTAATGCCGTATTATATGCAAAAGTATTTCCCGGAAGCTTCCAAGGGAACAATAATTGAGGGAGCAGAGCTTATATGCGTTGAGGTTCCGGTGAAGGCTTTGTGTGAGGAGTGCAACAACGAATATTTTCCGTCAAGAGAAAACGGATACCTCTGTCCTGTCTGTGGAGGCAGAAAAGCCCACATAATTGAGGGAAAAGGGGTTGTGCTGAATAATGTTGTGATTGAGGAGTAATAGAAAGGAAACCTGCTATGAAAACACTGTATCTGGAATGCAAAATGGGTATTGCCGGTGACATGATGGCTTCTTCGTTACTTGGACTGTTTGAAGATAAAAACAGCGTTATAGAGGCCTTAAATGCGATAAATATACCCAATGTGGTATATAAACTCGACCAGATCAAAAAATGCGGCATTTTGGGCGATCATATTACGGTTTTGATAGATGGAATTGAAGAAGGTGACGAGCATGACCATGATCATCATCACAGCACTCTTGATGACATAGAAGAAATTATAGAAGGACTTAACATTTCAAAGGAAATCAAGAGTGACGTAAGGGAAGTGTACCAGATCCTTGCACAGGCAGAGAGCAGGGTTCATGGAGAGCCGGTTTCTCAGATCCATTTCCACGAAGTCGGTAAGATGGATGCCATAGCTGATATAACTGCTGTATGTTATCTGCTTCACGAGCTTGATCCTGATAAAATAATCGTTTCACCAATAAATGTCGGAAATGGCACGGTTAAATGCGCGCATGGAATTCTTCCTGTTCCTGCGCCTGCGACAGCTCTTTTGCTGGAAGGTATACCAACATATTCTCCGGAGAAGACTGTAGGTGAGCTCTGTACTCCCACAGGTGCTGCTCTGGTCAAGTATTTTGCCTTTGATTTTGGCGCGCAGCCGGTGATGACGGTAGATGCTATCGGTTATGGCATGGGTAAAAAAGATTTCGACCAGGCCAACTGCGTAAGAGCGATGATCGGTGATTCATCAGAAGAGGCCGAGAGGATAATTGAGCTCGCCTGCAACATCGATGATATGACCGGAGAGGAGCTTGGTTTTGCAACAGAGATGCTCTTTGAGAGAGGAGCACTCGACGTTTTTACAATATCAGTTGATATGAAAAAGAACCGCCCGGGATTCCTTTTGACAGTCCTTTGCAACGAGGATGACAAGGAGAGACTCCTTAGTGTGATGTTCAAATATACCACTACTCTTGGTGTTCGTGAGCATACGTACAACAGATACACCATGCTCAGAGAGATCAAGAAGATTGACACGCCTTACGGTGAAGTCAGGGTGAAGAGATCTTACGGACACGGAATTAAGCGTGAAAAATATGAATACGAAGACCTGGCAGGCATTGCAAGACGAACAGGTAAATCTTTAATAGAGTTGAAAAACGAACTGGTGGAAAATGAGCGAAATAATTAATCTTAAGGATTTAAACTGCGAAGATGTCGCAATCTACAATTCTTTAAACGAGAATCAATTAAAGAAAATATATGAACCGAACTTAGGGCTTTTCATTGCGGAAAGCCCTAAAGTTATTGTACGGGCTTTGGACGCCGGATTTGAGCCGGTTTCTGCACTTGTGGAGGATAAGCTGCTTACCGGAGAGATGGAGGAGATTCTGCCAAGGCTTGGAGATATTCCAATTTACACATCAACAGAGGATATTTTATCCCGGATAACCGGATTTAAACTCACAAGAGGTGCACTTTGCGCCATGAGGAGAAAAGAGCTTTTGTCACCGGAGGATATAGTAAAGAATGCGCGCAGAATAGTCATTTTAGAGGATGTGGAAAATCCAACCAATGTCGGTGCAATATTCCGCTCTGCAGCTGCCCTTAACATTGATGCAGTGATACTTACCGGTGGATGCAGTGATCCCCTTTACAGAAGGGCAATAAGAGTCAGCATGGGCAACGTTTTCCAGGTTCCATGGACTTTTATAGGTGATGAGTGGTATGAAGAAGGAATCAGTGTGCTCCATAAGCTTGGCTTTAGATCAGCTGCTCTGGCTCTGGTTGATAACAGCGTAAGCATAAATGACAAGAACCTGGCAAAAGAAGAAAAACTTGCAATAATAATGGGCACAGAGGGAGAAGGCCTCAGGAAAAAGACCATTAATGACAGCGACTATGTTGTTAAGATCCCGATGTCTAACGGAGTAGACTCCCTTAACGTAGCAGCAGCAAGCGCCGTCACATTCTGGGAGCTTGCTGCAAAAAAGAGCTGAATTATTCGTTCATAAGATCGGAAATTGCTTTCTGTGAGTTTTTGATTGTATCATCGACGGATTGGCTGCCTTCTATGCACTTTACCAGCTCTTCTCCGAATACGGTCTCAATTTGTGACCATTTAGTGGTTCTTGGACGGACTCTGGAGTTGTTGGTTCCGCTGTATAGCTGCTGGAAGTATGGATATTTGGCAATTATTGAATCGTCTTTAAATACACTCTTCCTTGTGGGAACTCCGCCGTATTCCAGAGCTTCTCTTTGAACATCTGCGCTGGTTAAATAGATTGAGAGTTTAAGTGCCAGCTGGGGATCTTTGGAATTTGTTGTGATTCCAAGGAGCCAGTTACCGATTTCTCCTGTGGCAAAAGTTTCGGATATACTGTAATATTTGCCGGGAATCTGAGCTATGGAAGCTGTGGCTCCGCTTCCGGTTATAAACCAGGAAGGCCATCCAAGTGCCATCGCTGCTTCGCCGTCATTTATGGCTTTTATAAGTCCGTCTTTATCGTAATTATCACCGGTACTGTACAATTTGCAGTAGAATTCAAGAGCTTCACGGCTTTTTCTCGAATCCAGAATGACTTTGTTGTTCTCGTCAAAAAGATCTCCGCCAAAGGCCCAAAGTATGGGTAGAAAATCAGAAACAATAGGGTTACCTGCCTGTCCTCTTATGGCGTAGCCTTTTTTCCCTGATGCCTGTACTTCTTCACAGGCTGTCAGAATATCACTCCATGTATTTAGAGATCCGGAATCGGTAATTAAGTCGGGATTATAAAATATGAGCTGAACGTTACCCGAGAAGGGCAGAGCATAAGTGGCGCCCAGTGGATAAGGGTCTTTTCCCAGAAGTCTTGATTTGTCGACAAAGTCCTCGTCATCGGCGTATCCGAGCTGAGTGAGGTTTTGAAGTACGTTTTTCTCTATGTATTCAGGCATTAGTGGATCGTCTATCATTATGATGTCATATTTGCCCTCAGGGTTTGATATGTCTTCGATCACATTTTTTCGTATGTCATCTGCACTTAAGGGAATGACCTCAACGGTGCAGTTATTCTCTTGTTCAAACTTTCCCTTTACAGCATTTATTACATCTGCATGAGATCCGTCTCTGGCTGCGATAGTTAAGGTTTTTGTGCTTTCAGAAGAACCCTGAGACTGAACGGATTCCTTGGAAGATGCGCATCCCACAGCAAGGAAACACACGCATGCAGCCATTATGAATGATAGAAAAGTCCTACTTTTGTGCATAGCAAACCTCCGTAACAATACAATACTATCATAATAAGTTTGTTTGTTTATTAAAAATAGATAATAATATGATTAACTTTATAGTATAATTAAAATGGCACAGAATATATAGCATAATTAAAAAGAGGTGAGCATATGCCTGAAACTAACAGCGAAGGAAAAATTGGCTATTCAACAGATACTGAATTCACTGCTAACGACATATTATACATGTTAAGGGACCTTCCCGATGCATGTTGCATCTTCAAAGTTCTGACGGATCCCTTCGGAACCGTAAAAGATATGCTCTTTTTATATGCGAATGAGAAATATGCGCAGCTGGTGGGACGTCCCATTGCTGAGCTTATAGGAAGTACCTATTACCAGACCGTGTCGAATCAGGATGAGGACTGGATCAAATTCAGTTATCAGGCAGCGGTTCTAAGGCAGTCTTCCATTAACAGGACCTACAACAGCCAGTTCAACAAGTGGTTTGAATTCTGGGTTGTTCCCGTATATCAGAAGGGGTTCTGTGCTTTTATTATTCATGATGTAACAGCGGATAAGCGAAATGAGGAAACTCAGACTTTTAATACCAATACCAATAACCTTGTGATCGAGTGCGCCAAGGCTATCGCGACACCTGATTTTAACAAGGGAATTAAAAGAGTTCTGCGCCGTATAGGTCAGACCATGGAAGCAGATCGCGTTTACGTGATGAGAATTGAGCCTGAGACCCAGAAGATAAAAGAGCTTCATGAATGGGTGAGCAAATCCTGCTCTACAGAGCTTCCTTCCAAAAAGATGTTTGAAAAGACCGATATGATCAATATATGGCTAAGGGATCTAGAGGGCGGTAATGTTCTGCATATGACCGATGTTACTGTGATACAGGATTCAAGTCCGGAGCTGTACAACGAGTTTCTGGCGGGAAAAATCTCCAGATTCCTGGTGACAACCCTTAAGGATAAAGACGGACTCATAGGCTTTCTTGTTGTAGATAATCATTCACTTGAGATCCAGGTCAATGTGGTTGAAATGATGGAGACGGTTTCTGCGTTTATCGCAGGCCAGATAAGAAACAATGATCTGACAAAAGAGCTGATGTTCCTGGGTGGACATGATGCCCTTACGGGACTCGGAAACAGATATGCGCTTAATCAGTCTCTGACGTCGCTTTCAGAAATGTCTGTACCTGTTGGTATATGCTACACAGATATCAATGGCCTTAAGGCTATAAACGACGATAAGGGACATCAGGAAGGTGATAAGCTGATAAAAGATACAGCTGAACTGGTAGGATCGGTGTTTAAGAAAAAATATTGCTACAGGATCGGCGGAGATGAATTTGTAGCAGTAATTCCCGATATAGAGGAAGAAAAGTTCAGCGAACTGGTAGATAAACTCAAGGGCAAAACCAGGAAGGTTTCAATCGCTATAGGCCATAAGTGGTCACGAACCTCCAAAGATGTAAACAAAGTCATGAAAAGCGCTGACGAGAATATGTACAAAGACAAGTCAATGTTCTATAAGAGCCATGAACGTCGTCACGCAAATAATACTTAAACAAAAAAGAGTAGTCACATGTGACTACTCTTTTAACGTCTCAGTAAACTTTTTTATGCAAGTGCTGCAGTAATGATAGACATTGAGTAAACCTCAATAGCGTTGCAGCCTCTTGAAAGATCGTTGATAGGTGCGTTAAGACCAAGAAGAATAGGGCCGTATGCTTCGAAGTTACCCATTCTCTGAGCGATCTTGTAACCAAGGTTTCCTGCGTTGATGTCAGGGAAAATGAAGGTGTTTGCATGTCCTGCAACAGGTGAACCGGGAGCTTTCTGCTTAGCTACACGAGGTGAAACTGCTGCGTCGAACTGAAGCTCACCGTCGATAGGAATATCAGGATACTTCTCCTGAGCCTTCTTGGTTGCGTTCTGCATCTTGGTTACTGTGTCATCCTTAGCTGATCCCTTTGTTGAGAATGAAAGGAAAGCAACCTTAGGATCTACGCCGAAACGCTTTGCACAGTTAACTGTCTCTCCACAGATCTCAACAAGCTCATCCTCGTTAGGATTGATGTTGATTCCGCAGTCTGCCATTGCGATAACTTCGTTGTCACCTGTAGCAGATGGACGAACAAGAATGAAGCATGAAGAAACGATGGTGTTCTCAGGCTTTGTCTTGATGATCTGGAGAGCAGGACGAACTGTATCAGCTGTTGAGTATGTTGCTCCGCCGAGAAGACAGTCGCCAAGACCCATCTTAACGAGCATTGTTCCGAAGTAGTTGGTCTGCTTAAGAATAGGGATTGCCTTCTCAGGTGTCATGCCCTTGCTCTTTCTGAGCTCGCAGAAAGCATCAACCATCTCGTCGAACTTATCATAGTTCTCGGGATCGATAATCTGAGCGCCGCGGATGTTGTAACCTGCCTCTTCAGCTGACTTATTGATCTCGTCTACATTTCCGAGAAGAATAGGCTTGATGAAGTTTCCTGCAAGAAGTCTTGAAGCAGCCTCAAGAATACGTGGATCTGAACCCTCAGGGAATACGATTGTCTTAGGGTCCTGTTTGAGTTTTTGGATCATATCACCAAATCCGTACATTTATTTTTCCTCCTTAAAAAACAACGGTTTTTCACTTTTGTAAGCGCATACATTTTTTATGCGAATGTCATTATAGACTAAAGGAAAATAAAAAAATTTGATTTCACTCAATTTTTATGCTAAATTTTAGCAGAGGTGACAAAAATATGAATATGAATCCAATGATGTTTATGCAATTACAGCAAAGAATACAGACTTTCCAGCAGGATCATCCCAAATTTGTACCGTTTCTTATGGCCATTAAGGACAATGCTCTGCAGGAAGGAACCGTTCTTGGCGTTACGGTTACAACACCGGACGGCAGGAAGATAGAATCAAACATTAAGCTTACAGCCAATGATATTGAGACTATCAAAATGATGTCCGATCCGGGAGCTATGAAATGATAACCTGCTTTATCAGAAGGTTTTTACGTAGTTGCCGTCTTTTTTAACAAAACTGTATTTGTTAAGGTAATCCTTGTGATGCTCATCCGGACCACTGTAGGTAAGAGATTTAACTCCGTATGAAGGAAGCTTTGAAAAAAGAAATTTTCCTATGGAGAAGTCTCTGTACTCCGGGAGTGAGTAGTCCAGGAGAATATCCAGATTTTTATCCGAAGTCTCTTTTCCGATAAAGATTCCTGCCGGTGCGCCGTTATAGCAGACCATATAGGAAGTTGTCGCATCAGAAAAATCCAGAGATAATCCCGGGAAGCACTTTTGAATATCGTCTTTTGCTTTATCAATAGAGTATTTAAGCATGGAGTCATCAAGGGATACCTTCACAAGATCGTATTCCCTTGTTTCTTTGCTTGTATTGCTGAGCTTGATCAGATAATAGATATTGATGGCAACCAGGCAGATATTCATGACTGCCGTTGGGTATGAGTGGATAATAAAGGCATATACGGTAAAAATAAGGCTTCCGATAGTGTTTATTACCCTGAGCTTAAAAATGGAGGACATAAAGAAGGAAACCAGCACCAGTGCTGATCCTACGTAGCCGACCATTTCGATGATCATTTTTGTATCCATAATTTTCTCCTTAAATTTAACAATTTACATAAAAAAGCATATCATAAATCAAGACAATAAAATAGATGGGGCATAACCCCATCGATTATCATATAAGATATATAACACATATAATACGCCTGTTGGCGAAAGTGATATCAGAGCAGGATTACCAGAGCAGTAAGTCCGCCTATAAAAAGTGCTGATGCTGAAGCGGTAATAACCTTGATCTTGAAGGAAGCAGCGTCAACGTACTTGCCGAAAAGGTTCACTGTGTCTACGACCTTGGGCTCATTTACTTTGTTGTAAGATTCAAAAGAGTTTAATGTGTCCATATCGTTTTCCTCCAATCCATAAAAAAATTACTTTCAACATCATAAGCGAAAAATGTGTACAGTAACTAATCTGCGTCTAAAGATTTTATAAAAAAAATATTAACTAAATGAGGTTTCAGAATTGGAGTACATTTACGAGACACACCTACACACAATCGAAGCAAGCGCCTGCTCTTCCACGCCCGGAGAGGATTATATTGCCTATATGAAGGGCCTTGGATACAGTGGGATCATTGTAACCGACCATTATTTCACGGGTAACAGCTGTGTGCCAAGGGACTGGCCTTGGGAGAAGAGGGTTGAAAAGTACTGCAGTGGCTTCGAGCACGCAAAAGAGGCGGCAGGAAGCGATTTCACGGTCCTGTTTGGCATCGAATACAATTTCCACGGCGATGAGTTTATGCTCTACGGCCTTGATAAACAGTGGCTCCTTGACCACCCAGGGTTTGAAACCAGGGATCGATACGAGGTTTACAAAATGGTGCATGAGGCCGGAGCAATCATGATCCAGGCTCATCCTTACAGGGAGAGAGGATATCTTTCCGAGATTAACATAACACCTGATATTAGTGACGGCGTAGAGGTATACAACGCAGCCAATCCCGACTGGCAGAACAGCCTGGCATACGAGTATGCGGTTAAAAGAGGCTTCAGAATGGCCGGTGGCTCTGACATCCACAATTTTTCCCAGGGAAATATGGGCGGAATGAGGTTCTCTTTTCCCATTAATTCCATAGAGGATTATAAAGAGGCATTTATGGCAGGAGAAGGCACTCCTGTTTATCGTATGAATGTTCATGATGGACCGGGAGAATTCAGACCCGTTTCCGAGTCTGTAGAGCTGACGAAACCCTCGCAGGAATCTACACTTGAGGTATTTTGGCACTAATTTGTGAACAATGTTAAATTTCTGTTAACTTGTACACAACTTTACTGTCAATGGTTTATAATGATGGTGTAGGAGGTATAAGCCTATGAGGAATAAGAGTATTGTGGGAATAGTAATGACAATCGCCTTAATGTCGGTTGTTGGATGCTCCGGCGGAGCGGCTCAGAGTAATACTCCCGAGGGAGTTGATCTTAAGCCTGTAATTTACCTGTATCCGCAAGAGGATGGAAGCCAGATTTCAGTAAGCCTTGACTACAACGGAGATATCACCGATCTTATCCCGGAGTTCAATGCAGAAAATACATGGAATGTCACAGCAGACAGGGACGGCAAGATCACTTTTGAAGGACAGGAGTATGATTACCTGTTCTGGGAGGGGGTTCCGAAGTTCGAGTACGACTTCTACACAGGCTACTGTGTAAAGGGCGAGGATACGGAAAGCTTCCTCAAAGAGAAACTTGCCCAGCAGGGACTAAACGATGCCGAGATTGCAGAATTCCTTAAGTTCTGGCTCTCAGATATGGAGGGCAATCCCTACAATGTGATCAGTTTCCAGGGCAGGACCTACAACAAGGGTGCCAAACTTACCGTTACCCCTGAACCTGATAACCTGATCAGAGTATTCATGGCGTGGTATCCATCAGAGTACCATATCAGGATCAAACCTCAGATTCTGGATACACCTTCAAGAGACGGATTTACCGTTGTTGAGTGGGGTGGAAACAAGGTTAAATAAGTATAAATATAAAAATTTCAGGGCTGAACATTATTGTTCAGCCCTTTTTTGTTGCGCTTATGCGGTTTATGCGCTAATATTTATGCAAATGTGCAAAATACGCGTAGAGGCTTATTTGGGGAGGTTTATATTGGATGTGACAATTAGCCTTGATAAGGCAAAAGAAATCGCAAATAGCGGCAAATATGACGTTATACCGGTGGGCTGTGAGATCCTCTCGGACTTTATTACACCCATCGAACTGGTCAGGAAACTAAAAGCTGCATCCAGACACTGCTATATGCTGGAATCAGCACAAGCCAACGAATATTGGGGAAGATATACGTTTGTCGGTTATGATCCGAAGCTTGCAATCACACTTAAGGACGGCGAGATGTCTTTTGGCGATACGACAGTGCAGACAAAAGAGCCATGGACAATCCTGAGGGAGATTCTTTCACATTATAAGAGTCCGACCTTTGAGGAGCTTCCTCCGTTTACTGGTGGACTTGTGGGATATTTTGCCTTTGATTACTTTGGCTACTGTGAGCCAAGTGCAGCCTGGAAGGGTGTCGATAACGATGCCTTCAAGGATCTGGATCTCATGCTCTTTGATAAGGTCATTGCCTTTGATAACGTGAAACAGAAGATTGTTCTTATTGCAAACGCAAGGACCGAGAATATCGAGGAAGGCTACAAAAAGGCCATAGAGGAGCTTACACAGCTAAAAGAGCTGATATATGCCGATACAGAGAAATCCTGTGAGGGAGGAAAGCTCATGGGCGAGGTTACACCTCTTTTTGGTAAAGAGGAGTACTGTGCCATGGTTGAGAGCGGCAAAAAGCACATCAAAGAGGGTGATATCTTCCAGATCGTGCTCTCAAACAGGCTTTCAGCACCTTTTAAAGGGAGCCTTCTCAATACATACAGAGTTCTGCGCACCATAAATCCTTCTCCGTACATGTTCTATTTCTCAGGTACTGACGTTGAGGTGGCCGGTGCTTCTCCTGAGACGCTGGTTAAGCTTGAAAAGGGCATTCTTCATACATTCCCGCTGGCAGGAACAAGGCCAAGAGGCGCAACAGATGAGGAAGATAAGGCTCTGGAAAAAGAGCTTCTGGCAGACGAAAAGGAGCTGGCGGAGCACAACATGCTGGTGGACCTTGGCAGAAATGACCTTGGAAAGATCAGTAAATTCGGCACTGTACAGGTTGAGAAGCTCCATTCCATCGAGAGATATTCCCATGTTATGCATATCGGATCGACGGTAAGAGGCGAGATTAGGCCGGAAAACGATGCACTTGATGCGATAAATGCAGTGCTTCCGGCAGGAACACTTTCCGGCGCGCCCAAGATAAGGGCATGCCAGCTGATCGGAGAGCTTGAAAACAACAAGCGCGGAATCTACGGCGGAGCCATCGGATACATTGATTTTTCGGGAAATATGGACACCTGTATAGCGATCCGTCTCATTTACAAGAAGAACGATACCGTTTTTGTAAGGAGCGGAGCGGGAATTGTTGCTGATTCCGACCCTGAGAAAGAGTACATGGAGTGCCTCAATAAGGCAAGAGCATCGCTTCGTGCATTGGAGCTGGCACAGGAGGTGGAGAGATGATACTTCTTATAGATAACTACGACAGCTTTTCCTACAATCTCTACCAGCTTATAGGCGAGATCAACCCTGATATCAGGGTTATCAGAAACGATGAGATGACAATAGAGGAGATAAGAGCACTAAAGCCTGAGCGGATCATTCTTTCACCCGGTCCCGGAAGGCCTGAGGATGCAGGTATTATCGTTGAGGCTGCAAGAACTCTGGGAAAAGAGATCCCGACGCTTGGCGTGTGCCTTGGACATCAGGCAATCTGTATGGCCTTTGGGGCTACGGTCACTTATGCAAAAGAGCTTATGCACGGCAAACAGTCAGTGGTTAAGTTCGATACTGAAAGCACCTTGTTTAAGGGTATTTCTGAGAAAGCACCCGTTGCAAGATATCATTCTCTGGCGGCTGAAAAGAGCACAATTCCGGACTGCCTAAAGATAACGGGTGTTACCGATGATGGCGAAGTCATGTCGATAGAGCACAGAGAATACCCTATTTACGGGGTTCAGTTCCACCCGGAATCCATCATGACCCCTGATGGAAAGGCTATGTTGAAAAATTTTTTAAAAAGTTGTTGACAGGCCTTAAACATCCGAGTACAATCCATGAATAAGTAAAGTGTATACACGAATACAAAAAAGCAAACGATGCAATGGCGCATCAAACTACGAAAGTAGTGTGCCAGTGCGTCGTTTTTTTGTGCTTTAAGGCACAAAAAGGAGGAGAAACGTATGAGTGGAGAAATCTTAGATGCTATTAACGGCAGTGTTTTTGGCGTATGGTTTTTGATCGGCGCAGCTTTAGTTTTCTGGATGCAGGCCGGATTTGCAATGTGTGAAGCAGGCTTCACCAGAGCAAAGAATACAGGAAACATCATTATGAAGAACCTGATGGATTTCTGTATCGGAACTGTAGTATTTATTCTCATCGGTTTTGGCCTGCTTCTTGGGGAAGACCTGGCAGGCATAATCGGAAGACCCGGATTTGATATTTTCACAAATTATGCAAATTTCGACTGGTCAAATTTCGTATTCAACCTTGTGTTCTGTGCTACAACAGCAACAATCGTTTCAGGATCAATGGCTGAGAGAACTAAATTCTTATCCTATTGTGTGTACTCGGCAGTTATCTCAGCAATCATTTATCCGATCGAAGCGCACTGGACCTGGGGCGGCGGATTCCTTGCTCAGATGGGATTTCATGATTTTGCCGGATCCAACTGCATCCACATGGTAGGTGGTATTGCAGCTCTTGTTGGCGCATCAATGCTTGGACCACGTATCGGTAAGTTCGAAAGGGATGCTTCCGGAAAGGTTACAAAAGTAAATGCTTTCCCGGGACACAACCTTGTAGCAGCTTCCCTCGGTGTATTTATCCTGTGGCTTGGCTGGTACGGATTTAACGGCGCAGCATGTACAACCGTAGAGCAGCTCGGAAGCGTATTCGTAACAACAACAATTGCTCCTGCGCTTGCAACAGTAACCTGTATGGTATTTACCTGGGTTAAATATGGTAAGCCCGATGTTTCAATGTGTCTGAACGCTTCACTGGCAGGTCTTGTAGCCATCACAGCTCCCTGTGATGTAACAGATGCTTTTGGCGCAATCGTGATCGGTATCGTAGCAGGCCTTCTTGTTTGCTTCGGTGTTTGGTTCCTTGATTACAAGCTTCATGTTGATGATCCTGTCGGAGCTGTTTCGGTACATTGCCTCAACGGTATTTGGGGAACACTTGCAGTAGGTCTTTTTGCTACAAATTCAGCTCCCGGCTATTCAATAGCTGATGCAGCAGGTAACGAAATGGTAGGTCTTTTCTACGGCGGCGGACTTAAGCTCCTTGGAATCCAGTTCGTAGGAATGTTCTCTACAGCAGCCTGGACAGTTATTACTATTACAATCACATTCTTCTTAATTAAAGCCATTATGGGACTTCGTGTAACAGAGGAAGAAGAGATTCTCGGACTTGACTCAACAGAGCATGGTCTTGCGTCTGCTTATTCCGGATTTGCCATCATGGATGTTTCAAACACTCTGAACATGAGCGTAAACGAGAACACAGATCTTGGTGTAAGCGAGTACGACAATGCTTCACAGGTACAGAAGGATGCAGCTGTAAAGGTTGTTACAGCACCGGTTCCTAATACATCAGGAATCCACAAGGTTGTTATCATTGCTAAACTCTCACGCTACGACAAGCTCCGCAAGGCTATGAATGCTCTGGGCGTAACCGGAATGACAGTTACACAGGTTATGGGCTGCGGTGTTCAGAAGGGGTCTGGAGAGATGTACCGTGGAGTTGAGATGGATGCAACACTCCTTCCTAAGATCAAGCTGGAAGTAGTAGTTAGCAAGATCCCTGTTGAAGATGTTATTGAAGCAGCCAAGAGAACTCTTTACACAGGCCATATCGGAGACGGAAAGATCTTCGTTTACAGTCTCGACAACGTAGTCAAGATCCGCACCGGAGAAGAGGGTGCAGCAGCTTTGGCTGACGTTGAGTAAATAGGAACATTTAGGAGGATTTGAAGTATGTGCGCAATACTGACATACGCAAGAGCAGATGTATCAAAGGATTTCTTTGAAGAGATCCTGGAAAAGACAACTTCCAGAGGCCCTGATATGACAAGGACCCTGCAGACAATAAAGGGTTATATGGGATTTAACAGACTCTCGATCATGGGGCTTACAGAGAGCGGAATGCAGCCCTTTACTCTGAATGGTAACGCAGTAGTTTGTAACGGCGAATTGTACGGGTTTACTTTCCTTAAGAATTATCTGGTGTCTTTGGGATACAGCTTTAAGAGTGACAGTGATTGCGAGATACTTCTTCCTCTTTATGAGAGGCTTGGAACCAAGATGTTCAGCCTTCTGGATGCAGAATTTGCCTGTGTCATTTATGACAGCAAAAAGAATGACTTCGTGGCAGCGAGGGATCCGATAGGAATCAGGCCGCTTTACTACGGCTACGACGACGAAGGATATATCCTTTTCGCTTCAGAGCCCAAGAACTTAACTGATGTCTGCAAGTGCATAAAGCCCTTCCCTCCGGGACATTACTACGAGGATGGCAGATTTATCTGCTACAGAGACATGACCGAGGTAAAAGAGTTAAAGACAGATGACCTTCAGACCATCACGGAAAACATACATGACAAGCTGATCCGCGGTATCAAAAAGAGGCTCAGCGCAGATGCACCGGTTGGGTTTCTGCTATCGGGAGGCCTTGATTCCTCCCTGGTATGCGGAGTTGCAGCAAGTCTCTCAGATAAACCAATCGAGACTTTTGCAATCGGCATGGACATAGATGCCATCGACCTTAAGTACGCAAGAGAAGTTGCAGAGTACATCCACAGTAATCACCACGAGGTGATCATCACAAAAGAGGATGTAATAAATGCCGTAGAACCTGTGATCCATGCTCTTGGAACCTATGATATCACCACAGTCAGGGCTTCCATCGGAATGTACCTTCTGTGCAAATGGATCCACGAAAACACAGATATCAAGGTAATCCTTACAGGAGAGATTTCAGACGAACTCTTTGGTTACAAGTACACGGATTTTGCTCCCAATGCCGAAGCCTTCCAGGAAGAGGCTAAAAAGCGCGTCAGAGAGCTTCATATGTACGACGTACTAAGGGCTGACAGATGCATAAGCGTCAACTCCTTAGAGGCAAGAGTTCCTTTCGGAGATCTGGACTTTGTAGATTACGTAATGAGCATTGATCCTGAGAAGAAGCTAAATACCTACGGAATCGGAAAATTTCTTTTGCGAAAAGCCTTTGAAAAAGATGAATTCATTCCAAGGTCGATCCTGATGAGAGAAAAAGCAGCTTTCTCCGATGCAGTCGGACATTCCCTAAGGGATGACCTCATGGAATATGCAGATAATACATATACTTACGCAGAGTATGAAACTAAGAGAAAAGCCTATACTCATGCGACACCATTTACAAAAGAGTCTCTCCTTTACAGAGAGATATTTGAGAAATACTACGAAGGCCAGTCACACATGGTTGTAGATTTCTGGATGCCAAACAAATCCTGGAAAGGATGCAATGTTAACGATCCATCCGCAAGAGTGCTGTCAAACTACGGCGCCAGCGGAGAGTAAATAAAAACGGAGGATAAGAAAATGGTAGAAGCGGGAAAACTTACAGAAGAATTTGGTTGTCTGGTCTTTAACGACAGAGTCATGAAGCAGCGCCTTCCAAAGGATATCTACAAGGCGGTTCACAAGACCATTGAGCAGGGGACTCACCTTGAGCTGGATGTAGCAAATACTGTTGCTGCAGTCATGAAGGAATGGGCTGTTGAGAACGGAGCCACACACTTTACACACTGGTTCCAGCCCATGACAGGTCTTACAGCAGAGAAGCACGACAGCTTCATTTCACCTACTGATGACGGCTCAGTGATCATGGAGTTCTCAGGAAAAGAGCTTGTAAAGGGCGAGCCTGATGCATCAAGCTTCCCTTCGGGAGGTCTTCGTGCAACATTTGAGGCAAGAGGCTACACAGCCTGGGATCCTTCATCGCCTGCATTTATTAAGGACGGATCACTCTACATTCCTACAGCATTCTGCTCATACGGCGGAGAAGCTCTTGATAAAAAGACACCTCTTCTTCGTTCAATGGAGGCTCTTTCAGGGGAAGCTGTCAAGATGCTTCACCTTCTTGGATATGAGGATGTTAAGAGGGTAAATACAACAATCGGTTCAGAGCAGGAGTACTTCCTGATCGATAAGGACTACTACAAGAAGAGAAAAGACCTTCTGTTTACCGGAAGGACACTGATCGGAGCACCGGCTACCAAGGGCCAGGAGATGGAAGATCACTACTTTGGTGTGATCAAGCCCAAGGTATCAGCATACATGCATGATCTTGACGAAGAGCTCTGGAAGCTCGGAATTCCTGCAAAGACCAAGCACAACGAGGTTGCTCCGTCGCAGCACGAGCTGGCTCCTGTATTTGAGACAGCAAACATCGCTGTAGATCACAACCAGCTTACTATGGAAGTTATGAAGAAGGTGGCAGACAAGCACAACTACGCATGTCTTCTTCATGAGAAGCCCTTCGAGGGAATCAACGGATCAGGAAAACATAACAACTGGTCTGTTTGCACAGATACAGGAATGAACCTTCTTGATCCCGGCAAAAAGCCCGGTGAGAACATTCCTTTCCTGGTATTCCTCATGGCAGTTATCGCAGCAGTTGATGAGTATGCACCGATCCTGAGACTCTCCGTAGCATCTGCAGGAAATGACCACAGACTTGGCGGAAATGAGGCACCACCTGCTATCATTTCAATCTTTGTCGGCGATGAGCTCGCAGGAGTACTTAAGAGTGTTGAGGAGGGTACAGCCTATGAGAGCCAGGGCAAGGTTCAGATGGCCATGGGAGCTACTGTTCTTCCGCACTTTACAAAGGACAACACAGACAGAAACAGAACATCACCTTTTGCTTTTACCGGCAACAAGTTCGAGTTCAGAATGCCCGGTTCAGCAGTTTCAGTAGCTAACGCAAACATCGTTCTCAACACAGCAGTTGCAGAGGAGATCGCCAAGATCTACGCAAAGCTTGAAGGAACACCTGCTGATGCTCTTAAAGAGAAGGTAATGGAGGTACTTAAGGAAGTGCTTTCAGCTCATAAGAAAGTTCTTTTCAACGGAAACGGATACACAGAAGAATGGGTTGCTGAGGCTGAAAAGAGAGGTCTTCCGAACCTTAAGTCACTTCCCGATGCAATGCCTTACTGGATTTCGGATGAGTCAATCGAGCTGTTTACAAAGCACGGAATCTTCACCAAGGAAGAGATCCACTCAAGATATGACATTCTTCTAGAGAACTACTCAAAGTCAATCCACATCGAGTCCCTGACAATGCAGGAGATGGTGAGAAAAGACCTGACAGAAGGAATCATCGCTTATGAGAAGGATCTTACAAAAGAGGTGATCCAGAAAAAGAGCGTTCTTGAGGGCGCAGCGTGTGAGCTGGAATGCGGACTTTTAAAGACATTGGATGGTGCATCCGCAGGAATCAGCGGAGCGCTCAAGAAACTCTATGATGACACCAAGAAAGCAGAAGGCATGGATGATCTTCTCGGACAGGCAAGCTTTTACCAGGAGACAATCCTTAAGGATATGGATGAGCTTAGAAAATATGCGGATGAAGCTGAGGCCGTTATCCCTGATGAATACTTAAGCTATCCTACATACGGCCAGATGCTCTTCTCACTTAGATAAAAAGACATAAAGAATACGATAGAGGTATGAAAGCAATGGAAAACTGGATGAACGAACATGATGCATGCGGAATAGGAGCGGTTATAAATATAAATGGAAAGCCCGATAACAAGGTGCTTGACGATGCCCTTTCCATCGTAGAAAAGCTTGAGCACAGAGCAGGAAAAGATGCCAGCGGAAAAGTCGGAGACGGCGTGGGAATTTTAGTACAGATTTCTCACAAGTTCTTTTCCGGAGAGGCTAAAAAGCTCGGGTTTAAGATAGGCGGAGCTGGAGACTATGGTATAGGAATGTTTTTCCTGCCGCAGGATTCCATGAAGCGCATGTTCGCAAAGCGAATGCTTGAAGTCATTGCAGAAAAAGAAAACCTTAAGGTCATCGGATGGCGGGATGTGGAAACACATCCCGAAATCCTTGGTGAGGTTGCAAGAAACTGCATGCCACACATCAGTCAGTGCTTCATTGAGAGGCCATCCGATGTGGAAAAGGGAATAGAGTTTGACAGAAAGTTATACTGCCTCAGAAGAGAGTACGAGAAATCTTCTGAGGATACTTATATTTGCTCATTCTCATCCAGAACCATTGTCTATAAAGGAATGTTTTTGGTGGGGCAGCTTAGAAACTTCTATGAGGACCTGTTATCACCTGATTACCAGAGCGCTATCGCGCTGGTGCACAGCAGATTTTCCACTAATACCACACCTTCCTGGCAGAGGGCGCATCCATATCGCATGATCGCACACAACGGTGAGATCAACACCATAAAGGGTAACAGCGACAGGATGCTGGCCCGTGAGGAGACCATGTCGTCAGATGTATTCGGGGAGGAGCTTTCCAAGGTCTACCCCGTCATTGCATCCTCCGGATCTGATTCAGCTATGCTTGATAACACCTTGGAGTTCCTGTACATGAACGGCATGGATCTCCCTCTTGCTATGATGATCACAATACCTGAGCCCTGGAAGCACAACGATTTCATGTCTCAGGACAGAAAAGATTTTTATCACTACTACGCAACAATGATGGAGCCCTGGGACGGACCGGCTGCAGTTCTTTTCACGGACGGTGAGCTCTTTGGAGCAACGCTGGATCGTAACGGACTCAGGCCATCAAGATATTATGTGACCAAGGATGGAAGACTGATTCTTGCATCCGAAGTTGGCGTTTTGGATATCCCGGAGGAGAATATCCTTGAGAAATCAAGGCTTTCACCGGGACACATGCTACTGGTCAATACAAAAGAAGGACGCATAATCTCCGACAAGGAGTGTAAGGACAGATATTCACTGGCAAAGCCCTATGGCGAGTGGCTTGACAGATATCTTCTGCACCTTAACAAGCTGTCGGTTCCAAATAAAAAGATACCTACCCATACCCAGGAGATGAGAGACAAGCTCTATAAGGTATTCGGGTATTCCTACGAGGACGTCAAACAGCAGATTATGTTAATGGCTACAAACGGCATAGAATCTACTGTTTCCATGGGAACTGACGTCCCTCTTGCCATGCTGTCTAAGCATCATCAGATGCTGTTTTGCTATTTCAAACAGCTCTTTGCCCAGGTTACAAATCCGCCTATCGACTCGCTTCGCGAGAAGGTAGTCACCGATACCACAGTTTATATCGGCTCTGACGGAAATCTCCTTGGGGAAAAGAGCGACAACTGCCGTGTTCTTGAGGTTAACAACCCAATTCTTACAGGCGTTGATCTCATGAAGATCGAAGCTCTGGATCAGCCGGGCTTTCATGTAAAAAAGATATCCCTTCTGTATTACAAGAACACTCCTATGGAGAGGGCTCTGGACCAGCTGAACATCTCAGTGGACAGGGCTACTGCAGAGGGCGTTAACATCATCGTTCTCTCAGACAGGGGTGTTGATGAAAACCACATGCCTATCCCTTCGCTTCTGGCTGTATCCAGCGTCGAGCAGCATCTGGTAAGGACCAAGCAGCGCACGGCAGTATCCCTTATTCTCGAGAGCGGAGAGCCGAGGGACGTTCATCAGATCGCAACGCTTCTGGGCTTTGGTGCTCGTGCTATCCATCCGTATCTGGCTCATGAATGCATCGCAGAGCTCATAGATATCGGAATCCTTGATAAGGATTATCACACAGCAATTGCTGACTACAACAAGGCGCTCCTGGGCGGAGTTGTTAAGATTGCAGCCAAGATGGGCATCTCAACCCTCCAGTCCTATCAGTCCGCCAAGATATTTGAGGCCATCGGCCTGTCAAAAGAGTTTGTTGATAAATATTTCACCGGAACCACCAGCAGAGTGGGCGGAATCGGCATTAATGAGATCGGTGAGGATGTTGAGCTTCGTCACAACAAGGCCTTCGATCCTTTGGGACTTGCCACCGATACAAGCCTTGATTCCTTTGGATTCCACGGTCTTCGCAGCGGAAAAGACATGGAAGACCACATGTATAATCCAAAGACCATAGTTACTCTTCAGAGAGCCGTAAGGGAAGGTGACTACGAGAGATTCAAGGAATATACACAGCTTGTTGATGATGAGGACAGACCACATACTCTGAGAGCTCTTTTATCCTTCGTTCCTGCAGGAGAGAAGGTGCCTCTTGAAGAGGTTGAGCCTGCTGAGGAGATCGTAAAACGCTTCCAGACGGGAGCTATGTCCTACGGTTCACTTTCCAAGGAGGCCCATGAGACTCTTGCTACAGCCATGAACAGGCTTGGCGGAAAGAGTAACACCGGCGAAGGCGGAGAGGACATTGCAAGATTCGGAACAGAGAGAAACAGCGCAGTTAAGCAGGTTGCATCCGGAAGATTCGGTGTCACCAGCAGATATCTTCAGAGTGCAAAAGAGATACAGATAAAGATGGCACAGGGTGCAAAGCCCGGTGAAGGCGGACATCTTCCAGGCAAGAAGGTTTACCCATGGGTTGCAAGCACACGTTTCTCAACCCCGGGCGTAGCCCTTATTTCACCGCCGCCTCATCATGACATTTACTCCATTGAGGACCTGGCACAGCTCATCTACGACCTTAAGAATGCAAACGATAAGGCAAGGATATCAGTAAAGCTGGTATCTGAGGCAGGTGTTGGTACCATAGCTTCAGGTGTTGCCAAGGCAGGAGCTCAGGTAATTCTGATCTCAGGCTACGATGGCGGAACGGGAGCAGCTCCTTCCTCATCTGTTCATCACGCAGGACTTCCCTGGGAGCTGGGAGTTAGCGAAGCTCATCAGTCTCTTCTGCAGAACGGCCTTAGAAGCCGCGTGGTTCTTGAGACTGACGGTAAGCTCATGACCGGACGGGATGTTGCCATAGCAGCACTTCTCGGAGCCGAGGAATTCGGCTTTGCCACAGCGCCCCTTGTATGCATGGGCTGCATGATGATGCGCGTCTGCTCCAAGGATACATGCCCCGTGGGCATCGCAACCCAGAATGAGGAACTCAGAAAGAGATTTAAAGGAAAACCCGAGCATGTCATGAACTTCATGCTCTTTGTTGCAAGACAGCTCCGTGAGATCATGAGCGAGCTGGGCTTTAGAACTATCGAGGAGATGGTGGGAAGAACCGACTGCCTTAAGATGAGGACCATTCCGAATGCGCGCTGCAAGGATGCTGCGGACCTTTCAAGAATCCTTGATACAAGCTATGTGGGACAGGCCAAGAACCACTTTGATCCCAAGGATGTTTATGATTTTGGTCTGGAAAAGACACTTGATCATAAGGCTCTTTTACCTGCATACGAGAAGTTTAAGAAAAAACCTGATTCCAAGATGTGTGTAAAAGTGGATATATCCAGCACGGACAGAAGCTTTGGAACACTTCTCGGAAGTAGGGTAACTGAGGATTTTGCAGATTCACTTGCTGACGATTCCATCACTGTTGAGGCAACAGGAGGCGGCGGACAGTCATTTGGCGCATTCCTTCCCAAGGGAATAACCTTAAGGCTCTCAGGCGATGCCAACGACGGCTTCGGAAAGGGCTTATCCGGCGGAAAGGTCATCGTTGCACCTCCCAAGGAAGCTACTTATAAGGCCCACGAGAACATCATCATCGGTAACGTTGCACTTTACGGAGCAACAGCAGGAAAAGCCTATGTTTGCGGAATTGCAGGAGAGAGGTTCTGCGTCAGAAATTCCGGTGCTCTGGCAGTTTCAGAGGGCTGCGGAGACCACGGCCTTGAGTACATGACCGGCGGAAGAGCGGTTATCCTTGGTATGACAGGCAAGAACTTTGCAGCGGGAATGAGCGGCGGAATCGCCTACGTTCTCGATAAGGAGCACACTCTTTACCTTCGCATGAACAAGGATATGGCGAGTCTTACCGAGCTCACAGAGAAATACGATATCGCTGAGCTTCAGACAATCCTTGAGGATTATGTAAAAGAGACAGGTTCACAGTTCGGAAAAGAGATCCTGGAAAACTTTGATAAATACATCCCTGATTTCAAGAAGATCGTGCCAAACGATTATCACCGTATGTTGTCGGCAATCAGCAAGTTTGAAGAACAGGGAATAGACCATGAAACCGCTGTATTAGAGGCTTTCAAGGAATTGGCATAACAAACGTTATCAATAATGGGAGAAGTTTAAGATGGGAAAAGAAACAGGATTTCTTGAATATAACAGGACAAACAACAAAGATGTTCCGCCACAGGAAAGGATAAAAAACTTTGAGGAATTTCATGTCCCTCTCGATTCCGAAGAAAGGCGCAAACAGGCTTCAAGGTGCATGAACTGCGGAGTTCCGTTTTGCCAGTCGGCTATGAACCTTGGCGGAATGGTTACAGGGTGTCCCCTTCACAACCTCATCCCCGAGTGGAATGATGAGATCTACAGAGGGCATGATAAGCACGCCTTTGCAAGGCTGCATAAGACCAGCAATTTCCCTGAGTTTACAGGAAGGGTCTGCCCGGCTCTTTGTGAAAAGGCCTGCATGTGCGGACAGAACGGAGACTCCGTAACCGTACACGACAATGAGCTCTATCTTATAGAAAAGGCCTATGAAAAAGGATACATAACACCTGTTATACCGCAGATAAGAAGCGGCAAAAAGGTGGCAGTTATCGGAAGCGGACCATCAGGCCTTGCAGTTGCCGATGAGCTCAATCACAGAGGTCACAGCGTTGAGGTGTTTGAGAGGGAAGATGAGATCGGTGGTCTTCTCATGTATGGAATACCCAACATGAAGCTGGATAAGAGCGTTGTCCTTCGCAGAAAGCACCTTATGGAGCAGGAGGGTGTCATCTTCCACACAGGTGTAAATATCGGGCAGGACAAGCATTCGAAGGAGCTTCTTGATGGTTTTGACGCAGTGGTTTTGTGCTG
The DNA here is from genome assembly GCF_000423965.1 of Butyrivibrio sp. VCB2001. Taxonomy (NCBI): domain Bacteria; kingdom Bacillati; phylum Bacillota; class Clostridia; order Lachnospirales; family Lachnospiraceae; genus Butyrivibrio; species Butyrivibrio sp. VCB2001. The sequence goes on along the minus strand of NZ_AUIZ01000006.1, from coordinate 81,579 downwards.
CGGAGCCAAGAAGGCAAGACCCCTTGCAGTTGCTGATCCACAGAAGATAAAGGGTGTATATAACGCCGTTGATTTCCTTACAATGAATACGAAAGCTCTTTTAAAAGCAGGAGACAGGTCTGTAGCTGCTTTAAAAACTCAAAAAGGGTATATCGATGCAGAGGGCAGGAATGTTATTATAGTAGGTGGTGGCGATACGGGAAATGACTGTATCGGAACCGTTATAAGACACGGAGCAAAGAGCGTTACAGCCATCGAGATGATGCCAAAGCCGCCTGTAGAGAGGCTTTCTTCCAATCCATGGCCTGAGTGGCCCAAGGTCCTTAAGACCGACTACGGCCATGAGGAAGCAATCTACCTCTATGGAGAGGACCCAAGAGTCTTTGAAACCACGATAAAGAGCGTAAAGACAGATAAAAAGGGACATATCAAGCAGGTTGAGACCGTGAAGGTACAGTTTAAGGACGGTAAACTTGTTGAAGTTCCAGGTACTGAAAAGACTTTAAAGTGCGATCTTCTGCTTATTGCAGCCGGATTTATAGGATGCGAGAATTACGTGGCTGATGATTTCGGGCTTGAGTTAAACAAGAGAGGTACTGTAGTTACAGGCGCTGAGAGCTACCGTGTGGGTGAGAGCAAGGTCTTTTCCGCAGGTGATATGCACAGAGGCCAGTCTCTTGTTGTTTGGGCCATCTGCGAGGGCAGAGAGTGTGCAAAAGAGATAGATGAATATCTCATGGGATATACTAATCTTTGATTGGAGATAAATACAATGGTTAAAGCTAATGAGAATTATTTAAAATTACCCGGAAATTACCTTTTTTCCACAATTGGGAAAAAGGTAAGGGACTTCCAGGATAAAAACCCTGAGGTTAAGGTGATAAGATTGGGAATCGGTGATGTGACACAGCCCATTGCACCTGCCATTATAAAGGCACTTCATAGCGCGGTTGATGAGATGGGAAGCGCTGAGACTTTTAAGGGATATGCGCCTGATCTGGGCTACAGCTTCCTTAGAGAAAAGATTTCCGAGGTTGATTTTAAGGGCAGGGGATGTGATATTTCTCCTGATGAGATATTCGTTTCCGACGGCGCAAAGTGCGACTGCTCCAATATTCAGGAGATATTCAGCCTTGATAACAAGGTTGCTGTCTGCGATCCTGTTTACCCGGTTTATGTGGATTCAAACGTTATGGCCGGAAGGACAGGAATCTATGATGAGATCGCACAGAGCTACAAAGATGTAGTATACATGCCATGTACAGCAGATAATGGCTTCGTTCCCGAGTTCCCTGATGAGACTCCGGACCTTATCTACCTGTGCTTTCCAAACAACCCTACAGGAGCTGTGATCAAAAAGGATCAGCTTCAGGCCTGGGTTGATTATGCAAACAAGAACAAGGCCATCATTCTCTATGATGCAGCCTATGAAGCATATATTTCGGAAGGAGACGTTCCACACAGCATCTATGAGTGCGAGGGATCAAAAACCTGCGCTATCGAGTTCAGGTCTTTTTCCAAGACCGCAGGTTTCACTGGCTTAAGGCTCGGATTTACCGTTATTCCAAAAGAGCTCGAGGCAGGCGGCGTTAAGCTTTGGGACCTCTGGGCAAGAAGGCACGGAACCAAGTATAACGGAGCACCCTATATTGTGCAGAAGGCAGGAGAAGCTGTATATTCAGAAGAGGGAAGAGCGCAGATAAAGACCCAGATTGCATACTATATGGAGAATGCGAGATACATCTACGACGGTTTAAAGAGCGCCGGATACGAGGTATCAGGCGGTGTAAATGCGCCTTACATCTGGCTCCATACGCCGGATAACATGACCAGCTGGGAATTCTTTGATCATCTCCTGACAAAAGCTAACGTTGTAGGAACACCCGGATCGGGCTTTGGACCTCACGGTGAGCATTATTTCAGGCTTACAGCCTTTGGAAGCAGAGAGAATACATTAGAGGCAATAGAGAGAATAAAGAAGCTTTAAGGAGGACTCATGCAGTACACAGTAGAAGATGTTCTTAAGTACGTTGAGGAGGAAGATGCCAAGTTTATAAGGCTTGCATTTTGCGATGCTTTTGGCGTGCAGAAAAATATTTCGGTAATGCCGGGGGAGCTCAAGAAGGCCTTTGAGGACGGAGCACCCATAAGTGCCAAGGAGATTGCGGGATTCAGAGGAAGCCCTTATGCCAAGCTGTACTTAAAGCCGGATCCTTCAACGCTGGCGGTTCTTCCATGGAGACCTGACAGCGGACGAGTGCTGCGTATGTTCTGCGATGTTTATACCGCTGATGGAGAGGAGATTTTATCATCCACCAGAAATGTCCTCAAAAAGGCTGTCGATGCTGCCAAGGAAGCCGGAATTGAGTTCAGGTTCGGTTCTGAGACGGAGTTTTACCTCTTTAACAAGGATGAAAACGGAAATCCCACCAGGATTCCTTATGATACTGCAGGCTACATGGACATTGCTCCGGCTGACAGGTGCGAGAACATAAGGCGTGAGATATGCCTGACTATAGAAAAGATGGGGCTTACTCCTGAGAGAAGCCATCACGAGCATGGACCGGGACAGAACGAGATAGATTTCCACTATGGAAAGCCCTTAAAGGCTGCAGATCAGATGACAACCTTCAAGATGGTGGTAAGTACCATAGCTGACAGATACGGACTGGTGTCGGATTTTTCGCCGGTACCACTTCCCGGAAAGCCCGGAAACGGTTATCACATCAACATTTATGCCGTTGATAAGGACGGCAATGATGTGGCGGGCTTTGCTGCGGCAGGAATCATGGAAAAGATAAGAGAGATCACTCTTTTCCTGAATCCCAGTAATGAATCCTACGCAAGACTTGGAAATAACATGGCTCCTGATAAAGTAAACTGGTCAGATGCCGGAGAATCCGAGCTTATGTTTGTTGAGACCTACAAGGGCAGAACCCACGTGGAGCTGCGATCACCGGATGCGCTGAGTAACCCCTATTTAGTGTATGCACTGCTGATAAGGGCAGGGCTTTACGGCATCAAAAATCGTATGGAATTGTCGGAGAAGACCAATGAGGAAGGGCTTCTTTTGCCAAAGTCCAAGAAGGAAGCTGAAGAGCTTGCAAGTAAGAGCGATTTCGTAAAAGAATTTGTACCTGAAGACCTGATAGGAGCGTATATGGGCCACTGATTGGAGGATTGTTATGCCGAGAAAGGATGACTTTCAACACTCCATATTAGTGGTATCAGGGTCGGAGCAGTTTGACCCGGTGGTGAAAAGGTCGCTCCCTGAAGGGGACTACATGACGGTGGACTTTCTTAGGAGCGCAAGTTCGGCCAGGAGAAACATCTTAGAGAGGTACTACGACATTGTCGTGATAAATACGCCTCTGCCGGATGATTCCGGAATTGATCTGGCTCTGGACATTGCTGAGGACACCAACATCAGCGTTCTGATCGTAACCACGCCGGATATATATGGAGATGTGCTGGAGAGAGTCACAGACGTCGGGGTTTTGGCTATTCAGAAGCCTTTTCAGAGAGGTCTTTTGAATAAATCCATAAGATACCTGATTTCTGTGCAGAATAAGCTGCAGAAGCTTTCAAAAGAGATTTCCCAGGCAAAAGAAAAGCTGGAGGAAGTTAAGATAATAAGCCGTGCAAAAGTTCTTTTGATCGAAAAGAAGGGTATGACCGAGGATGAAGCCCACAGATTTATCGGAAGTGAGGCTATGAACGAGGGAATATCCAGGCGCAGAGCGGCGGAGAGAATAATGGACGACCTTGAATGAAGACATTTCGAGGGCGTCCATTTCTTAATTTATTCTAAACTGCAAGTTTGGTGCATTAACTGTGTTAAAATTTTATTGTCAAAAACAACCGCAGGGGAGAAATAAAATTGCTAACGGCAGAAAACAGTGCTATTGACGTCTCACTAAGGCGCTATAAAAAAGAGCTCTCTACTTCGGGGGGTGGCTATATCCTTTTTGGAATATGGTCAGCCATCAAGGTTGTTATGAGCGTTTTTGTAGGGGAATTATCCGTCAAAAAAATCGTTGACACTTATGAAATAGAGCCGGAAGCTTTGGTGTTTTTCGAAGCATTTTATTTCACCCTTATTGGTATTGCTGCTGTTGCTGTAGTTCTTTTGCATCTCTATGTAGGACTTGGAGCTATAAGAGCAAGCAGTGGAAGTAAAAAACGAGGATATCTCTGGGTGACGGTCGTTTTGTTGATATTCGGCATAATCAATTTATTGGGATATGGTGGGCAGGTCGGAGATCTGTCGAATTTCAGCCTTGATGACACAACTATAGCAGCATTTATGGTTGATGTGACGGTAATAATAATGCTGGTTGGTATATTGCGTTCAGCAAAAATGATAAAGAAATTGACTATGGAAAAAGAACAGGGGATACAGGGCGCTTAAAGCCCTTTATATCTTATAGACAGGTAGAGTGAAAGAAGGAACAGTCCCAAGGTTTCAGTTATGTGATAGATAAGGGATGTCCACACTATGCCGATCTCTCTTCCCATCAGATATACAGTCTGCATCTGGATGGCCCCAAAAGAAACAAGAAACAGCAAAAGAATTGCCAGCGACCCCAGCTTGATATAGCGGTCATTTAAAAAGATACCTGTCATTACCACTCCGAGAAGTATGGCGGAAAGGATCTCCAGGTATTTAAAGCCGTGAGTCATGTTGTAGAGCATGATAAAAGTACCATCGGTCATGCCTTCGCCTGAGGATAGGGCATCCATGAGCATTCCGATGAATCTTCTGTACATTATGGATGTAAACAGATAGATGAGCTCAGCTCCTACGAAAATAACGGCCCAAAGCTGAAGAAGCCTGTTTACGGAAGAAACAGACAAAGAAGCGATGTTATCGCCAAAAACTTCCTTCTGAAGATCGCCCATACTTCTGCGATCTTCCGGGGGAACAACGCTTACATAGCGATTGAGTCTGTCCCAGGTAACATAGAAAATAACTGCCGTTATTAAAATTTGAACCAAAGAAATCGCAAGCTGGCTGTGCCAGAGCTTAAGGTCCAGCATATCGGGACTTGAGGTATTGGCCCTTTGGATGAAAAAGCGTAATACTCCTTCAACGACGGCGGCAATCAGCTTGATCACGGCTACGGACATTATTGCTTTAGATAGAATGTGTTTTTTGACACTTATATACATGTTAAGACTCCGAAAGCTCTTTTTCATTATCTTACCACAGTGTGACAAAACTGTGATAGAGCCTTTAGTAGAATAAAGTAAATCATGAAAATAACAGATTAAATGAAGAGGTGGGAATTATGAAGAAAAGCGAGATTTTATTGAAAGTTTGTGCAGTGCTCTTAACTATCTGTTTTGTACTGACAAGCGCAACAGCAGTACAGATCGTAAAGGTCTTTGCTGAAGAAGATCAGAATGAGACATTTGAGCAGGAGGATACGGGATTTGTAGCAGATCCTGATCCAAGTCCTGATCAGAATCCTGACCCGAATCCGGATCCCGATCCTGTACAGCCGGATCCTTTTGACTATAACCTTGTCTGCTACACTCCAAGCGTCAATTTCGGCAAGGTAAATCAGGGTGATGTGGTTTATGCAAGACAGTTTGCGATCGTTAATATTGGAACCACAACTTTCCCTCTTACCTGGGAAGAAGTTGATCCATACACAGCATTTGATGTTGGATCTATATCTCCAACCAATGTTATGAAGCCTCAGGATTCAATTCTTTTCTCTGTAGCTCCAAACGAAGGACTTAAGCCCGGAACATATACAGCAAGATATACATTCTTTTCAGAGAACGATTATAGAAGACACCATACAGCAATTGTTGACGTAACAATCACAGTTGTTGACGCTGCACCATATATCACAAGCGTTGATGTAGTTCCTGCATCAGCAACAGTTCCTACAGGAAAGAGCTTTGACTTCGATGCAAATGTAAGTGGTGGAAATAATTATGATCCTTCCGTAATCTGGTCTTTGGCAGGAAACCAGAGTACCGGAACAACTGTTGACGGAAGCGGAACAGTATATGTAAGTCCCAATGAGACAGCATCTTCTTTCACAGTAGTAGCTACATCCGCTCAGGATCCTTCAAAATCAGACAGAGGAGTCATAACAGTAGCAACTGTTGATCATGTTATCAGCATCAAGGCAGACCCTGCCGAGGGCGGAGCAATTGCCGGAGGCGGAGCAGTAAGAGATGGCGGAAACTGTACAATTTCAGCTTCACCTAATAACAACTACGTATTCAAAGGTTGGTACGAGGGCGGAAATCTTATTTCCAGCACCGGACAGACAACCATCAACAATATAACTTCAGATCACACCTTTGTTGCCAAGTTTGAGAGACAGTCCTGCTACATAAGAACAGGAGTTAACAACGGAGACGGCGGAACAATCACAGCAAGCCAGAGCGTACCATACGGCGGAAAAATGACCATAACAGCCAAGGCTAACAACGGATACAGCTTTGCAGGATTTGTTGAGGACAACAAGACCATCAGCACCGCTTCTTCAATCGAGCTTAACAATATTACAACAGACAGAAACATAACAGCTGTTTTCAATCGTGAAAAGTGCACAGTTAACGTGTCCGTATATCCTCAGGATACAGGTAAGTACGAAGGCGCCGGAACCTACAACAAGGGTGATAAGGTAGCACTTCGAGCAAAGGCTTATGACGGATATCAGTTTGTAGGATGGAGCGTTAACAGCCAGATAGTTTCAAAAGATGATAAGTATGTAATTGATCATATCAAGGGCGATCTCAACGTAGTTGCCAACTTCATGAAGATAAACACAACAACCTACAGGGTAACTGCAGGAATTGCAACTACAGGCGGAACAATCTCTCCAAGCGGTGATTTCAACATCCCAGAGGGAAGCAGTGTAACTTACAACATCATGGCTCAGGCAGGATACAGGATCACTGCAGTTATGGTAGATGGCAAGAACATCGGTGCTGTTACAAGCTACACCTTCAACAATGTAAGAGGTGGGCACAGCATAACAGCAAGCTTTGAGAAGATTCCGGAAGCTCCCAAGAAATCAAATACAACCGGCCAGACCACCAAGAAGAACTCAGACAATAATCCGGCTGTAGCAGGGGCTCAGAAAAAGACTGAATTCAACGAAAAGACAGCTGCAGAAGGAGCTGTTACAGAGCAGAAGGTTGTTGAGGAGAAGATTCCTGAGCAGGTAGAGGTTCTTGATGATGAGCAGCATGCAGAGGATGTATACACCGAAGCTACAGAAGCTGAAGCTATGGCAGATACTTCAGAAGCTATATCAAGCAGCGTAATGGCAAAGCACAACATGGATGAGACTACTCTTAGAATTCTCATCGAGGATGACGCTGTACTTCCGATGCTCAGAGAGGCATTTGAGGACGGAACTCTTCAGATCACAGTAAATAACACATATGCTGCAGATCAGCAGGAGACAGCAGTTCAGCTTTATTACAGCCAGCCGACACTTGTGAATTTTGAAGATGTAATTGCTGAGACTCTTACATCGGAGGAAAAATACCAGGTTCTTACAGGAACTCCTATTTCCTTCAATATCGACATTACTGAGAATACAGATACCGTTGATAAGGGAACAAAAGAGCTTATGCAGAAAAAGATCGGTTATAAGCCGGTAAGCTACTTTGACTTCCTCATCATGAAGACCAGCAATGGTACAACCACAGTGATCAACCAGACAAAGACAGATCTCGAAGTAGTAGTACCAATCCCTGAGCAGTACAAAAAGGACGGCAGAAAGTTCTTCGTGATAAGAAATCACAACGGCGTGGTTGATATTCTTGAAGATGTAGGAAATGACCCTGATACAATCACATTCAGAACCGACAGATTCTCAGAATATGCTATTGCTTATGAAGCAATAAATGTAAACAAGCTTGTACTCAGAATTGTTATAGTGGCATTTATTTCATTTATTCTTGCGATAATCTGCTTCGTAAATCTTGTAAAATATAAGAGAAGAGCAAGAAGGGCAAACAGACCAGGAAGAGCATGATTTAAGTGTGGCAGAATTGCGAAAAGAGATGTACAATTTATAGTAAGTATCCATGTTAAGAGGAGGGGGAAATGCGTTTCGTTCAATCAGAGCAGATTAAAATTGCCAATCTTGAGTCTAAGATGGACGTGGCTCAGGAAGTTGTTGAGAACTACATCTTTGATACAGGGATAAAGGGCAAGGATGCCTTAAGACTTAGGCTTCTCTCAGAAGAAGTGCTTCGTCTGGCCAAATCAATTATAGGTTATGGAATCATGAATTTCTGGCTTGAGGGTAACTCAAGGGTAACCAAGATCTACCTCACAGCCGAGAACCATATGGATAAGAGCAAAGAGGACGAGCTGATCTCCGTATCATCAACAGGAGAGAACAAGGTTGAGCAGGGGTTCTTTGGAAAGCTCAGATCACTCTTTGTAGTAAATGCTCCAACCACATCAAAGTGGTCACTGAAGGACTATCAGGAAGAGTTAAGACGCAGGAAGGAAGAGGATAAATATTCTCAGGAAGCCTGGGATGATCTTGAAAGATCACTGGTAGCCAACCTTGCAGATGATATCGAAGTCGGCGTTGGCAAGGACAATATCGAGATGATAGTTACCAAGGACTTCTCAGAGGCTCTGGGAGCTATCGGATCAAGAGTTCCTGTTGCAAAGAGCGACTTTACCTTTGTTGACAGCAAAAAGATCGATGAAGGCAAGGTATACGCAAGAGCAGACGAACTTATCGAAGAGCTTGATGTATCCGCCAAGGATGCAATGCACTTAAAGCTTTTGTTTGAAGAGACTATTGGAATGCTCAAGGCAATGACAGCAGACTTCAGGGCAGAGCTCTGGTTTGAGAAATACAAGAACGTATGCTGCCTTAAGCTTACAGCGAAGACTTTAATGGATGCAGGCAAGAAGAAAGACCTGATCCAGGTGGCTTCAGACAGAGACAACAGCGCTGTTAAAGGCTTTATGAGCAAGATCGGCGATGTCGTTGAGAACGGACTTTTGAACTACTCTGAGGTTATGAAGCTTCAGCAGCAGTACGGAACCGGATATGTGAGCTTTGGCTCTATGGGTATTTATGGTATCATGGAAGGTAGCTCCGATCCCGGAGTTATGTGGTCACTGAGCGACTACAGGGAGTCACTTGGAAACGATCAGGAGAATGATCCCAGTGCAAAAGAGGCTTGGGATGAGCTTGAAAAATCTATCGTTGCAAGTCTTGCCAAGGACGTACTTGTTGGCGTAAAAGGTGATAGAATAGATATTACAATGGTATATGGGCTCAATTCATGAGTTTCAAGAGAGGAGAAATAGCACAATGACAATTAACAAAGTAGCAAATGGAAAGGATCTCATTATTTCTTTAGCAGGAAGGCTTGATACTACAACTGCACCGCAGCTTGATGATGAGCTTAAGGGGGGCCTTGACGGAGTAGAGAAGCTTGAGTTCGATTTTACTGATCTTGAGTACATCTCATCTGCCGGACTCAGAGTGCTGCTTTCAGCTCAGAAGACCATGAATAAGCAGGGGAGCATGGTTATTAAGAACGTTAGCGAGGAGATCAACGAGATCTTTGAAGTAACAGGTTTCGTAGATATTCTTACAATCGAATAATTTTGTTGCATATGGTACAGGCAAAAGGCATGTTTATGTCTTTTGCCTATTTCTTAATAGGATAACGATATGAAAGAAATCGTATTAGATGCAAAAGTCGATAACCTGCCTCAGGTCCTTTCATTTGTGGATGAGGAGCTTGAAAAAGCCGAATGTTCCATGAAGGGCATGATGCAGATTGATGTTGCTGTGGAGGAGATCTTCGTCAACGTTGCAAGCTATGCCTATGAAGGCAAAGAAGGCAACTGCAAGATTGAGGTGGATGTTGACTCTGGAAATCAGTATGTAACGATTACTTTTACCGATGAGGGAATCCCCTACAATCCTTTGGCAAAAGAGGATCCGGATGTAACCTTGTCCGCTGAGGAAAGAGAGATTGGCGGATTGGGTATATTTATCGTGAAAAAAAGTATGGACAAGACAGCCTATGAAAGAAAGGATAACAAAAATATCTTTAGCATGGGTTACTCTTGGGCATAAAGGGGGATAAAAAATGGCATCGATTGCAAAAGATCTTGATCCTAAGCTGTTTTATGATGCGATAGTTCACTTTGACGAGAGTGATGAAGCCAAAGAATTCTATTATCAAGTCATGGATACTCCGACCGGAAGGAAGAATAAGAGCGGAAGCGATGAGACCGTAAGAGACAGAATCTTAAAGGCTTACGGCGTTCTCTTTTGCGAAGAAGCAGGTCTTGAGCCCGGCGATAAAGCGGGGGTGGACGAGGTTGCTGATACAGCCGACAGGCTCTATATCGGAGGAACAGGTTACGATCCGGAGCACTGGTATCGTATGAAGTACCATTTCCCGGTTATCGACGACGATAATTATGACAGATTCGCAGCACTGGTGCTGGCCGACATGAACTGTGGCCCGCTTCATGATGCTGCTCTTAATGATGGAGACACTCTGGTGGTTGGAGAGGCTGATCCTCTTCACATGACTGCTCAGCAGCGCAAGAACCAGAAGGTTAAATCAGTTTCATTTCCTTCAGGAGGTGCACAGTGACAATTCTGGCAGTAGATGACGACAATACCTCCTTAAAAAAGATTAAGAATATCCTGGCAAAGGCTTTGCCTGATACCACATGTTATTTTTACGACGAATCTCTGGCAGCTCTTGCCAAGGCTCGTGAGGAAGAAATAGATGTGGCTTTTCTCGAAGTGGAAATGCCGGAGCTTTCAGGAATAGATCTTGGAAGATATCTAAAAGAGCTTAATCCTTATGTCAACTTAATATACCTCACTGAGGATACCAACTATGCGTATGAGGCTATGAAGCTTCATGCCAGTGGATACCTGAAAAAACCCGGAAACGACAAGGATGTTAAGGGCGAGCTTGAATCTCTGCGCTATCCTGAGATGCGCAAGAAATTCAAGAGAGTTTTTGCCCAGACCTTTGGTAACTTCGAGTTTTTCGTTGACGGACAGCCGGTAGAATTTAAGTATAAGAGGACAAAAGAGATTGTGGCGCTTCTTATCAACAATAGAGGAGCCCAGACCACAAACGGCGAGATCATCGCTTCCTTGTGGGAGGATGACGGCGATCCCGAGAAGAAGCTTTCATACCTCTGCAATCTCCGTCAGGATCTTCAGAACACCTTTAATAAGCTGAAACTTGACGGTATCCTTTTAAAGCAGCGCGGAAGCATGGCTATTGCCAAGGACAGGATAGAGTGCGATCTCTATGACTGGCTTGATAACGGCAACGATTCGAAATACAAATACATGGGTGATTACATGAACCAGTACAGCTGGTCTGAATTCTATCATGCTGAGCTGGATGAGATAAGCTACGACCTTGAAGAAGATGCCATGAAGTAACTGCATGGATTTTGAAGGCGCAGGGAGGATAAGAGATGGAAGGCTTATTAAGTTTAGCCGTATATGTAGTGATCATCGCTGTTGTGATCATAGGCAGGAAGAAAAAGTTTAATAAGATAAATACTAGTAACCCCGGCGCTATGCCCCATCAGCACAAGCCGGCCAATGTATATGAGACCTACAACAAGAAGTCTCCAAGAAATGATTCCGGTACAATGCCTCATAAGCATGAGAAGAATCATTATACTTCAATGGCTGATGCGTCCAAACTTCCAAAGGGATACATCCTTCTTAACGGAGAACCTGTGAGAGTGGCTGATCTGGAGGGAAAATAAGGTGAGAGTTTGTCTTTTAAATGACTCTTTTCCGCCTATCATAGACGGAGTTGCAAATGTTGTAATGAATTATGCGAGGATAATGACTGAAAACCTGGGTGATCAGGTGATTGTCGGAACTCCGCGCTACCCGGATGTTGATTATACAGGCTACCCCTACGAGGTGGTAGCCTATTCTAGTGTAGATACCACAGATCTTGTTAAGGGCTACAGGACAGGAAATCCGCTTTCTGTAAGCGGAGTGAGCAGGCTCTCGGACTTTAAGCCGGAGATAATACACACTCACTGTCCGGCTTCTTCTACAATCATGGCAAGAGTTCTTCAAAAAGAGCTGGATGTGCCGATTGTCTTTACTTACCACACCAAATTTGATGTTGATATTGCCAGGGCAGTGGGCGAGGGCTTTCTTAAGAAGGAGACCATAAAAGCTATGGTATCCAATATCTCTGCCTGCGACGATGTCTGGGTTGTATCAAAAGGCGCCGGAGAGAATCTGAGGTCCCTTGGCTATGAAGGTGAATACCGTGTTGTTTCCAACGGTGTGGATTTCCAGAAAGGAAAGACAAGTGATGCGCTGGTAAAAGAGACTACTGCCGGCTTCGATCTCCCTGAGGGAGTTCCGGTATTTCTTTTCGTGGGAAGAATCATGAAATATAAGGGAATTCCCCTTATCATTGATGCGCTGAAAGAGCTGTCGGATAAAGACATAAAATATCGCATGGTATTTGTGGGAGGCGGAGCTGATGCGGAAGAGATGCAGGAAAAGGTTCGCGAATATGGCATCTCGGACAATGTTATTTTTACAGGTCCCATTCACGAGAGAGACAAACTAAGAGCCTGGAACACCAGGGCTGATCTGTTTTTGTTCCCCTCTGTCTATGACACCAATGGAATTGTTGTAAGAGAAGCTGCAGCTTGCGGACTTGCAAGTGTCCTGATCAAGGATTCCTGCGCTGCCGAGGGTATAACCCATGACAGAAACGGCTTTATCATCGAGGAAGATCCTCATTCCATGGCTGCATTACTGGAAGAGGCGTCAAAAGACCTATCTCACCTGGCTCAGGTCGGTCAAAACGCAATGGATGAGATCTACATTTCCTGGGATGAAAGCGTCAGGGATGCAAGAAACCGGTATGATGAGATCCTAAAGATGTTCAGAGACGGCACACTTCCAAGAAAGAAATGGTCCGGAACTGAGCTCCTTCTTGATTCTGCATCCAAGATAATAAGCGGAACAGGAGAGATATTTAACACCTCCAGAAGTATTCAGGAGGGTATGAGAGAGAACTTTGCAGAATTTAAAGACGAGGTTCGTGAAGTCAGAGATGGACTTTACGATGTAAGAGATGGGATTCATGACGGACTTCACGATGTAAAAAGTGAGATTCGGGATGGACTTCAGGAAATAAGGGAGAAGATCGATGAATTCATCGACAGAGGTCAGGAATAGAGACTGGTATAAGAGAATGAGCTTCTATCAGATATGGATAAGGAGCTTTGCTGATGGTAACGGAGACGGTATCGGAGACCTGTACGGCGTATACGACAAGCTTGATTATATAAAGAGCTTGGGTGTGGACGGAATCTGGTTTTCGCCGATTTATCCTTCTCCCAACGCCGATTTTGGCTACGATATTTCAGACTACAAGAATATTCATCCGGAATACGGCGATCTGGATCAGTTTAAGAAGGTTCTGACAAGAGCGCATGAACTGGGACTTAAGGTAATAATGGACCTGGTGGTCAACCACACTTCAGATGAACATCCCTGGTTTATAGAGAGTCGCAAGGGTAAGGACAATCCCTACAGCGATTACTATATCTGGCGCGATAAGCCTAACAACTGGGACAGCCTTTTTGAGGGCGAAGCCTGGGAGTATGACAAGGTAAGAGGACAGTATTATCTGCATATTTTTGCCAAGAAGCAACCCGACCTGAACATGGATAATCCTAAGGTCAGGGAAGAAGTTAAATCTATAATGAAGTTTTGGCTGGATATGGGTGTTGATGGTTTCAGAGAGGATGTCATCAACTTCATTTCCAAAAAAGAGGGTCTTCCAAATGGTCTGCCATTTTTGCCGGCAGCAAAAGGAATGTCTCACTACAAAGACGGTCCTCACATCCATGAGTACCTTGCAGAATTCAGAAAAGTCTGTGATGAGTATGATTGTTTCCAGCTTGGCGAAGGGCCAATGACAACTGTTAAATCTGCACTTAATTATTTAACAGGACCAACAAAGTCCCTCGACATGATGTTCTCATTTGACCATATGATGGCTGACTGTTTCTTCACAGAGTACATGCACAGACCATTTTCTCTGGTCAAACTAAAGAAAGCCTTTACCAAGTGGCAGAAAGCTCTTGATGGAAAGGGCTGGAATGCGCTCTATATCGAGAACCACGATCATCCAAGGATCATCAGCCGCTACGGAAGCGAGCATCACTGGCGCGAGAGCGGAACTATGCTGGCTGTTTCATATCTTTTCCAGCAGGGAACGCCTTTTATCTATCAGGGGCAGGAGATCGGTATGATGAACATCAGGCTGACCTCAATTGATCAGTACGTGGATGTTTCCAGCAAGACCAATTACAACACTTATCATCTAAAGGAGAGCGTAGAAAAGAGACTTCAGAGGATCCATGTCTCCAGCAGAGACTCCTCAAGGACACCTATGCAATGGGATGACAGTCCACACGCAGGATTTTCCACAGTAGAACCCTGGTTTTTTGTAAATTCCAACTATAAGAAGGTAAATGTTGCTGCAGAAGAAAAGGACGATGACAGCATCTTAAACTTCTACAGACGCTGCATCGCCCTCAGAAAGAGCTCTGAAACACTTATATACGGCAAGTACAACGAGTACTTCCCTAAACACAAGGAACTCTATACCTATGAGAGAGTTCTAAATAACGAGCGATATCTTATAGTGTGCTCATTTTCAAGGCTTCCGCACAGGATGAGGATCCCTGATTCCTACAAGGGATGCACCGGAGAGATGGTTCTTTGCAACTACTCCGATGAACCTCTTAAGGACAATTGGCTTAAACCCTACGAAGCGAGGGTCTATAAGTATTAACCGCCAAGCTTTGCCAAAAATGTATTTACAAAGCTGATACCAAGCTGGGTCAGGATGATTGTTCCGATCCAGTAGATAAAATACACTATCATTCCGGGATTGAGGACGGCAGTTTTAAATCTTTTGCCTTTCTCAATCTCTTCTTCGTGGTATTCAAACACAAATTTCTTATGCAGCAGTGCTGTCAGGATCAGGCCTGCGAAAACAGCTACGATAACAAATAATCCCACAGTAGCCATGCCTGCCAGAGCAGCCAAATTTTCCTGAATAAAATTCATATAGCCTTCAGTATCTCCGTTTAGAAGATATCCCTGCATCTCAGAGATGTTGACTCCGCTAAGCATAAACTTGCTCAAATAGGTACTAAATCCGTTGACTATCATGTGTATTGCGATGGAATAGCCAATCTTGCCTGTTCTCATGTAAATGAAGGCGAAAAAGCATCCTATTGCAAATGCGTAGGAACACTGCGCGAGGTTCCCGTGATAGAGTCCGAACATAACTCCGGACATCAGCATTGCTGTTACTTCGCCGTAGTTTATTACCCTGTCGATGAGAAATTTCCTAAACAGCAGCTCTTCCCATATTGGTGCAATGATCGCTGCAAATAGTACCATCATGACCGGTGACATATTTTCCACTACATCCATAAGAGGATTGACAGCACCATTCCCCGTGGCGCCACCTATAAGGGAGTTAAGTACCATTCCGACTACGTTGGCTGCTACCATAACAAAGTAAGTTATGAATACGCAGGCAATAAATCCCCCGACTCCGAGTTTGTTTTTCTTTATCTCAAACTTGGGAAGCTTACTGATAGCTAGGAACATCAGCGGATATATAATGACAAATCTGATCAGGAAATAGATGATCATCTGAGTTTGTCCGCTAAGTGCACCCTCAGAAAATGCAACGTTGCTTATCAGCAGAAAAAGAGCTATGAACGCCACATATACAAGATAGAGGGCGGTATAACTGAATCCGAATCTTGAGTAAACCTTCTTTGCTGCTACTTCATTCATACTTTGACCTCCTTTTTCTCCATATTATGCTATTATAAAGTATATGTGTATGAAAGGGGAAGAACGGGATGTATTTTTTAATAAGAAACATACTGGAGGAATGCAGCGCAGAACAGTGTCACGATGCTGATTCCGCATTTGTGGCCGTACTTACTCCGGAACAGTGGGCAAGTGAGAGTGAAAACTTCGACATGGGCATTGACTTTGACCTCAACAATGACGAGGTCATGACCACCAAGGCAGAGGTTAACTACGATTCACTGACAGGAACCTTTGTGATTCCCACACAATCCTCAGGGGCGTCAGAACTGCAGAGATTCTCTTATGTTCTGGATGAAACCGGAATTGTCTTTATCGATCGGGGAGAAACTGTACTTAACATAATCAAGAAGATCCAGAGATTCAAGAAATGGAAAAAGCCATGTCTTGAGCGCTTTTTATATGACTTTTTGGAACTCATAATCCATAATGATCTCCAGATAATGCAAAAATACGAGCTGGAGCTTGATCAGATTGAGAAACAGATAATGAATGACGCTGAGGAAGCTCAGATACAGCGAAACAACGAGCTTCGAGGCGATATACGAGACCTTCGTATCCATTATGAGCAGCTGCTGGACCTTGCTCAGGAGTTTGAGGAGAATGAGAACGGCTTCTTTAAAGAGGAGAACCTCAGATACTTTAGCATGTTCTCGGGCCGTGTGGACAGACTCTACAATACAGCCACTCACCTTCGTGACTACACCATTCAG
Organism: Butyrivibrio sp. VCB2001; assembly: GCF_000423965.1. Lineage (NCBI taxonomy): Bacteria > Bacillati > Bacillota > Clostridia > Lachnospirales > Lachnospiraceae > Butyrivibrio > Butyrivibrio sp. VCB2001. The sequence continues at coordinate 64,949 of NZ_AUIZ01000006.1, read as the reverse complement.
CTGAACGACCTCTACCAGTCACAGCTCGATGTGCGTCAGAACCGCATCATGACTGTGCTTACCGTGGTTACCACAATTTTCATGCCCCTGACCCTCATCGTTGGCTGGTATGGAATGAACTTTAAATACATGCCTGAGCTGGAATCTCAGCTCGGATATCCGATAGTTATTGTCCTGAGTATTCTCATTGTTGTTGGAAGCCTTACTTTCTTCAAGGTCAAGAAGATACTCTGATAAAGGAGAAACCTGATGGCTTTATATGCCCTGGGAGATCTGCATCTGTCCTTCCAGTCCGACAAAAACATGGACATCTTTGGCAAGGTCTGGAGAAATCATGACAAGCAGATAGAAAAGAACTGTAACAAGCTTATAACAGACGACGATACCCTGGTCCTTGTTGGTGACCACACCTGGGGCAGAAGGCTTGAAGACTGCCAGTTGGACCTTCAGTTTATTGAAAACCTTCCCGGGAAAAAGGTGCTTATAAGGGGCAACCACGACACCTTCTGGCAGGCAAAAAAGACAAATCGCCTCAATGAAATGTACAAGGGGCGACTTTTCTTTTTACAGAACAACTACTTCCCCTACGGGGATTACGCAATAGTTGGCACCAAGGGCTATTGCTATGAGGGATTTGATACCCGCGAACATGCTGCCATGCTGGTTGAGCGTGAGGCAAAGCGGTTAAAAGAGTCCTTTGAGGCAGCAAGAGCCGACGGATTCGAGAAATTTGTGATGTTTTTGCACTATCCGCCCACCGGAATCGGGGAAAAGACAAGCCGGTTTACCTTTATGGCATCGGCCTACGGGGTGGAGCAGGTGATTTATGCCCACTGTCACGGGGAGGAGAGATTCCATGACAGCCTTTTGGGGAAGGTAGGCGGTGTCAAGTACAGCCTGGTTTCCGGGGATTATCTGAAATTTAAGCCCATGAAGGTTATGGACTAAGTATATCTTCTATATAAAGGACGTGATTTGAAATGACAATTGAAGCTTATATGAATCCTGATTTTACGTGGCCCAAGAAGCTGATCTTCTTTATTGTGGCGGTTTTGGCCATAGTAGTTGGAAATCTTTTGATCCTGGCATGGAACAAGATAGCAGAGCCGGGCAAGGGAAAAGGGGCGGACAGACGCAGAAAAGACAATTACTACCGCATGTCTGAGTACTTTTACGAGCTGATAATCTCCGCTACTTCCGTTATGTCTTTTGCCTGTGCTTATGTGGTGCTAAACCACGTGTACAACCTGTACCACGGATCATATCAGCCGGGACTTTTGGGAACCTTTCTCTACGCATGGGAGAACTGGAAGGACTTTGTGCTTCTTCTTATGATCTGCCTCTCCTGTGTGCTGAATTCGCTGCTTGATAAATTCATCATACCTGTCAAAGGCCTTACAAGAGACCAGATTGCGTCTGTCAGGATGCTGGGTATGTTCTACGCGATCATAGTACTGTTGTATCTTAATGTTATCGGTGATGAGAGCGAGTACGCCCCCGTAATGATGTACTATCTGGGGCTTATGGTCGGTCGCTTTGTCTATTTTGATGCATCCTTCATGGATTTTATCGCGGCAATGAAGAGAACTATAGTAAGAACGCCGCTCCTGGTGCTGGGGCTGGCGATTTCTGGAGGCCTTAGCTTTTTTGGATTTAGCGCCGGATATCTGCTGGAGCGAAATTACTATATAGTTGGCGTGTTCTATACCCATGTGTTCCTGCTGATCGCAGTGTTTGCGCTGCATCACGGACGCCAGATTTATCATATTATCAAGAAAAAGAAGGCTGACGGCGGAAGAAGGCAGGAACATGACGAGCGTGAAGATTCCGATGATTACGCAGATTTTGATTAAAGAGGTACATATATGATTCAGGATATCAGTCCGATGCAGCTAAATAACCACTATGACCCGGCAATTAAGGCGGATGATGAGAGTCTTATTGTTGTTTTTAAGGGAAAAGACATTTTACTACATTTAAATGAAGAGACCGGAGAGATGGCATATCCGCGCCTTCCGGAGATAACGGGTACTAATTTAGAGGAACTTGTATACATCTTCGGGATAGGTGAAGAGAAGTTTTTCATGTATCTTGGCGAAGTGGATTCAATTTCTTTCGATGAGGAGAAGTTTGCTTTTGCCGGCTTTGCGGAGGTAAGGAGTAAGCTCTTTTCCCCGAAACAATATGTGTATGCGGCATTCACAGCGTATCAGCTCGCGGAATGGTACGATGTCACAAGGTTCTGCGGAAAATGTGGCGCGAAAAATGAAAATGACAAGGCCGAGAGGGCAAGAGTATGCCCTAAGTGCGGAAACAAGATATATCCGAGGATAAATCCGGCAGTTATAATCGGGGTCACAGATAAGGAGAGCAACAGGCTGATCCTCACCAAGTACAGGACCGGATTTGGTCACAATGCGTTGGTGGCGGGATTTACGGAGATCGGAGAGACTCTGGAAGAAACCGTTAAGCGTGAAGTTATGGAGGAAGTGGGCCTTGAGGTTGCCAATATCAGGTATTACAAGTCACAGCCCTGGGGCATTGCCAGTGACATTTTGGCGGGATTTTTTTGTGATGTGACAGGGGATAAAGAGATAAAGATGGATAATCAGGAGCTGAAATATGCTGAGTGGAATGCTCCTGAGGAGATAGTTCTGCAGCCCATGGATTACAGCCTGACCAATGAGATGATGAAGCTGTTTAAGGATAAGGGCTATCAGGGGACTGTTTGATAGTAATGCTTGTAATGATGCGATGAGGGGACTACCGGATGAAATGCAGCAACTGTGGAAATGAAATTGAACCCGGAGCCAGATACTGCAACGTGTGTGGTTTCTTTATCGTGCCTAAAGATGAGATCGTAGAGATTACAGAAACTGTGCCTAAACAGAGAAAAGGAGTCGTGCTACTTTTGGCGGCTCTATTTGTTTTGCTGGGATTATTGGTTACTGCGTATATCCTGCCTCAGATTATTAAATATATGATTGTGGAAAAGCAGTTTAAGTCTGAGATGAATGCTGTGGAAGTTCAGGATGAGGAGGATGAAGAGACAGAGGAGGAAGAATTCCAAGGCCTAAGTGCATTGGGAGAACCCGGCGATAAGCTCATGATGGTTGATGAGATCATTTACAATGATCAGGGTGGAGTGATTACAGGGATTTATGACGGAGAATCAAGGGTTGGAGATTTTTACGTCAATGAGGCCCAAAGTGCCGGTGTGCTCTACGATTCAAGAAAAATCTGCCTTTACATAACTCCGGATCTGAATACGGTTCCGCTGGCAGAGAACGTATACGATGCAGGACTTTCCTACAGCGGGGATTATGTCTTTTACAAAATAATAGATCAGAAATTTAATAAATATCTCTACTTATATGATGTTGAAACAGGTGATGAATATAAAGTTGAGGAAACAGATACCACAGAAATGGTCATGTCTCCCAGCGGTGAATATATTGCGTACATCAAGCATGACGAGCTTGATTATAACAAAAAGCTCCTTACTATCAGCGGATGGGGCTTAAAGCCTGCGGTTCTGACGGGGGATGTGGACGAAATCTATGCTGTTTCCGATGATGGAAAGATGATCGTTTACAGTACTTATATGGATGGAAACAGGACTTTGCTTTGCTGGGATGATGGCAATATCGTGCAGTTGGCGGATGATTTTGTTGTCTCCATGCATTTTAACAGGGATTGCAGTTTCTTCTTATATGAAAGAGAAAATGGTGTATACTGCTTTGAACCCGGGATGGATGAGCCCAAAATGCTGGTAGACGGCCAGGCTTTGAGCCTTCGCATTGCCGGAAAAAGGCAGAGAGTATCACCAAAGCATGTGAATAAGTACCTGTATGCCTCTAAGACCCTTACCGGGGCTATGATTGAGAACACTGATGGCCTTTATATGTTAAAAGACAATATGGAGACCGTGTATGTTGATGATGATACCTATGGAGCGCTTCTGGTAAACAGGTTGGAGGATAAGGATATCTGCGTTTATTATGATGGGAATGCGCTTTCATATAATATTGTGGACTTTGATGGCAATATAACTACCATAAATCCCATTGGCGAAGGATATCCCGGCGGATATGCCATAAATGATGACGGATCTGTTCTGTGGTATTACGACAGTAATGAAGAACAGGTCTATATGGTAGATATGATAACCGGCAGTAAGAGCGCTGTATTTGGAAAGGTGACTAAAAAGGGAACGATTTCTCTTCTGTGGGATTCCTATACCCAGAGATGTTTCTTTATATCAGAGGACGGATGTTGCTATGGGGCATCTGCAGACGGCGATATACTTGAGTTTGCTACGGATTGCGCCGAGCCTTATACAAGCTACAGATACGATGATTTTGTGGGGTATAAGGAAAAAAGTCGTGAAGGTTATAATCATATTTTGGTTTTTGGACGTTTTGTAGAGCTCTCAAACTAATCAAATTCTAAAATTTATAAACAGAATGTCAGAATCTGTTTCCAAAAAATATCCTAATTCTAAAACAATCATAAAAACAACCCCAAATTACAAAAAACACACTATTTTATGACTCTTTTGTGACTGTCACAGTTGTAATGTGTTCTCATCGGTTTACGAAACATGTTCACTCACGGATGAGGACCTAGTAAAGGAGAACACATTATGAAGTATTTATCATCAAACGGTAGAGAAGAGTCAAGAACAAATAATGGAAGAACCGGCAAGCTTACATTTGCATATATCCTTGCTGCTTTCTTCCTTTCATTTGGTCTTATGTTTGCAGGATCAGTTACATCTTACGCTGTGGGCGAGGATGAGCTGAACAATACAAACAACAATGAACAGAATATTCAGAATCAGAACAATACAAATAATAACGATCAGAACAATCAGAATCTGAACAATAATAACGATCAGAGCAACCAGAATCAGAACAACAATAATAACGATCAGAGCAACCAGAATCAGAACAACAATAATAACGATCAGAGCAACCAGAATCTGAACAACAATAATAACGATCAGAGCAACCAGAATCAGAACAATACAAATAATAACGATCAGAGCAACCAGAATCAGAACAATACAAATAATAACGATCAGAACAACCAGAATCAGAACAACACTAATAATAACGATCAGAGCAACCAGAATCTGAACAACAATAATAACGATCAGAACAACCAGAATCAGAATAATACAAATAATAACGATCAGAACAATAATGAACAGAACAACCAGAATCAGAACAATGTAAACAATAATAATCAGAGTAATGAAAACCAGAACAACATAAATAATAATGATCAGAATAATGTCCAGCAGCCAGCTCCGGCACCTAAGATTACGTTTGCATGGGATACTACTGCAGAGTCCGGCGCAACAGTAAGTGACGGAACAGAAGGAACAGGCAGGCTTGCAGGATATACAACAACAGTTAATCACTACACATCAACAACAGGCGATGATATAACAACTATTTTTCTTCATACCAATGATGATTCAAATATAACTCTTAAAGAGGAAGACTTCGATCTTTCAGGGATTGGAGAAGGCTATACAGTAGAATATGACCTTGATTGCGGAAAAATAAATATTGTAAAAGTTAAGGAAGCATCTACAACAGTATACTATGAGTTTACAGAAGTGCATGAGATTGATACAACCAAAGTGAATGAATATTATTTTGTACCATATACATATAATGCACTTACAGATGAAAATGCAATGATAGGTGTACCAACCGGAACAGCAAGGCTTTCAACAAGTTCAGCAAATCTCCCGACAGGATCAGGATACACTGTTCGTGAAGGTGATCCGGCTAAATTTAAAACTTCAAACTCATATGCACATGATCAGTTAAATGACCAGCACATTAGCAAGGGTGGCGAAGTAAACAACGTTTTTGTTCTGGAAAAGGGTACAGGATTTGATGGCTGTAGAGTTGGAGCATTATATCAGCTTGATTGGGGAAAAGATGGTAGTTATAAGGTAACAACTAATGGTGTCACATATGAGATAAATGGTTTAATGGGATACTGGTGTGGCTACGCAGGCGCGAAGGCTTTTAGTGGTAACATCTTCGGAAGAGTCTATACATATCTTAAGACTGAAGTAACAGCAGATAGTTTAACAGCAAAAGCTAAAGAAGGTGCTTTTGACAAGGTTGGATTAGAGGGCTTAGAACTTTCAGATAAGGATATCGCAACTTATCTGGATGTTAGTCTTAAAATTGGCAATGAAGACTATTTAGTAGGTGGATGTACTGTTGAAGACGGAACTCTTGATTATTTAAATGGCGACGATACAATCTCCATCAGGTTCGGAAATACAATCAAGACTATTAAGGTTGACTTATCAAGCCTTGGAAAGAAGGATTGGCTCAACAGACCGGCTTATGTAGCATATGAGGATACATACGATGGACCAGAGGAAGTGTACCCTGTATTCCTTCCTAAGAAAGAAGTTAAGAAGGAAGAGCCTGTAGTAGTAGAGACAAAGACAGAACACAACACAAAGAAGCATTCAACCGAAAACGGCTCATCAAAGAAAACAACTGACGACTCTAAGCTTCGCAAAGAGAATGATAATGCATTAGAGAAAATATTCAACAACCTTACAAAGAAAGAAAACGAGAAGACAGATGTTCTTGCAATGCTTGAGAAGACTGTAAACCAGATTGCTTCTTCAATCACAGAGACAGCAAAGGCTACATTAGGTAACGGCGCAATCCTCATCAACGTTCAGTCATGGCTTGCAAACTCAGAGTCAGGTGAGGGAATGTGGACAGATTCAAGTGCAAGAAATAAGAACCTTGCAGCAAACGAGTCACAGGTAAGCTACACACTTGAGAACGCAGACAGACTTGCAGCATCAGTTCTTACAGCATCAGAGCTCAATTACGTAAACAACGGCGATACAATGGAGATCAGACTTCGTATCAATCCTAACGAAGAGAATGTTTCCCAGGAGCACAAGAACCAGTTTGACGATGCAATGGTAGCAGTTCAGGACAGCTTTGCAGGACTTACAAAGGGCGAATACCTTGACATTTCACTTGAGAAGCGTCGTAACAACGGTGCTTGGCAGTACATTCCTGAGACAGAGGATGCAGTAAGAATCGCAATCGATGTACCTGCAAACCTTGTACAGAGCGGAAGAACATTCTTCATCATCAGAAACCATGATGGCGAGTGCACAATCCTTAGAGACCTTGATGATAACGATGAGACACTGACAATCGAGACAGACAGATTCTCAGATTACCTTGTTATCTACGATGATAACTTTGCAGAGTCTGCTAAGAATGCAGCATCAGGAACACTTTACGGATCAGCAGCAGGAACAACACCTACATATAACAATGGAAATACAAACGTAGTAATGTATGTAGTTACATTCCTTGCAATCCTCTTCATGGTAATCGTAGTTATCTCTATGAGAAGAAGAGATGAAGAGAGATAATTCAAAGTAAATAAAAAACTTCGGCAGGAGACCTAAAGGTCTCCTGTTTATTTTGAATCGAAAAGACGATATAATATATATGAAGTGTCTGTAATTTCAAAAAACCGTCTGTATTCGATTTTGCGAGGTGATTTATTGAATATTATAGCTTTGGATGACGAAAAACTTGCTATGGAGGGTATTTGTAATACAATCCGTAAAGTTTCGCCGGATGCTGAAGTAAACGGCTTCGTTTTGGTGGAGCCTGCCATAGCATATGCCAAAGACAATCAGGTGGATGTAGCATTTCTTGACATCGAAATGTACGACACCAATGGAATCGAAGTTGCCAAGCAGTTAAAAGAAATCCATCCGGATATCAACATTATCTTTTCCACAGGTTATAAAGAGTATATGGAAGAAGCCTTCGCTTTGTATGCCAGCGGATATATAACCAAGCCTGCCACCGAGGACAAGGTCAGGGAGCAGCTTGCAAATCTAAGGCGTCCGATTGAAGAAGATGGCAATGGCGTTGTCATAAAGACCTTTGGCAAGTTCGAGATCTTTGTTGATGACCTGCCACTTAAGTTTGCGTACAGCAAGAGTAAAGAGCTTTTGGCAATCCTTGTGGACAAGGAAGGCAGGATGTGTACTGTAGGTGAGCTGATGAGTGTGCTCTGGGAGGATGAGGATGATCTTGTTTCCCGTACTTCATATATGAGAAACCTTCAGTCTGACCTTACAAACACCCTAAAGAAAAGCGGTGCTGAAGATGTGCTTGTCAAGCAGCGCGGAATGCTTGGTGTTGATGTAAGCAAGGTAAAATGCGATCTCTACGATTTCCAAAAAGGTGGAGCGGCTGCCAAAGGCTCGTTCCACGGTGAATATATGTCTCAATACAGCTGGGGAGAAGATAGGATCTCCGTTTTGGAGGAAGAAAAGTGCCGGAAATAAAGTATTTTTATACTTGTCTGGAATTATGGGGTAGCTTTTTTGCCTTTGCAGTTGCAATCTACCTCTACCTCAGTAAATCAGTAATACGTAATCAGTATCGCACTCTTGGTGCTCTGGAGCAGATAGTCGGTGTGATGCTCTTCTTTGATGCGGCTGCGTGGTTCTTCAGGGGAGTTCCCGGATCTCTTTCGCACTCCATTCTGGTTATTTCAAACTATATCACCATTCTTTGCAATGCCTTTCTGCCTGTGGCAGTCATGGCCTATACTGTTTATTCTGTTGAAAAAGAGTATCGAACCCACCGGATGCTTATGGTGGTCACCGGTATTGGTGCCTTCAACGGTCTGTTCTACATGATCGCCCAATCAAGGAATTATATTTTCAGTATTGATCCGGTCGCAAACCTCTATCACAGAGGAGCGGGATTTGGAGTGTGGTCCGCACTGATACTATTGGAAACTGCAGGAACCATAGTCTATCTGGCCATAAAGAGAAATTACATAGAGAAAAAGCGCTTTATTGTTATTATGAGCTTTGTGATTCTTCCTCTGATCGCGTCTATTCTCCAGATATTCATATATGGCTTCTCGCTTTCAAACATTGCAATTATCATAGCTTCTGCCATATTGTTTGGGCAGGCTGTTAATTCCAATACAAAGCTTATGGTGGAACAGAGTCTTTTTATCGAGAATCAGGAAAAGATCCTGGAAGATCTCAGAACGAAAATTGCTCTATCCCAGATAAAACCTCACTTTCTGTATAATGCATTAAATTCCATCTATGTTCTGTGCGACCAGGATCCGCCAAAAGCAAAGAAACTCATCAATAATCTTTCGGAGTATTTGAGAACCGATATTGGTTCCATCGACTCGGGTAAGACAATACCTTTTACAAAAGAGCTTGATCATACCAATGTTTATCTTGAAATTGAGAAGGCTCGCTTTGGTGACAGGTTTGTCGTAGAGTATGACATTGAAGTCGCTGACTTCAATATTCCGCCTCTGACAATTCAGCCGCTTGTTGAAAATGCAGTAAAACACGGTGTTTGCAAGAAAAATCCAAGCGACCCGGGCGTCATTACCATTAGAACAGAAGAGGGCTATGGATTCGTCAAAATAATCATAGCTGACAATGGTGTTGGGTTTGATTTGGCGAAATATAATGCTATGGATAAATCATCGACCGAAAAGATTGGCATATCAAACGTAAGAGACAGGCTAAAGATTTTGGAAAATTCAGAGATGAATGTCTTTTCCGAACCCGGAAAGGGCACTACGGTTGAAATAATCATTCCCAATAAAGACAAATAAGGGGTATTTATATGGCTCATGTAAACATGTATATACAGCTTTATGCGGCTGTAATACTTGCGATTATTCTGGTAGGCAATCTGCAAGTCAACCGAGATGTAAGTGATAGGAGTGTAAGGGTCTTTTACGTTATGCTTTTTCTTGGTGTGATCATGCTCTTTGCCGGAGGTTGGGACAGCTATTTGCTGATACCGATGCACAAACATAATCCCGGGTTGGAGTCATTGGCAGCCGGAATAAGCGATCTTGCTTACTTCCTGATAATAGGCCATTTCACTATATATCTTGATCTGTATGACAGAGAAAAAGGCTATAAGACAAGTATTCTTGCAAAATCTGCGTTGATCATCAGCTTTATATACGGATTATTCTGGTTTATTTCCGATTTCACCGGAAGCATTTATACTCAAAATGCAGAAGCTGTGAGCCACGGTCCTATGTATTACTTGGGCCAGGTTGGAGGATATGTCACCACTCTTATTACGGTTATCATATTGATCAAAAGGGTCAAGAGTTTCCGGAAGCGTGAAACCATAGCGTTTATCCTGTTTATCGCAGGTCCGCTAATAGGCTCTCTTATTAGAGGTTTCTTAAAAGACATTACTCTGATGCCTCTTATGATATCGCTATCCCTTATCATCATTCAGGTATTTGTTCAGAATGCAAAAGAGATGCTCTTTAGACAGAAGATGGTAGAGATGTCGGAGCTTCGGACGGACCTTCTCATGAGCAGGATGAAGCCCCACTTTATCTACAACGTATTAAACTCTATCTACGTGCTTTGTGATCACTCTGTAGATGAGGCAAAAAGAGCTATCGCACTCTTTGCACAGTACCTCAGGACGAATCTTGTTGACCTGGATAGTCACAAGTTGATACCTTTCGAAGAAGAGATACAGTATGTCAAAAACTACGTAGAAATTGAGAAGATTCGCTTTGGAGACAGGCTGGAGGTAGAGTACGATATTGATGCAACGGACTTTTCGGTTCCGCCGCTGTCGCTACAGGCAATCGTTGAAAATGCAGTAAAACACGGCATTGAAAAGAAGGTCGGAGGAGGAACCATTAAGATTTCCTCAAGGGAAGATGACCGTAACATCATAGTTACCATCGCGGACAACGGAGTTGGTTTTAGCGATGACGATGTCGCTCAAAACGAGAGAAAAAATGGCAAGCGAAAACATGTCGGAATCTATGCAGCCACCTACAGACTTGAAAGCCTGTGTGGCGGAAAGCTTGAATATAACAGTAAAAGAGGCGAAGGAACCACAGCAACCATCACGATGCCGAAAAAATAATAAACAAATCATTAAGGGTCTGGAATTAAAATTTCAGGCTCTTTTTATGTTTATTTTAGAGTTGAGGTGCCGTATTTTAGAGATTTGTGACGCTTTTGTGACCGGCCGGTCGGTATCATCTTAGAAGGGAGGGGAGTACTATGTTTTGCATCGGAAGGTAGAATTTATGAGAAAAAACACATTTTCAAGGATGATGGCAATCGGTCTTAGCGCAGTTCTTACGTTTTCGAGCGTAGACTTGAGAGTTTTTGCTGAGATTGGTGAAGACGGGCCAAGGAAGACCATAACGAATATACAGGAGATTGATGAGGAGATTGCCCGTCAAACTCTTTATATTGGTGCCTCCGAAGAGGATATCATATTCCCTGATACACTGGATGTCACTGTGACATATCAGGAGGAAATAGAGACAAAGAAAAAGATCGAGAAGGATGAGGAAGTTGAGCCTGATAGAGAAGCGTCAACTGAGGCTACTACCGAAGAAATCGATGAAGACCTTCCCGAGGATATAGATCCTGACGCAGATCCGGAGCAGAACCCGGAAGTAACACCGGAGCCCGTAACGCCGGAGCCCGGGATACCTGAGCATGAAACACCAGAACCGGCAGTTGATTCGGAGCCTGCACCTGAAGAGACTCCAGAGCCTGCGGACAATGCATCAGAGGAGTCCGGAGAGGGCCTCATTGGCATGATCTTCCCTGCTATCAAGGCTTATGCGGCTTCTGACGAAGCTGATCTTGATAAGAGTGAAGAGCCGGAAGAACCTAAGACAGAGCCAGAGGCTAATCCTGAGAATAAGAAAGGCGAGCCTGAAGAAGAACAGTATGAGATCGTAAAAGAGATCGTAACTGTAACTGAAGACATAACAATTGAAAATGTTAAGTGGGAACTTGATAAAGAGAACAGCTCTTTTGACAAATTCTCATCTGATGAAGCAGGGGCTGAGTTTGTTTATGTGCCTGCTATTTCTGGTTTATATGAGGTAGAAGCTCTTTTACCTACTATCACAGTTAAAATTCTGAAGGAAGAAGTGCCTCTTGAGTACATGGTTCTTGAGGCAGAAGGCGTTAGAGTAGAGGGAAATCTCCCTGTTGGAAGTACTCTGCAGGTAACACCAATTGACATATCCGAAGCTGAGAGTCTTTTGGATGATCCTAGCAGGGTTGTCCTGTATGCGCTGGATGTATGTATAATGCTGGATGGAGAAGAGATAGAACCCGATGAGTCTGTAAAGGTGACTTTGACTCCTCCTGCAGATATCGAGACAGAAGTTCTTGAAAATGATACATTTGAGCTTGTTCATTTCCCGGATGAGAGCGAAAAGGAAGTCGTAGAGACACAGGTCAACGATCGGGGAGAGCTTGAGTTTGAAATGGATAGCTTTTCACCTATAGCATTAACAGCTTTAAAGGGAACCGGTGTAACTGATAACGTTGAACCTGCAGCAGGACTTACATTTAATCAGGCCGTAACGGTTAAATTTGCAGACGCTTCACTTATCACAGAAGGCACATCAAAGATAAAGCTGACTCTGTACGGCAATATCGCAAATATGAACGTCAAAGACGGTGAAAATGCCAGCACTGAGGCTTTCATAATTGGTGAGGCTAAGGAAATAACCATTACTGAAGTTGATGATCCCGGTACAGGTAAGACAACCGCAACTATTTCTACAAGCTTTGATTCAATCCCTGTATGCATCCAGGAGGGAACAGGTGATAAGACAGCCGGTGGAGAGGGTACATATAAGATACCTGAGGGCTTTTACGGAATCAAGATTGAGACTGTTGATGGTTATACACCTGAGAATCTTCCGGGGTCCGGTTATTATGCATTGAATCCCATCAAGGATGACAATGATAAGATTTGGAGCACATATACTATTACCATAAACAATAAGATCATGGAGCTCACAAGCCCCACTTTTAATCTTGAGTGGCAGGATAACAGAAACTATGCGGATAATCGTCCTTATTCCACAAAGGATGAGATTAATGCTGACGATGTGCCAACTATTCTGAGTAAAATTTATGTCTATTACCAGGACGGAGGTTCTTATGTCAAGGTAGATGGTGCACATCCAACATCTGTAAGCAGAACCTCTTTTAGTACCTGGAATGTAGCATTTAAAAACCTTCCTAAGAAGAACGAGGCAGGTGTAGCATACAGCTACTACGCAAAACTTGTCGATGGGTTCTATCCGGTGCAGTATTATCAGGCTTCAGGGGAATATGTAGCTCTTTCTGAAGGCACTACAGCAAAGCTTACGCTTACATATACGGATGCTATCACGGGAACTATTGTATGGCGTGCGGAAAATGCAGTAGAGCTGCCTGAAATGATCAATAGTGGATTATTTACCGATGCAGGAATGAAGCTGTATAAGGCAGTTGGAAGTGATGATCCGGCAGAGGTTACAGAGGGCTATACAGTCAGCTGGACAAAAGGTCAGAAAACCGATGGGCTTGATACACATGTTACCTGGAAATATTCAATCAGTGGACTTCCTTTATATGCTGCTAACGGTGATGCCATTGTGTACTATACAAAGATGGCTGAGACCTATACATACAGCGGAGCAACTAATCCGCCTACATTTAAGTTCACTTATGATAATGGAACAGCATCAACAGACACAGATAAGTGTCTTTCCGGAGAGTTCATTTATGCCACTGTTATCGGTGATGCCGAATTCTCTTTTGACAAAGTATGGTACGACGGCAATGATACAGAGAGCGTAAACAGAAGAAAACTTGCTATTACAAAGGGAATTACTCTGTATCTTTGGAGATATCCTGTTAACAAGGAAATGAAGGATGGAGCTCCTGTTACTCATAATGCTGTTCAGTATACATATAAATTAGAGGCTGATGATGACGCAGGAGATGTGAGCGTAAATTCTATCAATATCGGGCTCTCTGATTTTGCTGTCTCCGGTGAGAAGTTCCCAAGCTACGATGAGATGGGATATAAGTACGTATATTATGTGACTGAGGTTTCAAATTCAGAGCTGTACAAGACTGTTTACTGGAATCAGACCGGTGATTTTACAGGCAGTTCAAGTGATAAGGCTGTCAAGAATGGCGGAAAACTCTGCAATGTAAGAAACGGAAAGATTGCGCCTACTGTTACTAAGAACTGGAAAGTATCTGCAATATCCGATTATGTGTCTTCAACCTGTGTATTTGAGCTTCAGAAGAAGGATGGAGATAACTGGGTGTATGTTGCTGAGCATGAGCTGAGTGGTTTTTCATCATCAAAGAAGAAGGTTACAGGAACTTTCCAGTCTCAGGAACTTTACGATGAGCTTGGAAGAAGATACGAATATAGAGTTATTGAGAAGTCTGTTCAATCAGGAAGCGGCGTTGATGCGGTATTTAACACTGAAGGCTGGCAGGAAGAGGGAACAAATAAGTTTAGTGCGCTCTATGAGCTGAACAATTACACATACAAGGCAACTACTGAGTATCAGGCTACTGTTGATGAGAACGGTGTTGAGTCAGCTGAGGCGACAGTGGTCAACAAGCTGTATGGTACTAAGAATGTTTATATCAGAAAACAGTGGTCCGGTGATTGGGATATAGGTGCTGCAGATAAAGACAGTAAAACGGGTAATGTAACAATAGCGCTTAAGCGTGATGGTGCAACCTATGCAACAATAGTGCTTGAAAAGCCTGCAAACAAAACGGATGAAAAAGGCAGTGCCGGAACGTTTACACTGGATTGCAGTGATCCACTGGTTGTTGCTGAGAATAAGACATATACCACATCTGCAGACGGCGCATATTGGGAAACTAAAGCTATAGTTGTTCCTGCCTATGATGAAGAAGGAAGACAGTACAACTATACGATCGAAGAGACAGGCGTTGCTACTGAGCAGACTTACGGTAAAGAGTACGACAGAAGTATTACCGGTAAGGAGATTAGGCTTTATGTAAGGAACTACACCGGAAGTCAGACATCATCCATAAGAATCGATGTAAGCAAGACATGGAAGGACGACTCTGATTATTCTCAGAGAGGAGACGTTCTTATTAAGATTGGAACTTATGATGGTTCAACCTTTGTGCCATCAGAATACAGTATGACACTTACGGCCGGAAATGATTATCAGAGTCATGTCTGGGTGGATCCTACCAAGTTCATGACAACATCGGAGTTAGCGACATATAATGGCAAAACTGACGAGAATGAGAGAAAGGCTCTTAGAGCTGCAGCTATAAAGAATCATCTGAATATTCAGGCCACTTTGAAAAACGGTACCGTAGAAAGAGAGATTAAGAACAGGGTTACTGAAGGCAATACAACTACCGGTGTAATTGAAGCTATTGTTGATGAGAGCAGCAATTATTTCAGACCCGGATATAAGGTTAACATCGTAAGAAACGATGCAGGAACCGGCTATACTATCACAAATACAAGGGTTGCCGGAAGGTCTTTTACCTTCACAAAGGTTTGGCAGGATTCAGCAAATGCATTAAAGAGCAGAGGAGATTTCCTCAGAGTTGCACTGTTCAGAGAAGTGAGCGGTGTTGAGACTGAGGTTGCCTATAGGGATATTCGTACTTATGTTGGCAACGAATTAAACCCTGATCTTGAAGTGAAATTCGAGCAGTATTATCCTGCTTACGATGAGAACGGAAATAACTATACGTACAGCGTTAAAGAGTATATCTGCAAGGGTACGCCTGCAACCGGAGAGATGCAGTGTGAAAACGGACAAGAGCTGGATCTGGATACGCTTACTTCTAAGATACTTGTGGATGTAAATGCTACTAAGGATACAACAAAATCTGGTTACGTTGTAACTGTAGATCCTGTAACTACTGTATATAAATCGGTGGAGGGATCGGCGGATCTTGGTTACAGCGATGTGAATAGTGTGCGCATCGAAGATAGCTATAAGTACACAAACCAGGCTTCAGGTGCAAGAAGTGAAGTTGATTTCTATGTAATCTGGCATGACAAGGCTAAGAGCGATCAGAGACCTGATATGTATCTTACGCTATATTACCGTGTTAATAAAAATGATCCTCCAGTATTGTACAACAGCTCGGTTATGGGCGAGTATACTGAGCGCTGGGAGAGCGTTATTGAGGGAGATAAGTATATTCAGAAGGCTATTTTCAGTGGACTTCCTATCGCTGATGAAAATGGTAATGTCTATACCTACTATGTAGCTGAAACTCTGAATAATGCGACATCAGACTATGATACTGATCACTATACAGACCCTCTCTTTGATGGGAATGGAGAATATAATACCGGTGCTGTAAAGGTTGAAACAATTGATGGTGAGATCCAGTTACAGGCATTAAGTTCGCTCGAGAAGGATAGTGTGATAGCTAATGATGGATCAACTCCACTTACGCAGGAGGAGAGTTTTACTGTTACAGGCATTACAGACACAATCCAGATTGAGGGACGTAAGCTGTGGCAGGGCGTTCCTGAAGGCATTGACAAGGATAAGCTGCCAAATGCGTATATTTATTTGTTCAGATCCAGTAAGCATGATACAACAAATCAAGTGCCATCTGACGAAGAAGTTAAAGATAAGACAAAAGAGCAGAAGATGGAAATTTATCAGGCAAAAGCTGTTTCCGGTACGACGGAAGATGGTTCTGCATCTCCTCGTGAACTTAATCCGTCCAAGGCTATGTATGCTTTTGGTAAATACAGTAATGACGGAGTTGCTTCGTATGCTCAGTTCCCTAAATATGATGATCTGGGATATCAGTATAAATACAGTGTCCGTGAAGTAATATATAATACCTTCAACCATGAGCTTCCGGCAGAAGTAATGCATCCGGTTTATTCACTAACTGATAACAACACGGATCTGGCGAATCAGTATGTTCCGGATTCACATAATAAGAGAAACTTTATAATTACTAAAGTTTGGAATATAAGCAGCAACTATACCATTAAACCTGCCAAAGCGACATTCAGGCTTTACAGAAAAGAGACTAATTCTGATGGTCGTGGATATACAAATGATCAATACGTTGAAAGTGATTTAAGTACTACTGAAAAGGGCGCAGCTGCATGGGCAGCTTTGAATTTTGATATAGACAATGATGAGCTTGTGGCATTCGAAAATGTATATCTCACAAATGATCAGACTACTAATAATACTATTCGTTGGGAAAATTTCCCTATTTTTGCACCAAGTGGAAAGTTGTATTGCTACTATGCGGTTGAAATGATTGATGACATGCCGGGATATGAATCTTCGGTAGCAGTGACAGGTAATAATATACCAATGAGCAAAGATGGCACGTATATAGGCGTGGCATTTGAAAATCGTGGAATAGGACTTACAGAGTTAGATGATCCAAATGAGAGAACAGCAACCTTTACAAACGTATACAAAACATCGGAAAACATCCAGACCATCAAATTCAGCAAACAGTGGAATGTCGGAAATGCCCCAACTGAAACGAAAGCATCACTTGTCCCTTCTGTAGATATTGAGAATGGTATTGCACAAGGTACTAAGGCGCTGAATATCAAGCTCTACGCCAAGGCAGTTACTCAGTCAGGAAAAGACAATAATGATACTTTGGAGTTTACTGAGGGCACAGATTATACAATTTCTGTCGCAGTGGATGAAAGTGGTTCCAATGCTGATTCCGTAAAGTGGGATTATACCATTACATTTAATACAAACAAATATGCGCCTGTGTATTCTGCTAACGGTAATCTCTACAAATATTACGTAGAAGAGACCTTGAATTCGGGGTTTGTTCAGGCAAACTATACACGAAGCAGATCAGTTATTTCCCAGACTGCAACAGCCGGAGCTCATATCATTACATTTGGTACACCACTTTCCAATTCTCTTAAGGGAAGTTTTACCGTTCAAAAGAGATGGGATGACTTTAACAACGACTATGGCATGAGAGAAGGCTCTGTACAGTTTGATGTTTACTACAGAGTTGGTGAAAGCGGAAGCTGGACCATATGCCGTGAGAATGTAGAGCTTAAGAGTTCAAATGGATGGAAGACTACATTTAGCGGACTTCCTATAACTGCTAATATTCCTATACCTGATGAAAATGCCGGAAATGCAGGTGCTGTTTATCAGTACAAGGTAGTCGAGACTAAGATCGTGACAGGAAATCAGACAATTACGGTTTCTGCTCCCGGCAGTGATATGACAGCCAAATGGACTCCGCATGGAGAAACCACACCGGATACGGATGTCTTTTTCAAGCCTGTAGAAGCAGGAAACTACAAGGTTTATAATCCGGCAATCATTGAGACAATTGCAGGCGGAGCAACTAAGAAGATTGTAAACCAGCTGGATACAGATAATGCTACAACAAGTCTTACAGTTACCAAGAATTGGGTAGATGACTCCAATAAATACGGTATAAGACCAACCAACCTTACACTAAGGATTGACAAGTCTATCGACGGAACTGATTGGAGCGAAGTAACCAGAAGGACAATCTCTAATTTTGAAGTAAGCGGAGATACCTGGACATATACATTTGAAAATCTTCCGAAGTACTTCTTTAATGGCACAGAAAATGTTGAATACCAGTACAGAGTTGTTGAAATTGCAATTGGTGGTAGAACTACCGAACTCAATAGCTCTTTTGCCGGAAATGGCGGATCCTACAGTATTGCGCATGAGTTTGGCTCTTCGAATGGAGTATACACAACAAATATCACCAATACTCTTATAAAGAAGACCGGATCTATACATGTTAAGAAGATTTGGAATAGTTCCGCGGCAGAGCGCAAGAACGTGGACGTGACTCTGTACAGTGCTAACTTTGAGGGCGGTGCAAACGGCGTTGTTACCAATGAGAGCAGCCTTAAGCCCGTTACTTTTACAGGAAGCGTTAATACCCTTGGACATGAAGGCGAGTGCGAATATGCCGGCCTACCAATGTACAACAAGGATGGCAATACTATTGTCTATTACGTAAAAGAGACATCAACCGGCGACTACAAGACACAGTATGCTTCAGGTAGTGCTACTTACCCGGCAAGCGGAGTAGCAGTCGTTGATGCACTCCAGCATACTACCGGAACTACTGACGATTCTCTTTACGTAAAAGTGGTAAATACACCATTTACCAAGATCACGGGAAGCAAGATCTGGTCAGATGAAAATAATAAATACAGCCTACGACCTGCAAGAGTTGAGCTTACACTTCAGAGAAGAATTGGAGCTGGAGAGTGGGCAGAGGTATCAGCTGATGAGCTTCACAAGACCAATGCAAGTGCAAGCCCTGTTGTCACAGTAAATGAAGCTGGTTCCTGGAAAGCAACAACCGATAAGCTTCCGTTGTACGCGCTTTCAGACGGTTCAAGCCCTGTGAAGTATCAGTACAGACTTGCAGAGCTTAGTATTCCTAATGCATACACAAGAAATATTGAAAAAGCTGCCTCTGACCTTACACCTGAAGACGGTTATGAATATGGTGGATCTGATACAGCTCAGACCAGCGCAGTTACCAACTATCTCATTACAAGAGGCGATATCACAGTAAACAAGGTTTGGAATACAAATAGCGAAACAGACAAGCATGATGTGAGCGTTAAGCTTTATTCCAAGAACCTTGTAAACGGAACAGGAACAGGTGCAAATGCAGATGTTCCCGGCGCTACAGCTACACTTTCAGGAAGCAACTTAAGCAAGACTTTCACCGGACTTCCTGCAGTAAACAAGGACGGAAACGAGATTGTTTACTATGTAGAAGAGGATGCTGATCCAAGATATGACACAGCTTACTACATTCAGGATGGCGCAGGCTTTGCCAAGGTAGAAAAGGCAAATGCAAAGAGCAGTGGAACAGGAACATTTGAGTTTAAGATCGTAAATACACCACTTACTCAGATCACCGGAAGAAAGGTTTGGGAAGATGACGACAATGGATTTGGCTTAAGACCTGAATCACTGCCCCTTACACTTCAGAGAAGGATCGGAAGCGGAGAGTGGGCAAATGTGACAGCTGAGGAGCTTCATACGACCAATTCGACAGCAAGTCCTACGGTTGATGTGAACGCTACCGGATCCTGGGAAGCAACAATCGATAAGCTTCCACTGTACGAGCTTTCTGATGGGGCAAATCCTGCGAAGTATCAGTACAGACTTGCAGAACCGGCTTCTATCCCTGCTTACACAAGAGATAGGGCAAAAGAGATAACAGAGCTCTTACCGGATGATGGCTATGTATACGCTGGTTCTGATACATCTCAGACCAGTGAAGTAACTAACTATCTTGTACTTAGAGACCAGGCAATAAAAGTTGAAAAGATCTGGAACACCGATACTGATTCACAGAAGAAGGATGTAGTAGTTAAGCTTCTTTCAAGGAATTTTGAGACCGGTACAGATGATGGAACAAGTGATCTTACAGTTGTAGAAAAGAACCGCACTCCATACAGCAGAGACCTCAATGCAGGTGTTAACTGGAAGGCAGTGATTGAAGATCTTCCGCTTAAGAACAAGAGCGGCGATTTCATCGTTTACTACATTTCTGAGACCACTGTGGACGGGGCTGCTACGGAATACTACTTATACAACGGCACGGACTTCGAAAAAGTACAGGAACAGCAGGTAAAGAGCGATGCGGAGAAAGCTCTTTTAACAAAGATAATCAATACCCCTTATACTACTGCAAGCGTAGAGAAGGTCTGGAGCGATGATTCAAACAAGTTCGTCACAAGGCCGAATAGCACATATGTAAAGCTTCAGAGAAAGACTACAGCTGAGGAGAACTGGACTGATGTAGCAGGACAGGCAGTTATAGAGCTGAATGAGACCAATAGCTGGAGTGCTTCGGTTGAGAATCTGCCACTTTACGTGGAATACGCTCTGGGAGCTGATCCTGTAAGATATGAGTACAGATTCCTTGAGACCAATGCAGGCGGAAGCCCATTTGTTCCTCTCGGATACAGCCTGATTTCAGCAGATGCTGAGTATGCTCAGACCAACGACGGAACTGAGGCAGGTTACGTTACTACTTATGAATCTGACGCATATAAGACGGTTATCACTAATACGCTGATCACCAAGAGTATTACAGCAGTTAAGATCTGGGATGATAACTCTGATGCGCAGAAGATCAGACCGGCTGAGATCACTCTTTTCGTAGATGAAGCTGCAGGTTACATTAAGTACAACAATGCTCGTATCACAAACAAGAACCTCAATGTGACACCTACAAAGAGCAGCGATGGAAATACCTGGACATACGTATTTACAGGACTTCCTAAGTATGCGTATGGTACAGGCGCAAGCGTGGCTAATCCTACAGAGATTGTTTACACGATCACTGAGGATGTTGAAACACGTTATGAGAACGGATTTATAATTCAGAATTACTATCAGACCACTTATGGCGTCGACGAGATTGCAACAACCATTACCAATACCGCGATGGAGAGTGATGGTGTGCTGCTGGTTGAGAAGAAGATAGAGAAGAGAACTGATAGTGAGACAGTTACAACTTATGCATTCCCGTTCAAGGTAAGCTTTACAAGACCTGATAATACAGTAGCTCCTTATACCGGCAAGTACTATCTGTATGATGCTTCTATCGGCGATGAGGATCTTAGGACTGATGCTAAGGCTACTGAGCCGGCATATGACAGGATTGAGCTGTCATCATCAGATGGAACTATCAGGATCCCTTCGGGCAAGGTTGCTGCTCTTGTTGGCATCAATACAATGTATCAGTACACTGTTACCGAGAATCCTAATCATGCGGGATATGAGGTAAAAGAGATTACTGTTACCGATACAAATGCGACTAAAGCTACAGCAGCGGATTCTTCCGCCGGTGGAACCTACGGATATGCAACAGGCAAAGTGCCTACAGCTTCCGCAGATGCAGTAAGAGTGAAGTTTACAAACCAGCTTCTTGATTATGAACATAATAAATACCTCAAGGTAGAAAACACGACCGATGTTGTCACAAACAACAGGGGCGAAGTTCTTACAGGTGGAGAAGTAAAGGTATTTAAGAGTAGTGTCGTTATAGATAATACCGTTATGGCTCATGACAGTTCCAATGGATATGATTACGTAAACGATCAGACTCCATATATTCAGGAGGCAATGTCTGTTGAGTTTAAGCCTGATACAACACATGGTTATTCATATTCAGACACTCTGACAATAAGCTGGTGGGATAGCAACGAAGCTTCTTCAGAAGGAGCAGCTCATCACGTAAGTATTAGCGGATTTGTATACAGGGACGCTGCAGGAATTCAGCATCCTTACACAGGAAAGCTCACTAAGAACGCTGATAATAGTATTACTTCAGAAAGTGAGTTTGCAGAGTTTGAATCTGTCTGGAGTCCTCTGCTCGGTGAAAGTACACCATTTAAGCACCTCACAGTACTTGAAGGTTCGGTAGTTGTAACTCTTGCAAGTGCTGCATCTGAGATGCCTGCCAAGACTCTCGTACAGGTAGAGTTTAATGCACCTCCAAAACCCGCTCCTGCAACATCAGGTGGAGATTCTGACAACAGCAGTAACAGCGACAGCAATAGCAGTAGTAAAGCCGCTACAGCAGTAGCAGTTGTGGATAACGACAACAAAGTTCAGGATCAGATTACCCGCGATGGTTCTATACAGGGCGTAAGAACCGGCGACGATACACCGCTTACAGCGCTGATAATGCTCTTTATTGCCTTTGCACTTTGCTTCTCGGCAGTATTTGGCAAGTATATGCGCATTAAACCCGGCAAGAAATAATGATTTGAGGCTAGTATGACCAGATTAAAAGTGCTTATGGGACTTTTCCTCATAGGAATGGTCCTGACCGGCGTGATCCTCGCATATTTTGTAAAGGGATATTACGACGACAGGATAGAGGCCGATAACATCAGGGAAATTGCATATGGTACGGTTTCGGAGAATCAGGTAAAAGAGCCGGGAGAGTCCGGGACGGCTGCCGAAGAGGCGGCAGATAAAGGCGTTAGTATTGATTTCACATCCCTCAAAGCGATCAATTCTGATACTATGGGATGGCTACAGGCCTGCGATGGAGAAATCGACGGGCCTGTGGTCCAGACCACAGATAACAGCTTTTGTCTGGATCACAGGTTTGATGGCTCTTTTGGGAGCGTTGGGTGCTTCTTTGCAGATGCAGAGCTCCCGGATGCGTTTGGTGCACCTCTGACCGTGGTCTACGGCCACAATCGTAAGGACGGCAGCATGTTCCATCCGCTTCTTAACTACAAGGATGAACAGTATTTTAAGCAGCATCCGACATTTGTGGTTTGGACTGAGGATGAAGAGATCACCTACAGGGTTTTCTCAGCGTTTTTTGCAGATAATAACGTGGTTTACGGCGATACATTTATGAATGCTGTAATGAACGGAGAAGAGGGCGATGCGCTAAAAAAGCTCTTCGAGGAAGCAAAGGAGAGATCATTATATGACGCAGGAGAGGACCTGAAGCTGGATGATATCGTGATTCTCAGTACCTGCGAGTATTCCGGAGTCAACAACAGAATGGTGATATTCGGAGTTAAAGTTAGATAATATATATAACATATATAGAATATTAAAACACCTGCCTTCCGGCAGGTGTTTTTTTGAGCCCTAGGGACGGAGTCAAGAGCTCATTTTTGAGCCCTGGGGACGGAGTCAGTGGCTCATTTTCAGAATTGTGTTGCAATTTTGAAACGGATAGGTTATAGTAGTGCTTGTTACGGAAAACGTTTTCCGAAAGGAGATACCTATGTTTTTAAGTGCTATTTATCATCGAATGTCAGAACAGTACTGCTATCCATTGGATTCAGAGCAGCTAATAATCAATATCAAAACCGGATATGATGTGGATAAAGTCTTTATATACTACGGAGACCCATATGATGCCGGAATAATGGGCGGAAACGAGCGCTGGAGCGGAAAGAAGGAAGAAATCTGCTTCAAGAAAAGGCTCAAGGATCACATCTGGTGGACCACCACACTTCGCCCGGAATATAAGAGATGCAAGTATTATTTTGAGCTTCACGCCGGAGATGAGGTTATGTACTTCTTCGAGGATGGTTTTTATACCGAGGAAGAGATGAATACTGAAGGTAAGGTGCTCTCTTACTTTATCATGCCCTGGATGAACCCTGCAGATGTGTGCAAGACTCCCGCCTGGGTTAACGATACGGTGTGGTACCAGATCTTTCCCGAGAGATTCTGCAATGGCGATAAGAGCATAGATCCTGAGGGTGTTATGCCCTGGCAGACCGGAGAAGTTGGCTTTAAGGACTACTATGGCGGAGATATCAGGGGAATTCGTAACAGATTGCCATATCTTAAGGACCTTGGAATTACCGGAATATACTTAAATCCTATATTTGAAGCGCACAGTAACCACAAGTACAACACAAAGGATTACAAAAAGGTTGATCCTCAGTTTGGTACAAATGAGGATCTAAGAGCACTGGTGGATGAGGCTCATGCACTGGGCATCAGAGTCATGCTGGATGCGGTTTTTAACCACACCGGAATTGATCACCCTATGTGGGAGGATATTGTGGAGAAGGGCCAGGCTTCTGAGTATGCTGACTGGTACATGATCAATAAGTGGCCACTTGAGAAGGGCAGGGATACAAGGGATGGAAGGTATTATTCTTTTGCCTTTGCAGAGTACATGCCCAAGCTTAACACCAATAACCCTAAGGTTCAGGACTATCTGCTGGATATTGTAAGGTTCTGGATTGAGACCTTTGACATAGACGGACTGAGGTTTGACGTAGGAAATGAGGTTTCACACTCATTCCTTAAGGCTTTGAGATATATGACCTGCCATATGAAGGATGATTTCTATCTTCTGGGTGAGATATGGCACGATTCCATCTCATGGCTTCGCGGAGATGAATATGACTCTGTCATGAATTATCCGCTTACTACGGCAATTTCGGACTTCTGGGTATACAAGAACAGAGGAAGAGAGTCTTTTGAATACGACATAAACAGATGCTTTACCATGTATTATGCCCAGGTGAACGATGTTTTGTTCAACCTCCTGGATTCGCACGATACCAACAGGCTTTTGGATAAAGCAGGGCACAACATAGATATCTTTTACCAGCAGCTTGCTGTTCTGTTTACTATGCCTGGAAGCCCCTGTATCTACTACGGAACAGAGGTGGCTATGGATGGATCCTATGACCCTGACTGCAGACGATGCATGCCTTGGGATGAGATTGACGCCGGCCTTAAAGATGGCGAGATTTCAGAGATGAAGCGCCTCATCGACATGAGAAAGACGCTGCAGTCCTGCAAGAGCAGAAACTTCCATTTTCCTAATGATATTGAGGAGAAAAGGGTTATTTCTTTTACCAAGATCGGAGAAAATGAGAGTATTCAGATTTACCTTAACTGTGAGGAGAATACGGTGGATATCGATGTCAGCGGGTTTGATGGCGTTGTTTATGCTAGGAAATGGAGCGATGGCAAGCTGGAGCCCAACGGGGTGCTGATACTAAAGAAATAAGGTGATTCCTACGGTATTTTAGTGGCTTTTTATTCGGTACCGTAATGATTTTTTCTTGTTTTGTATAGTCCTACTGTATTGGTATGCTTTTTGCATAGGTACAGTAGGATTTTTCTCTTTCAACTATAGGTTTGTAGTTTATTTGGTCTGAAGAGCGAGTTTTGCTACGGTATTTCAAGGGAAGCACATTCCATACAGTAGTGGGCTAAGAATATTTGCACTATCTGCGACTGTATTTGCACTGTTTTTTATTCCATACAGTAGCTCCACCTGATAAGACAATTTCTGATTACGGTATCTATACAATTTTCGCTAGTATACATGCGCCAAACGCCCCAAGCATATAAAAAAGAGTCAAAGAGAACCGTCCCCGGTGACTCAAAAGAGTCAAAGAGAACCGTCCCCAATGACTCAAAATGAGTCAAAGTGAAACGTCCCCAATGACTCACTGTGATACAATGTTAAAAAGGAAATGGGAGAGCGTTGGAATGGCAAGAGCAGAAGAGCTGATAAAAAAATACAATCTTGAAAGACACCCGGAAGGTGGCTGGTTTTCCGAGGTTTACACGGCACCATTTGAGCAGGAAGAGCGCGCCCTGATGGGTAGCATATATTTTCTGCTTGCCGGGGAGGATATATCTCATTTTCATCAGATAGACTGCGATGAAATATGGTATCATCACGAGGGATGCGCGCTAAAGATCACAATGATACTTGATGGGAAGTGCTCTGAGCTGGTTATTGGGGCAGGAGATGGGCAGAATGCCATGGCAGTCATACCAAAAGGCGCCATATTTGCGGCTGAGAACCTGGACAAGAACAGCTATTGCTTCATGTCTTGCGCGACAACTCCAAAGTTTTCTTACGACGGGTTCAGACTTGTTGGGGCAAAAGAGATAACGAAGATATGCCCGGCTGAGTATGAAAAGATACTGCATTTGGCATTTGCCGAAGAAGATATAGAATCAAACCAGAACCGGACTTAAAAAGGGGGTATTTATGGCAACTTACGCTGTTTCAGATATCCATGGATGTTATGACGAACTGATGGAGCTTATGAAGCTCATTGGTTTCTCTGATGAAGATACGCTATATGTGCTTGGAGACTGTGTTGACCGTGGCCCTAAGCCAGTGGAGGTTCTCTCTTGGATGATGAATAAGCCAAATGTCATCCCTATCGCCGGGAACCACGAGAATATGATGCTTAAAGTTCTTTTACCAGGATTAAAAGAGGTAAATTCTGAGGAAGCAGTGGAAAAGACACTGACCATGGATTTCATTACTGATACAAACCTTTGGTTTCTGAGTGAAAATGGTGGTAAGATAACTTCTGATGCATTCAGGCGGCTTTCGGCGTATGACCGGGAGGCTCTTGTGGAGTATGTTCAGGAGTTCTCTCTTTATGAGGTGGTCACGATAAACGGGCAGAGGTTCGTGCTTGTTCACACTATAGGCAAGAATATCCACAGTCTTGAAGACCTTGAGAATTCTGAGATGTCGTCGATTGAGGAATTTCTGTTTGACAGGCCCGATTTCGAGGAAGACTGGGATAGAGGCGATGACATATTCATTATCGGCCACACTCCGACCTGGTTTCTCGGCAAGAAGGACAATCGCGTTTTCAGGAACGGAAATCTTTTAGACATAGATTGTGGCTGCGTCATGGGAGGGAATCTTGTGGCGATATGCCTGGAGACTATGGAAGAGTATTATGTAAAGGGGCATTAAATGGTTCTGGTTCAGCAGATGATTGTTTTATTCATAATGATGGGGATCGGCTTTTTTTGTGGGAAAAAGAGCTTTCTCACCGACAGTGGCTGTAAGACCCTCTCGTGGATTGTGGTAAATATCGCAACTCCGGCCTTGATCCTGTCGGCGGGAATGAATGAGGAGAGTACCATCAGGGGAAGTTCCCTGTTGTTTGGATTTCTGGTTACATTGGCAGTGTATGCTTTTTTGATTGTGATATCCTTCATTATTCTGCCAATTCTAAGGGTTCAGAACGATGACAAAAGTATATATCGCGTCATGACGATCTTTTCTAACGTAGGGTTTATGGGTCTTCCCATCTTACAGGCTGCGTACGGCCCGGAAGCGGTGCTGTACGGGGCACTTTTTCAGTTCCCCTACAATTTTCTCATGTATACATACGGAATCGTAGCAATTAAGGGTGATAATCCGCTTAAAGGCGGTAGTCCGCTCAAAAAGATCTTGAACATTGGCGTCATTTCCTGCATCATTTCGATCACTATATATGTTTCCGGTATTCATATGCCGTCTTTTATCACTTCATCTGCCAAGCACCTCAGCAGCATTGCTGCACCTCTTAGTATGATGGTAATCGGCCAGTCCATGACTTCCATAAAAGTTAAAGAGCTGTTTGGTGATGTTAAGCTCCTGCTGTTCTCACTGATAAAGCTGATAGCAGTGCCGATCCTTGGAGTTTTGCTCCTTGGTTTATTCATTGATGACAAGCTGATATTGCAGGTGTGCTATGTTATGCTGGCAACTCCGATCGGCTCCATGACTGCAATGGTTGCGCAGCAGTATGGGGGTAATTATGCTCTGGCCTCTAAGGGAGTAGCATTATCTACGCTTCTGTCAGTAGCTACCATTCCGCTGATATCTCTTTTGCTCCAATTGTGATGAGTAAGGGCCTCGTCAGAGCATTCTCTGAAGGTCGTTTCTGATGCTTGTAACCTGATTTATAGCATTTTCGCACTCGCGTTTTGCCTTGCCAATCTGGGACTGTACAATGACATCCATCAAAAATCCATCGCAGAAGAGATCTCCGAATGTAAGGAATCCGTTGATGTGCACTGATGAATAGCCGTTTACGTCTCTAAGTTCTTTAGAGAATTTTTCAAGCGCCTGTTTTGCCTGATTGATCTCGTGTTCAGCATCGCTCATTTTACTGTGTTTAATAAGACCGCTGATAAATCCGCCACCGAGGGTATCGAATAATCCCCATCCGCTGGCGCTTGAGAGGCTCCTTTTAGCTCTTTCAAGATGATCAAGTGCAACGTCTGCTGCAGCAATGGCTTCCTGTATTTCTCTTGTTCTCATATCAAACATGGTATTTCCTCCGTTTAAATCAAACAAAATAGTGTTTTAGATAATACGATGATAAGACAAAGAGGCGCATAGTTACATGGCCGATGCGGCGTAATAGCGGAGTTTAATTCCCCTTTTTTGGAAAAAGATTAATTCTGTATTGGAGTGTACAATAGTTTTTTATCCAAATTAGCACTCTCTGTTGACGAGTGCTAATGTCGGTGTTATAGTGATTATAGAACAAAGGAACAGAGAAGACCGTTAGGACTTAGCTTTCCTAAGATCCAAACCCTCCGTCCCATTGCTCAATAACAGTTAACCAATTGTTTTTGTGCAAAGGAGGTAAGCATTATGTTAACACCTAGTATTTTTGAAGAGAATTTCATAGACGATCTGTTTGGATTCCCTTACATGAAGGAATTCGACGACATGAGTCGAGGCATGGAGCGTAAGCTCTACGGAAGAAAGGCAGCAAGGATGATGAAGACCGATATCCGTGAGAAGGATGACAACTATGAGGTTTCAATAGATCTTCCGGGCTTCAAGAAAGAAGACATCACAGTAGAACTGAACGACGGTTACATCACAATAAGCGCATCCAAGAACCTTGACAGAGATGAAGACAAGAAAGGCAAACTGATCCGTCAGGAGAGGTACGCCGGATCCATGAGCAGAAGCTTCTATGTAGGTGAGAATGTCGAGAAAGGCGACATTGAAGCCAACTACAGACACGGTGTTCTGAATCTGACAATTCCTAAAAAGGCCATGGACAAGAAGATTCCGGAAAAGAATCTGATAGCTATCGAAGGATAACCGATACCTGAAATGTAAGTGTTTGAGCCTCCGCATTACGCGGAGGCTCTTTTTTGTCTCCGAAAAATGAGCCCCTGACTCCGTCCCCGGGGCTCACTTTTGAGCCCTAGGGACGGAGTCAGGGGCTCAAATTTTATATTCTTTTTGGAATTTTGGTGCATAATTACCGTTATAATGGTAAATAGGAGATTTGTTGAGGTTTTCTAATGACACAGTTACGAGAGGAGTAGGACTGATGAAGAAAAGACCGACGATTGTTGTGACTTCGCTGGTGATGGCCTTTGTCCTAACGGCTTGCGCTGCTGCTTCCAGTGGTACGGCAGAAAGCTTTCAGGATCGTCTTAATTCTGCGCTGAGCAAGGGGTGGGTGGACTCCGACCTTTATGATTCAGTGAAGGCGGATAAGGAGTATCGCCCGCAGGATGATTTCGCAGCGGCCAAAAAC
This sequence comes from Butyrivibrio sp. VCB2001, assembly GCF_000423965.1. Classification (NCBI taxonomy): domain Bacteria; kingdom Bacillati; phylum Bacillota; class Clostridia; order Lachnospirales; family Lachnospiraceae; genus Butyrivibrio; species Butyrivibrio sp. VCB2001. The sequence goes on along the minus strand of NZ_AUIZ01000006.1, from coordinate 35,181 downwards.
AAAGAGTGGAAGCTGGAAATTGGCAATGAATACAGCGGCGTATTTCAGGACGTTTCGGATCTGGTTCTGGAAAAGATGAAAAAAGCTGCTACAGATGAATCACTACCCGGAGAAGAGGCGGAGGTACTCAGAAAGTACTATGCGCTTTCATCAGACTGGGATTATAGAAATAGTCAGGGCGTAGAACCTCTAAAGCCCTATATAGCAGACATTGAATCCATAAGCAGCATGGATGAACTGTATGCTTTCTTTGGAGATCTTGAGAGAAATCCACTTGCGCTTGCGCCGATAACGGTGGACGTAATGGATTCATATCATATTGAAGAGTATCCCGATATTAACCTTACAATAGTAGATACCCCGAAGCTTTCCCTGCAGGCTCCGAACGGGAAGTTTTATTATGACAAGCTGAATTCAGCATCGACTCTTGAGATGTATGAGCAGGTAGAGAACAGGGTGCTGTACATGTTAGAGACCCTTGGCTATCCGGAGAGCGATGCGAAAAAGATCTTTAAGAACTGCCTTAAGTGGGAGAAAGCAGTTGCTTCTTCAACAGTGGACATGTCCTTGGAAGATGTGGCAAAGAGCACAAAAACCAGGGATGAGGCAGCAAAGATTGCAGGTAAATTCCCGCTCATCAAACTTTTGGATGACTGGGGATTTTCAAACGCTGAATATTTGGTTATTTCCGAGTTTTACACAAAGAGGCTCGCAGGGCTGTGCAAGAAGAGCAATCTGGACGAGATGAAGGACTATCTGATAGTCAATTATTGCCTGGACAGTGCAATGTGCCTTGACAGGGACACATTGGATAAAATGAGTGAATTCTCTAAATCCAAGACCCAGCAGCCTATGGATTTCGGTAAGTCAGAGCAGCAGCGCGAAGACTCTCTGCAGTTCGAGTATTTCATAGGCCATACAGCAATGCTCGGAGCTCTCAACAAAACCTATGTTGAGAACTATTTCGATGATGCAACCACAGCTGAGCTTACAAAAATGACAGAGGACATTATTGATGCATATAATGTGATCTTTGCCGAAGAGCCCTGGCTGTCTGACGAGGGCAAGGCAGCATGCCTTGATAAGCTTAATAATATAGGAATCCATATAGCCTATCAGAATTTTGAGGTTCTTGATTACAGCAAGACTCCGTTCAAATCCAAAGAAGAGGGCGGAAGCTTTTTGGATGCCTATTATGCTATGCAGAGATATTCGGTCAATCACAGAGCTTTCCTCGCAGGCGAGAAATTCAGGAAGGATTATTGGGATCCGCTTGGAAAAGACACATCTACTACAACTACAAACGCATTCTATAATCCGGCAACCAATGGAATATATATATGTGCCGGAATATGCGAACCCAACAGCTATTCACCGGATATGACCTATGAAGAGAAGCTGGGGGGACTTAGCGCCATAATCGGTCACGAGATCACTCACGGCTTTGACAGTGGAGGATCTCTTTACGACAAGAACGGCATAAAGAGTTCCTGGCTGCCCTACAATGATCAGGTGGCATTTGTTGATCTCAACGACAAGGTTGCTTCATATTATTCGACCTTAACGCCATTTCCGGGATCAGGCCTTTATAACGGAGCAAACCTCACCGGAGAAGCAACGGCCGACATGGGCGGCCTGAAGGCAACTCTTTATCTGGCCTCCAAGGTTCCGGACTTTGACTATGATCTGTTCTTTACCTCCTATGCACGGCTTTGGAGGGTAAACATGCCTTTGGAAGCGGAAAAGAGCTATTTCTCCGGGGATTCTCATCCTCTGGCTTTTTACAGAGTAAATGTTGGATTGCAGCAGTTTGATGAGTTTTACGAGACATACGGAATAGTAGAAGGTGATGGCATGTACCTCGAACCTGAAAAAAGGATCGCGGTTTGGTGATAGGGAGGAATAAAGATGAGCGAAGCGGTAATTAAACTTGAAAATGTAAATAAATCCTATGGCAAGCACGAAGTGCTTAAAAATGTAAATATGCAGGTAAACAAGGGCGATATCTACGGCCTTGTGGGCAGAAACGGCGCAGGTAAGACCACAATCTTTAAGATGATCCTGGGCCTGTCTGAGGTAAATTCAGGTAACGTATCAATTGTGGGTTCTACGACCAAGAAAGAACTCCTTAAGAACAGAAGCAAGATAGGCTTCCTTGTTGGTTGCAGATTCTATAATTACCTCAATGCTGAAAAGAACCTTAAGTATTTTGCGACAGTAAAGGGAATCCCCAGAAAAGAGCGCAAGCAGGAGATTGCAAGGGTTCTTGAGATAGTTGGCCTTAAAGGTGTCAATAAGCCTGTAAAATCCTTCTCTCTTGGTATGCAGCAGAGACTTGGAATAGCAAATGCTATCCTTGGAAATCCCGACATTCTCATTCTGGACGAGCCAACCAACGGACTTGATCCACAGGGTATTGCCGATATCCGTAATCTGGTCAAGAAGCTCAGAGATGAGTTTGGCATGACGGTTATCATTTCATCCCACATTCTGGGAGAGCTTGAGCATACAGCTGACAGATTTGGAATCGTCAATGAAGGCTATGTGGTAAAAGAGATCACTCAGCAGGATCTTCAGGAGAATCAGCCGGCAGTTGAGATCGCAGTGGATGACGTTGAAAGAGCCAAGAAAGTGCTGGAAGAGAACGGAATCAAGATCATGCGTGAGGTCACAGAGAAATCTTCTCTCGAGGATGTTTATTTCCGACTGATCGGAGGTTCAAATCAATGAATAGACTGATGAAAGCAGATTTAAAAAGAATAATAGCCAAGCCGTCGATGTACGTGATCGTGCTGATACTGGTGCTGTTTATACTGCTTAAGGGAGCAGCCAGTACAGCTGCCGGCCAGATGGAGTTGTACAAGTCTTTATTCGGAAACATTGGTCTCATATTTTTGAGTATTCCAATCTTTTTATCTGTCTATTCCGATGAGATAAAGAGCGGAATCATGATAAGCATGATCGGAATGGGAATGGAGCGCAAAAACATAGTGTTTTCCAAGCTTAAGGACTCACTCGTATTATACTGCGGAACATATCTTATCCTGTATGTTGCAGCACTGATAAAGAATACTGTTTCGGGACTTCCGATATCTCCCAAACAGAACGCGTTTCTTCTTCTGTTTTGCGTATACAGCGTCATCAGAGGACTTGGAATAATGGCACTGGCATCACTGGTTCTTTTCCTGACCATGAGCACAGCCGGAGGCATGCTGGTACTGGTGCTGGCAGGCGCTGTTGGGACCGGCCTTCTAAAGGCGGTTCAGGATAGATTTAAACTTCCTGTTTATGACATAAGCTTTATGGGCCTTCTGGATTCTTCCTTTGCGGATTTCCAGGCTGGAAACATTGGTTATACGATCATACCGGCACTTATTTATCTGGCTATCGTTGTAGCGATTAATATTGCGACATTTGACAGAAGGGAGATGGATTTATGAGAAGATTACTTGAAGCTGATCTTAAGCGTGTCCTTGTCAAAATACTCCCTTGGATACTGCTTCTTGCATGGTTCGTATTCGATGCTGTATCCATTGCAAACTCAATTGGTAAAGCTCCGGACAGAAGCTTTGCTGTATTCAGTAAGCTCATTGGACTTCATTCTTTTGCAATGAAGATCATCGGATTTGCGGCACTTCTTGGCATATATGCCGATGAGTTCAAATCCATGGTAATGATAGGGGTAATAGGAAGAGGGCTCTCGAGAGACAAATTTGTTATCGGGAAGTTTCTGGATCTGTGCGTGATGACTTTGCTGATGGAGGTCATTACTATTATCTATATTCTTATACTAAAGGCTGTATTTGGAGCGACATTTGCTCCCCTTGAGACCAGATTCCTCATTGTATCATTTATAATTGAATTCCTTCAGACAATAGCTTATGTTGCAATAGCGGCTTTTTTCTATTTCCTTTCGGAAAATGCTGCAATAGGTCTTTTTGCGTATCTTACATTCCAGATCATAATACCTCTATCTCTTGAGCTGTTATTACTGATGACCAATCTCGGCAAATATCATGCAGAGAGATACTATGTCGATGGCATGATGTCTGTTGCAGCCTCAGATTTCATCATGGGGGATTTTGCAGGTGGAATAGGATATGTTCTCGTTGCGGTACTGATCTACATCCTCGGAGCTCTCGGAATAACCATGCTGATCTTCAGGAAAAAAGAACTTGAATTTTAAGACTAACCATTACATTTATCCGGCAAATAATCTATCATATACTTGTATGTAAAGTTTTGATATGAGAGGAAATGATCATGGAACTACCTGAATCTTTGAAATGGATCAATGAAGTTGAGGACATTGATCCGGCTGAGGGCATGAGGAATTGTGGTCAGCCTCAGCAGTATATCAAGTTTATCAGGACTTTTTTTGATACCCTTGAGAACCGTATCAAGGAGATTAGGGACGCTTTTGACAGCGAAGATATTAAGACTTATACCATCAAGGTTCATTCTCTTAAAAGCACAGCCAGGATAATGGGGGCAAAAGAGCTCTCGAACCTCGCAGAGGAGCTGGAACGCGCAGGAGATGAAAACAACAGGGAAAAGATCACTGATAAAACTCCTAAGCTTCTTGAGGTTTGTGCTTCTTTCATAGAAAAACTATCACCAATAGAATCTATAAATGACAATGGCAGAGACGCTAAAAGCGATAAGCCTTTCATATCCGAGTCTGAGCTTACCGGCGCGTATGCAGCCATTGCGGAATTTGCACCCCAGATGGACTACGAAGCAGTAGAGATGGTCTTATCTGAGCTAAATGAGTACAAACTTCCGCCGGAGGATGAGAAAAAGGTTAAAAATTTAGAAAAACTATTAAGAAATTTTGATTGGGGAAATATAGAAGCGGTGGTTGTGGTAAAATGATAATAGACATGCGCTTTATCGTACTCTATACCCTTGGATGGTGAATCATGGCTGAATATAGATATCCCAGTCCAACAAAAGGCGGAGCCAGCATCAGGATTGTGCTTGCATTGAGCGGCATTGCAGTCAATGTTTTGCTTTCTTTTGTTATGGGCAAAGTTGGCATGCCACTGTTCTTTAATAATTTCGGAACTATTACCGTAGCGGCGGTAGGAGGTCTTTTCCCCGGTATTGTTACCGCGGTCCTGACCAGCACCATTTGCGGGATCTATTACTCTGAGGCTGTATATTTTGGCTTTCTTAACGCAATAATAGCCATATATACAGTGTGGTATATCAGAAAATTCTCATTTAAAAAAATATCCAAAATATTACTTTATGTCGTGATCGGAGCTTCCTTTGCAGGAACTGTAAGCGCCATCATGAACTGGAATCTTCTCGACGGTGCTACTGCGGCCAGAAATTCTGAAGCCACGGGTCTTTTTGCTGCAGTTATAGGCGGCAATCTGTTCCTGGCTTATTACTCTTACATCCTCATCAGATATGTTCTGGATCTCGGTATATCTGCTGTTGTTGCAGCGATTCTTCTGAGGGTTATCCCAAAAGATGTTCAAGACGGGTTTGAGAAGGGAAATTGGAAGCAGAATCCTCTTAGCAAAAAGGAATTGGCAGAGCTTAGGGAATGGGGAAAAGTCACTCGAAAAAGCATGGGTAACAGGACAACTGCCATTGTAATATCCACCTCTCTTTTACTGGTGCTTGTGACAGGCTGGACAGGCTTTAGTCTGTACTTTAATAATGCTAAGCAGGATAAGACCATTGATGCATTAAATACTTTAAAACTCTGTTCAGAAGTCATCGATCCTGACAGGATAGGCGACTATATTACTGCCGGTGAGGGTGCGGAAGGGTATGTTGAGACCCAGGAGCTTCTAAAAAAGATAAAGAATTCATCGCAGTCGGTGGAGACCATCTTTTTTGTGAAGTTTGAAAAAGACGCCGGTCGCCGGATTTTTGATCTGGACGGTGAGGGCGTTGAGCTCATACCTGCGAAGATTGAATATGATAATGAATTTAAGGAGCATTTGCCACAGTTTCTTGCAGGTGAAAATATTGCTCCTCTTGAGCATGGAAATTTCAACCATTGGATGCGTTCAATTTTTTATCCCATTAAGGACAGCGCAGGACGAGTGGTGTGCTATGGAGTTGCAGATGTTTCCATTACAAATATGTGGGAATATATGAGGAGTTTCTCGTTAAAGACATTCTTTATCCTCTTGGGATTTTTCATCCTGGTAATTGCTCATAATCTGTGGGTAACCAATGTTACCATGGTTTTCCCGATAAGGAGCATGGCGCAGTGTGTAGATAACTTCTCGAATCTGGGCTATGAGCAGAAACAGCTTGACCAAAACGTAAGAAGTATCAGGTCCCTGGAGATTGAGACCGGTGATGAAGTTGAACTGCTCTACAACTCTATATGTACCATGACCTTGAACCTGTCAGAGCAGATGAGAGACCTAAGAAGGCTCTCTGATACTACAGCCAAGATGCAGGACGGTCTTATCGTAACCATGGCGGATATGGTTGAAAACAGGGATTCCGATACCGGAGCACATATCCAGAAGACCGCTGCTTACGTAAAGATAATAGTGGAAGGATTGCAGAAAAAGGGATATTACGCGGAAAAGATCGATGCCAAGTTTATCTCTGATGTAGTGCGCTCTGCGCCTCTTCATGATATAGGCAAGATCAACATTCCGGATGCAGTGCTTAATAAGCCCGGGAAACTTACTGATGAAGAGTTTGAGATCATAAAGACACATACAACGACAGGTAAAAAGATCATGGAGGATGCCATCAGTACGGTCAGAGGTGAGAACTACCTTAAAGAGGCCAGAAATATGGCGGCTTATCACCACGAGAGATGGGATGGAAAAGGCTATCCTGACGGACTTCACGGAGAGGTTATTCCGCTTTCAGCTCGAATAATGGCTGTAGCGGACGTATTTGATGCCCTTACATCTCCAAGAGTCTATAAGCCGGCATTCCCTGTGGACAAGGCACTTTCTATCATAACAGAGGGCTCGGGAACCCAGTTCGATCCCAAGTGCGTAGAGGTCTTTATGGAGAACCTGCCTGAAGTTAAGGTTATTTTGAAGAAGTACAACAGAGAAATGTAAGGAGCGGCGGATTGAAGAGAAGACGGATCAAAAACTTCATAGCGGCTTCTATCGGAGTAATGTTTATTGCTACTGCTGTGTGCGCGGGTTCTGTCAGCTCTTTTGCCACAGAAAGCGAAACAGGGCAGGAAACAGCAAATGAAGGCTCACAGAAGCTGGGCGGAGGCTATGCTGTATCGGGGCAGATCGGTTCTGTAGGATATGCCACGACGGTTTATGATGCAACAAACGGCCTTCCTACTTCCGATGCCAACTTTATCCTCGGCGCCAGTGACGGATATGTCTGGATTGGCAGCTACGGCGGAATCATCCGCTACGATGGCAGCGTGTTTGAGAAGATCACTTCCTCTGAAGGACTCACCAGCGGAAGAGGTCTGTTTGAGGACAGCCAGGGCAGGATCTGGGTAGGAACCAATGACAATGGCGTCATTGTGCTGGACGATGAGAGGGTGACCTGGATTACATACAAAGAGGGCCTTCCTTCTTCTTCCATCAGAGTTTTTGCTGAAGACAAGGACGGAAATGTATATATAGGAACTACCGCGGGAGTGTGCTTTGCAGATCCGTCACTCACTATACATGAGCTTTATGATGCCAGGATCAATGAGGAGAGGGTACTTAGTCTATGCAGTGACTCTCAGGGCGTTATCTACGGACAGACTAAGAATGGCATTATCTTTTCAATTGAGGACAAGATAGTTACGCAGTGCTACAGTACTCAGGAGCTGGGGATTGAGAACAGAATCTCCAACATTCTTACTGATCCGGATAAAGACGGATACGTATATATAGGTACTGAAGGGAGCGAGGTATACTATGGGCGCTTCGGAGATGTTGCCGATGATATGGCGCATATATCCGTGGCTCCGCTGAACATGGTTCACTGGCTCAATTATGACTGTGGCAGAGTATGGGTATCATCCATTAATCAGCTGGGATATCTTGAAGATGACGGGACTTTTAATCTGGTAAAAGACCTTCCGGTTGACAGCGGAATAGAGATGGTTACCAGTGACTATCAGGGCAATCTCTGGGTTGCTTCTTCTACTCGGGGAGCCATGAAGATCGTCACCAGTAATTTCGTGGATATGTCCAGTAAGACTGATCTTCCGAGGGATGTAGTCAATGCAACCTGTCTTCTTAACGGAAACCTGTATGTGGGTTCCAACCAGGGCCTTAGCATATTGGGAGAAGACGATAGGGTAATTGAGAATGAACTGACAGAATATATAGGTGATGCAAGAATCCGCTGCATTATGGCGGATGACGATGAGAACCTGTGGATATCTACATTTACCAAGGGTGTTGGCCTTGTATGCTACTCAAATAGTGGAGAGATAACAAAGTTTACTACAGATAACGGAATGCCCAGTGATGAGGTAAGATGCACCATCCAGTCCCGTGATGGATCGATTCTGGTGGGCACAAATATTGGTCTGGCCAGAATCCGCGACGGAAAGATTGAGAAAGTGGTAGCAGAGGATCCGGCTATCAGGAACACGGTATTTTTATCTCTCGAGGAGGGAGAAAACGGGCAGATTTATGCCGGAACCGACGGTGATGGTATTTATGTAATCAGCGATGCGGGAATCAGAAGGATTGGAAGAGATGACGGACTTACCAGCGACGTCATCATGAAGATAAAAAAGGACGAGACCAGAGGATTGTACTGGCTGGTAACATCCAATTCCATCCAGTATATGAAGAATGATATCATAACAGATGTTACGTCATTCCCATATAAGAATAACTACGACATCATATTTGATGAGAGCGACGATGTATGGGTAATATCCTCTGCCGGAATTTATATGGCTTCAGCGCAGGAAATGGTCGATGATGACGTGACCGATTACAGGCATTATACCCTTGCAAACGGCCTTACCGGCACACCTACCTCCAATGCTCAAAGTGCGCTGGACGAGAACGGAAACTTATATCTGGCCGGAAGGCTTGGTGTATGTAAGGTCAACATAAAGCATTTCTTCGAGGATAGGACAGCGGTCAAGGCCAGAGTTAAATCCGTTTATATGGGCGATAAGAACATTTTGCCCGACAGCACCGGAAAATATTACCTTCCATCCGGAACAGGACGTGTAAGGATAGCTGTTTCGGTTCTGGACTATACACTCACCGATCCTCCGGTCAGGATCTATATGGAGGGTGATGAGGACGATGAAACCCTGGTTCTTAGAAGTGATCTTCAGGACATCGAATACACCGGCATGGAAAGCGGAAATCATGTGCTTCACATACAGGTTCTTGATCATACCAAGAAGAACGTGGTGTTGGAAGAGACGGTAAATATCAACAAGAAAGCCCGTTTTTCGGACCTTAAGGCTGTCAGAGTACTGATGGCTATTGCGATAGCTTTTTTGGCAGGTGCCATTGTATGGAGATTTATGAAGAATACTGTCATCAGAAGGCAGTATGAGGAAATCAAGCAGGCCAGAGATGATGCTGAGCGTGCCAATTCCGCCAAAACAAGGTTTCTTGCGAACATCTCCCACGAGATCCGTACGCCTATCAATACCATCATGGGTATGGATGAGATGATCATGAGAGAGAATCCCAAGGATGTGCCTAAGGGCTATTTCCTTGCAATGATAAACTATGCGCTGGATATCAGGAATGCATCGGAGACGCTCCTTGGACTTATCAATGACCTTCTGGACATTTCTAAGATTGAGTCCGGTAAGATGCATCTGGTGGAACAGGAATACGATGTTCAGGAACAGCTACGGTCCATCGTATCCATGATACGTGTCAAGAGTACGGAAAAAGAGCTTATGTTTGACGTCGTGGTTGATGAGCTGATTCCAAAGCGTCTCTACGGCGATGACGGCAAGATCAAACAGATAGTTCTTAATCTGCTCACAAATGCTGTAAAATATACTCAAAAGGGTGGCGTAGTCCTGTCTGTTTCCATGGATGAGCGAAACGGGGACGAGGCTAAGCTCAGGTTCTCGGTAAAGGATACAGGTATCGGTGTTAAACAAGAGGATATTGACAAGCTCTTTACCGCCTATGAGAGACTGGATGAGCAGAGGAACAGCGGAATCCAGGGAACAGGCCTTGGCCTTGATATATCAAGAAGATTTACAGAACTCATGGGGGGAACTCTGACCTGTGAGAGTGTATACGGAGAGGGCTCGGAATTTATCCTGTGCCTTAGCCAGAAGATAATAGATCCGACACCGACCGGAATCTTTATGGAGCATGACGGGTCGGCAGCAAAGGGACCATATGTACCTAAATTTGTTGCGCCCGATGCTGATATTCTGGTTGTCGATGATAATCCGATGAACCTCAATGTCATAAAAAGTCTTTTGAAGGCTACCAAGATGTTTGTCACCACTGCCTCCAGCGGACCTGACTGCCTTGAGAAGATGAAGTCCACCAAGTTCAATGTAGTCCTTCTGGATCACATGATGCCGGGAATGGACGGAATTGAGACAGTGGCTCATATCAGGGAGACAGACCCGGACATCCCGGTTTATGCGCTTACTGCCAATGCTACAGCGGGTGAGGAATTCTATAAGTCCAAGGGCTTTACCGGTTATCTGTCCAAGCCTATCGACAGTGCGGCTCTTGAGAAGGCCATAATGAAGCACCTTCCGGAGCAGATCATGTTCAAGCCGGAGCAGACGGATATGGTGGCTGATATTGACAGTATTCCTCCTGAGCTTAACTGGATTTATGACGTAAAAGAGATCAACGTGGACGAGGGAATCAAGAATTCAGGCGGAATTTCGCAGTTTATCTTCTCCCTTAAGATGTTCCTGGATACTATAGACGGCAATGCCAAGGTTATAAGTGATGCCTATGAGGCAGAAGATATAAGGCTGTACACCATTAAGGTCCATGCCCTTAAGAGCTCCCTCAGGATTATCGGTGCGCAGGAGATGTCCAAGCTTGCCGAGAGCCTTGAGGAAGCAGGCAACAAGAATAACAAAGAGTTTATCGATATGTACACCGATGACCTGTTAAAGGGCTATCTGGAATTCAAGGATAAGCTCTCAGCGCTTGATGAGAGTGAAGGCGCAGATGATGATGCTGATAAGAAGGAGATTCCGGAGGATGAGCTTAAGGATGCGTATGAAGCCCTTAAGGAGACGATTCCTCAGATGGATTTCGACGCAGTGGAGATGATCCTGAATCAGCTCAAGGAGTACAAGCTTCCTAAGGAAGATAAAGATAAAATGTCGGAGCTTGCAAAAATGCTAAAAGTATTTGATTGGGAAGGGATGGAAGAATTGCTTAATAAGTGATGCTTCCGCAAAAAGGAGAGATTATGTTTAATGACCGCATGATCATTGTAGGAGAAAAAGAATCGTTCCTCGTTAGGGTGCTAATAGGGAAAACAAAGGATGCAGGGATAGAGTGCGAGTTTGTGCCCTGTACAGTAGATGAAGTAAATCAAAAACTTGAAGGTGTAAAGCTGATCACTTTATACATGGATAGTACGTCGATTGCGCAGGAGGAGGTTCTTCACTTTCTTTCGGATAACGTGGAAGAGCGAGGTCAGCAGATTGTCCTTATAGCAGAGCCAAATGATCTTCCGCAGATTAAGAGCCTTATACCGGAACATCTGGTATACAAGGTTTTCCCGCGCCCTGTGGATAACGCAGCTTATGTAAAGACCATAACAGAGTATTTTGAAAAAGAGAAAAACGGTGAGTTCAAAAAGAGCATTCTGATAGTGGATGATGACCCCAACTACCTGGGACTTGTCAGGGAGTGGCTTAAGGACACATACAAGGTGTTCATGGCTAATTCCGGACTTCAGGCTATTAAATGGCTTGGAAAAAACACCGTTGATCTGATCCTTCTCGATCATGAGATGCCGGTAACCAGCGGCCCACAGGTGCTTGAAATGCTAAGAAGCGATGAGGAGACCAAGTCCATTCCGGTAATGTTCCTTACGGGAAAGAGCGACAAGGAAAGTGTTATGAAGGTGGTTTCCTTAAAGCCGGAAGGGTATTTTCTTAAGACTATCCAGAAGGATGAGCTTTTGGAAAAGCTGAATGAGTTCTTTATACTTCACAGATAAAAGGGTGTTCAATGTTCGAGTTTATTAGAGAATACCAACTGAATATAATGCTCCTTTTGTGCGGAGCATGTGCGATGATGGCTATTCTTCTTCTTTTGACAAGATTCCTTGACAAGAGAAGAAAATGGGCATTGTTTTTGATGGAAATTGTTGCCTTCTTCCTGCTTTGGTTTGACAGGCTCGCCTATGTTTATGCCGGTGATGTCAGCCAAAAGGGCTATATCATGGTAAGGGTCAGCAACTGCGCCGTATTCCTGCTGACCAGCGGTGTAGTATTCTCTTTTAACATTTACCTTAAGAACCTGCTTACCGATATAAAAGATCGGAAGGTCACCACAACTCGTTTAAATGTTGTAGGCATTGTTTCCTTCTTTGGCATGATTCTCGCTGTTGTGTCTGCATTTACGAACATTTATTATTATTTCGATGCAAATAACAGATATTTCAGAGGACGAGGATTCCTTATAGCTTATATTATTCCGGTAATCTGTCCCATCGTGCAGTATACGGTAATAAGACAGTACAAGAAGTACTTCAGTAAGCTTATTTACACATCACTTGTTCTTTATATTTTTGTTCCGATAGCATGCGGAATAATCCAGATATTCGCTTATGGAATCTCACTCGTTAACATGGCGATGGTTGCCGTTTCCGTAAGTTTGTATATCTTCACATACCTCGATATCAATGACACAGTGGAACGTGCCCACGCTGTGGAATTGCAGAATATGCAGGGAGAGCACAAGCGAATGCAAAGGCTCTTTGACCAGACTGCCAAGGCATTTGTATCCGCTGTTGAGAAGAAAGATGATTTCACCAAGGGTAATGCCGTGAAGGTTGCAGAATATGCCAGAAAGCTCACTGCGCGATGCGGTCTTGATGAGGAGCATTGCGAGAAGGCTTACTATGCAGCGCTTCTTCACGATGTAGGTCTTATCGGTATTCCCGATTCGGTCATCAAGAATGAAGAGGACCCTAGCAAATGGGATATTGAGGCGTTCAGGCAAAAGCCTGTAATAGGAAAAGAGATCCTCTCCAACATCACGGAGTTCCCATTCCTCAGCGTCGGAGCATATTCAAGCCATGAGAGATATAACGGAACAGGATATCCCGAGGGACTAAAAGGCGATGATATACCTGAGATAGCCAGGATAATTGCTGTGGCTGACGCCTTTGTTACCATGACCACCAAGAAGAGATATCGTGACGCAAAGCCTGACTTCGTTGCCAGAGAAGCCTTTGTAAAGGGAGCCGGAGTTGAGTTTGACCCTGAATTTGCAGGGCTCATGGTCAAGATCATTGACGAGGAATCCAGTGGCAAGATCCACGATGATATAACTCTTGTAGAAAAAGAGCTGACCTGCCACACCTACAGAGACTTTATCACCATGGGTATTCCGATCACCGGCAAGATCACAAAGATCAGGTTTAACAGTAGCCAAGTTGAGGATCCGACAAATGCCTTTTCTGTACCGTCCATCATTTTGTTTGATTCCTATGACAGGCGTGTTCACGACAATAAAAAGTCCATAAGTGCCTATCACTATCAGGAATATGGAGAAATATGGTTCGATGACCATTACGTAAGTACCAGCGCGAGAATGATCAAGGAGATAAAGCTTGATGATGCAGCCGGATATGAGAAGCTTGGTGAAGGCGAATACGAGATCATTGCGGCTAAATATGACGATCATATCAAAGTCACCATGAGATGCAGTGATTACGAGAAGGAAGATATCATCTCCGTAATGGACGGATCAACCTCGGTTTATATAGGCATCACGGGTGAAAACTGCAATATAAGAAATATAGAAATTGAGCAGACGGATGAAGTTGCGGATGAGACTTATGTTCCCAGAATTTCCGAGGAAATAAGCTATATCGACCACATGGAGTCTGACATAAAGAATATCCAGATAAGTCAGACCAGATCTGCAGCAACCGATGGCATTGAGCTCAAGAACAAGATGCGCATTAACTTCCATGCCATGAGCCTTCCGGTAGCAAGCTTTATCTGGCACTGTCCGTATATTGTAATTTTCTCGTCCGACAACGGACAGGTATTTGGAGAGAATTACCATGAATACGCACTTATAAAGATAAACGGAGAGAATGAGATAAAGGATCATTACTCCGAAAATAACTTCACCATGAAGAAGAAAGACAGCTTCCCGGGCTGGGAGGATTGGAAGGAACAGAACAAGGAAGGAGTGGAGTGCGAAGTAACCTTTGAGCGCAAAGGTAATACCATAATTACCACCACAGAGAATCTCGGAATTTACATCGAGAACACGACCATAATAAAAGAGAATCCGGGTAAAGTCTACGTTGCTCTCACAGGAGACAGGGTTGCACTTACCGACATAAGACTGAGATAAAGGGCTTGTTTAAGCCCTTTTCTTGTGTGATAAATCTGTGATATTTCTTTTGCTAAGATATATACATAATAAAGAGCAAGAGAAACGGAGGGAAAAGATATGATGATCATTGATAAGATTTTAATGATGTTTGGAATCTACAGGAAGAGATATATCATCTGCCCTATACATAGATAATTATTACGGAATATCAGTAGAAAAGGAGGGAATGAGCTTATGGACAGTAGATACCCTATTTTTAGCACAATTCAGATGAAATATATCGAGGATAACAACGATATCTCAAGCTCCGGTGGGGTGGATTTTAAGAAAATTGAGGATGCACTTATAAAGTTCGCAGATGATATGATCAAAGCCTGATAAATATACAGCCCTGGAACCAAAAGGTTTCAGGGCTTAATTATTGCGTAAAGACGCTGACACTTTTATAATATATATATCTACTTTTTTTCGTATTTATGTGGGTAGAACAAAACATTTTGAAGTGAGGTAATCTATGGCAGATAAGATGGATCTGATCAATCAACTGGCAGCATCAATGGGTGCCGGAGACTTTGCCAAGACCAAGTACGAGGACTCAAAGTATGATCCGCAGACAGGAACTCTTTATTGTGACGGGATCATGATCACAAAGCCCATAATCGAGAAAGCGGAGCAGCATTTCAGGGCCCTTAAGTCAAAATGCAGTTACGATGATCCTGCTTCACGAGAAATGGCCATGATCTATCAGGTGGCTCTTGAGGGAATCAAGATAATGAGAGCCAGTGGCCAGGAAACCATGAAGGAAGATAAGGGAGATAACAGATAAGCTGCCTATGCAGGAATACAGAATTGTCGTAGTTGATGATGATCCGGTCAGCCTAAATCATGCCAAGATGCTGCTGACTGAGGAGAACATGCAGGTTACCTGCATGAATTCAGGTAAACTACTTCTCAAATACATAGAGAACAATATTCCCGATCTCATTTTGCTTGACATCGTTATGCCTGATGTTGACGGATTTGAGGCATTTATTATGGTGCGCAGATTCGAGGAACATACAGGGAGATCTCGTATTCCCATTATATTTATGTCCGGAGCCGATGACAGTGAAGCGGAGGAGATGGGCCTTGTTATGGGCGCGTCGGACTTTGTAAAAAAACCGCTTAATAAGGATGTCCTTGTAAGGCGTATCGAGAATTCCATCAAGAACAACAAGAGGATGGAAAACCTTGAGGAAGAAGCTACTGTAGACAGGCTTACAGGGCTTTTGAACAAGGCAAGAGGTACGGAAAGAGTAACCAAGCTCTGTAAGAGAAAGAACGGTTCTCTCATGATCCTTGACCTTGACAATTTTAAGCTGGTAAATGACCTTTTCGGACATGAAAAGGGAGATCAGATATTAAAGAGTTTTTCTGAGATCATCAGAAAGAACTCCCGCGAAACCGACACGTTGTGCAGGATTGGCGGCGATGAATTCATGGGCTTTTATGATGATCTTTTGGATGAGAGGGCTGTTAGTAAGCTGGCAAAAAGGCTCAACGAGCAGCTCCGGAAAAAGGCAGTGGAGATTCTCGGAGAAGACAACGGAATACCCCTTGGAATATCCATAGGAGTGGCAATGGTGCCGGAATGCGGCAGAGAATATAATGATCTTTTCGCCAAAGCGGACAGTGCGCTCTATAAGGTAAAGCAGAACGGCAAGCACGGTTACAGTGTCTATGGTTATGACACCAACAGTGATAACCCTGACGAGACCTCGGAGAACAAGCTGGACAGAATGGTCCAGATACTTGAGGAAAGAAACAGTAAATCCGGAGCTCTGTTTTTGGGCAAGGACTACTTCTCCGCGGTTTATAAATACATCATGCGCTTTTACAGGAGATATGGCGGAGATGCCACTATCCTGTTGTTTGAGCTGGATTGCCCGGGCGGTGATATTCAGCGCATATCGGACACGGCAGACCAGTTCAGTACCATTGTGGAAAAGGCCCTGAGGATGAGCGATATCATGGTCCAGAACGGCACTCAGAGTTTTCTTGTAATGCTGACAGAGTGTGGCAAGGAAAACTTTGATCTGGTCATATCAAGGATCCTTGCAGCATTTAAAGAGACGGAGTTGGGTAAGGACGTTCCCGTAAACTACGTCTATAAATTCAGCGTTGCACAAAAATAAACAGATATTTGTAGTAGGTGTGCTCTTTTTCCTTGTCATAAAGGTTTATGAGACTAACAACGTACAGATCAGAACAGGCTTTTAGCCTGTTCTTTTTTATGTAATTAACCATTTTCTGATAGGTCTTCTCGATGTCTTTTACCTGATTGTCCTGGTGACAGCAGACGGCAAGCTGACCCTCTGCAGGGAAGGTCTCCACGTTGTCGGCAGCAAGGAAGGAGAGACTGATTATGTTGTTGTATACGTAATGCTTTTTAAGCAGATCCTCATAGGCTATGGAAACGCCTGTGGGGAAGGTGGAGAGGGAATCCTTGTCAATGGACTTTGAGAGGTGCACGGAGATGTCCTTGGCGATATCTGCTGTGTGGTGGGCATAGTCCTTGTTTTTTATCTGTGTTCTGCTGACACTGAGCTGTGGCATATCCATAATAAAAGGCGTTCCCTGCTTGTGCCGGCCAAATTCACCAAGGATCCACATGCCGAGGTGAAGGGCACTTATCTTCTTATTTATCCGGTAGAGCTCGCGCTGCATCTCAAGGATCTTGGAGTTTGCCATTTTCTCGATGGCTTCCCTGGAGGAGGAGTGCACGAGGTCTCTGATCTCCGCAATACTGCAGCCGGCCTGTCTCATGGTGGATATAAAGAAAAAAGAGCTGATCTGTGAGGCTGAGTAGTAGTGATAGCCGTTATTCTTATCAACCTTGGGCCTTATTATGTCCTGTTCATAGTAGTGCCTTAGAGTGTCTCTTGTGGTCCCACATAGTTTTGCAAACTGGCTTACGGTGAGGGAATATTCCTGTTCGTCGTCCTTAAAATCGCTAAAAGTCGTCATGAATAACCTCATAAAATTCACAAAATTTGTTATTGACTTGGGGGTTACCCCCAAGATTATTGTAACAGGGAATTGATAAAAAATAAACATTTCACACTTAAAGGAGAGAAAACATGAAGGACGTTAAAGGAACAATCATTCGTATAATCGCTGAATATCTTGACAAGGACGAGGCAGAAGTTTCACCATCTGCAACTTTCACAGAAATAGGCCTTGATTCTCTGGACATCATGGAGCTTGTAATGCAGATGCAGGAAGAGCTTGACTGCAAGATCGAGCTTTCACAGGAGATCACAACAATTGACAAGCTCGTAGAGCTCATCGAAAAGCAGTAAAAAGCACGAGAGGAAGGATAAATGAGTACGAATCCGATTTGCGAAATGCTTGGGATTAAATATCCGGTCATTCAGGGAGGAATGGCCTGGATAGCCGACGCAGAGCTCGCAGCAGCCGTATCAAACGCAGGAGGACTGGGGCTTATTGCTGCCATGAACTCTAACGGAGAGCAGCTTCGTGAGCAGATAAGGAAGGCAAAAGAGCTGACGGATAAGCCCTTTGGCGTAAACCTGATGCTGATGAGTCCCTACATCGATGAGGCTGTTTCCGTTGTCTGTGAGGAGGGCGTAAAAGTTGTGACTACCGGCGCCGGAAATCCGGCAAAGTACATGGAGCAGCTAAAGAGTGCGGGAGTAAAGGTGATCTGCGTAGTTGCCAGCGTGGCTCTTGCCGTGATGGTTGAGAGAATGGGTGCTGGCGCAGTTGTCGCCGAAGGGTGCGAGTCCGGAGGTCACGTGGGCGATACCACCACAATGGCTCTGGTGCCTCAGGTTGTGGATGCAGTGAACATCCCGGTCATCGCCGCCGGCGGAATAGCTGACGGAAGGGGCATGGCTGCTGCGTTTATGCTGGGCGCGCAGGCAGTGCAGATGGGAACAAGGTTCCTTACCGCCAAGGAGTGTAATGTCCATCCGAACTACAAGGAAAAGGTCCTAAAAGCCAAGGACAGAGACACCATCGTGACCGGAAAGAGCTTGGGACACCCTGTAAGAGCACTTAAGAACCGCATGACAAGAGATTTTCAGGCAAAAGAGCTTGATCCTGCCACTACGCCGGATGAACTGGAGAAGATGGGCGCAGGCGCTTTAAGACGAGCAGCTATCGAGGGCGACGTTAAGACGGGTTCCTGTATGTGCGGACAGATCGCGGGACTTGTCAATTCCGAGGACAGCTGCGAGGAGATAATCACAGGCATTTGCAGAGATGCGTGTGCGCTTCTTGGAAGAAGCTTAGAGGAGTAATAAATGGGAAAAGTAGCGTTTTTATTTGCCGGCCAGGGAAGTCAGTACCCGGGCATGACAAAGGATCTATTTGAGAATATACCCGAAGTTCACGATTTTTACGGGGTTGCGGAGGCTATACGCCCCGGAACTCTGACACAGATGTTTTCGGGAACAGAAGAAGAGCTTAAGAAAACTGAGAATACTCAGCCTTGTCTTTTCCTGGCTGATATTGCCGGGGCTCTGGCTCTTATAAAGAATGGGATAAAGCCTGATGCTGTGGCAGGGTTCTCACTTGGAGAGATCGTTGCCCTGGCTGCTTCCGGAGCTCTTAAGAAGCAGGAAGCATTCAAGCTTGTCTGCAAGAGAGGAAAGTTCATGCAGAAGTCCTCAGGGGAAGTGGACGGTAAGATGATCGCCGTGATGCGCATGGACAGGGATGAGCTTAAGACTCTGTGCAAGGAAGTCGGCGTTTATCCTGTAAATTACAACTGTCCGGGACAGATCGTGGTCTCCGGCGAGAAGGAAAAGATGGAGACGCTTAAAGAGAGATTGACAGAGCAGAAGGTAAGGTTTGTAGAGCTCGCAGTTGGTGGAGCGTTCCATACGCCTTACATGGATGGCGCGGCTAAGAGCCTTAAAAAGGAGCTTAAAGAGGGCAAGATATATAACCTGAACAAGGCGCAGATACCTCTTTATGCCAATAAGACCGCAGAGCCCTACTCAGGAGATGAAGAGGAGATGATATGCACCATTTCCGACCAGGTAAAAAGCAGCGTCAAGTGGGAGGAGACTCTTACAAACATGGCCAGAGACGGTGTCGACACCTTCATAGAATGTGGCCCGGGCAAGGCTCTTTCGGGATTTGTCAAAAGAACTGTTGAGGGAGCAAAGATATATAACGTATATAACATGGAATCCCTTCAGAAGGTTATAGAGGAGCTTGGAAAAGATGCTTAAAGGAAAGAATGCCGTTATTACCGGCGGAAGCAGAGGAATAGGAAAGGCAATAGCCCTTGAATTTGCAAAGAACGGTGCGGATATAGCAGTTATTGCCACCAGGGAGAGCAAGGCATGTGATGAGACCTTGAAAGAACTGGAGGGCTTCGGTGTCAGAGCCAGGATGTACTACTGCGACGTGAGGGACGCAGACCAGGTGGAGAGCGCAGTTCAGGAGATCATTGCCGATTTTGGCACCATTGATATTCTGGTAAACAATGCCGGAATTACTAAGGACAATCTGCTTCCGAGCCTCGGAATAATGGATATCGATAACGTGATTGACGTCAATCTCAAAGGCTGCATGTTTGTCACAAGGTCTTTTATCAGAAATTTCGTAAGACATCGCAAGGGAAGCATTATAAATATCAGCTCTGTTGTCGGTCTTATGGGCAACAAGGGACAGACAAACTACGCGGCTTCAAAGGCAGGAATCGTGGGCTTTACCAAGTCCGTTGCCAAGGAGTACGGAAGGAAGAACATCAGGTGCAACGCCATTGCACCGGGATACATAACGACTGACATGACGGCGGCTCTTTCTGAGACTCAGACTGAGGAGATAAAGAGTGAGATTCCTATGGGGAAGCTTGGAAGCCCTGAGGATGTGGCGCGTCTTGCGCTGTTTTTGGGAAGCGAGATGAGTTCTTACATCACGGGAGAAGTCATCAAGGTAGATGGAGGAATGTATGTGTAGAGTAGTTGTGACCGGAATGGGCGTTATTACGCCGGTTGGAAATGATCTGGATACTTTCTGGGACAGCCTTAAAAAGGGAGTATGCGGAGTAGATAAGATAAAGAGGTTTGATGCATCAGGGCTGAAAGTGAGCCTGGATGCGGAGGTCAAGGACTTTAATCCCAAGGATTATTACGACAGCATGCAGGAGATCAGAAAGTCGGATCTTTACATGCAGTACGCCATGGCAGCTGCAGGGCAGGCTGTAAAGCAGAGCGGGATTTTGGAGTCTGACCTCGATAAAGAGCGCTTTGGAGTGTACATTGGCTCCGGAATAGGCGGAATTAACACCACTATCCGCGAGCAGAATAAGCTAAGGGACAAGGGACCTGAGATGGTATCACCTTTCTTTGTGCCGATGATGATCAGCAACATGGCTGCCGGAGCGGTTTCTATCAAGTTTGGAGCAAAGGGCCCCACACTTCCTGTGGTTACTGCCTGTGCGACTTCAACCCACACCATCGGTGAGGCTTACAGGGCCATCAAGCACGGCTATGCCGATGCCATAATCGCAGGCGGAAGCGAAGCCAGCATCAACGAGCTGGCCATGGCAGGATTTGTAAACTGTCAGGCTCTTAATCTTGCCGAGAATCCCGAAGAGGGAAGCCTTCCATTTGATAAGAGAAGAGGCGGCTTTGTAATGGGCGAAGGTGCAGGGATTCTGATCCTTGAAGAATACAACCACGCTAAAAAGCGCGGAGCAAAGATCCTGGCTGAAGTTGTGGGCTACGGAAATACCGCGGATGCTTACCACATTACAGCTCCGGACCCTGAGGGAAGCGGAGCCATAAGAGCCATCAAAAACGCTGTGGAAGAGGCCGGTATCGGTGATGGTGATGAAATTTACATCAATGCACACGGCACCGGAACACACCTTAATGATGCCATGGAAACAAAGGCAATTAAGGCCGTTTTTGGAAAAAAAGCTTATGACCTGCATATAAGCTCCACCAAGTCCATGACAGGTCATATGATGGGCGCTACAGGCGCAGTAGAGGCCATTGCTTCCGTGCTGGCGCTTGAGGACGGAATAATCCCGCCAACCATCAACTACAAGGAAAAGGACGAGGAGTGCGATCTCAATTACACCGTGAATGAGGCGGCTAATGTGTCCGTTGAGTATGCCATCAGCACTTCCCTTGGATTTGGCGGACATAACGCGTGCATTGCATTTAAACGATATGAGGCGTGAAGATGACTAATTCGTTAAAAGACTATGAGGAAATGTTTCAAAGGCTGTCTCTATCTGAACTTGAGGTAGAAGATGGGGGCTTTAAGCTGAGGATGAAAAAAGAATGGACGGCTTCTGTTCCGGCAGCTGTTGCGCCGGAGAGTGCGGTGCAGATTCAGGCTTCCGAGATGGCATTAGAACCGGCTGTGGAGACGGCAACTGAGTCCAAGGCAGTATCGGGAGTAGAAGTTAAAGCGCCGCTCCTTGGCGTCTTCTACGGAGCTGTCGGTGGCAAAAGAGCTGTCGAAGTCGGCGATAAGGTGGAAAAGGGCGATGTTTTGTGCACTCTTGAAGCCATGAAGATGATGAACGAGGTCAAGGCTCCCGTCAGCGGAACGGTTAAGCAGGTTCTTGCTGCGGAGGGTGACCTTGTGGAGTTTGATCAGGTTCTTTTTGTCATTGAGTAAGGAAGGAAATATGGACAGAGAAGAGATTAAGGGGATTCTCCCCCACAGGGAGCCCATGCTTTTGGTGGATGAGGCTTATCTTAACGAAGACGGCTCGGCGACGGGCTACTATCATGTCCGGGGAGACGAGTTCTTTTTACAGGGGCATTTCCCTGGGAATCCGATTGTTCCCGGGGTTATCCAGTGCGAGATGATGGCCCAGTCCGCCTGCATCATGTTTGCGGACAGGATGAAGAAAAAAGGCACAACCCCGGTATATACGGGCCTTGATAAGGTCAGGTTCAGGGGCATGATAAAACCCGGAGACACTATAAGGATTGATACAAAGATACTTAAACAGAGCCATCCGATGTATATGCTGCACGGAGAGCTCAGCGTTGACGGAAAAAGGTGCATGAACGGCGATTTTTCTTTTGCCATATTGGAGGAAAAGGAGAGAAACTAAGATGTTTTCTAAGATCCTTATTGCGAACAGAGGCGAAGTTGCTGTCAGGGTCATCAGAGCCTGCAAGGAGATGGGGATCCAGACTGTGGCTGTCTATTCCAAGGCCGACAGGAACGCTCTCCACGTGGAGATGGCGGATGAGAGCTATTGCATAGGCGGACCCATGGTAAAAGACAGCTATCTGAACATGGACGTTATTATTACCGTGGCAAAGAAGACCGGAGCAGAGGCCATTCATCCGGGATACGGAATGCTCTCGGAAAACCCTGAGTTTGCAAGGAAATGCAGGGAAAATGGCGTTGTGCTGATCAGTCCCGGCGAAGAAGTCATGCACAAGATGGGACAGAAAGAGGTCGCCAGGGAGATTGCAAAGAGCGCCGATGTACCTGTGACGCCGGGAAGTGAGATTTTAAGTGGTGCTGATGATGCTCTTAAGTGGGCCGGGGAGATCGGATATCCTGTGATCCTTAAGGCCAGAGCCGGAGGCGGCGGAAAGGGCATCAGAGTAGTACGTGAGGAAAAAGAGCTTATCCCGGCCTTTGAACAGGTGAAAAAGGAAGCCGAAAGCTCTTTTGCCGATGACGCAGTCTTCATGGAGAAATACCTAGAAAACGTCAAGCATGTGGAGGTTCAGATAATCGCTGACTGCAAGGGAAAGGTCCTGATCCTCGGGGACAGGGACTGTTCCGTGCAGAGAAAGAACCAGAAGCTCATCGAGGAGTGTCCTGCGCCGGTTTTATCGGAAGAGCTAAGGGGCAGGATGTACGAGGCGGCCAGGAGACTGGCTGTGAAGGTGGGCTATGTCACTGTGGGAACCGTGGAGTTTCTGGTAAAAGGGGACAAGTTCTTTTTCATGGAAATGAACACGAGGCTTCAGGTGGAGCACTCCGTTACGGAGATGGTCTGCGGAATTGACATCGTTGAGTGGCAGATCAGGACTGCTGCGGGGGTTGAGCTGCCCTATGAGCAGGAGGATATCGGCAGGAAAAAGCATGCAATTGAGTGCAGGATCTGCGCCGAAAACGCCAGGGATTTTACGCCTTCTACAGGGAAAGTGGAGCTACTGCATGTGCCCGGGGGCGTTGATGTCAGGTTTGATTCGGCTCTTTATCAGAGCTATGTGGTTACGCCCTTCTACGACTCAATGCTGGGCAAGCTCATTGTGTGCTCTGATACCAGGGATGGGGCCATTCGTAAGATGAAGAGCGCTCTGTCGGAGTTTGTGCTGCTGGGCATTGATAACAACAGGGATATGCACATGAAATTCATGGAAAACGGCAGGTTTGTCATAGGTAACTACGATACGGGGATCTGTCAGAAAGTGTTGTAAGATATGGAGCTTAAAAGCTTATTTTTAAAGGCGAATAATGAGCTTGAGAATACTGAGAACAGGCCAAGGAGCAGGCGCATAACCTGCAAGAAGTGCGGGAAACAGGTGTCTGTGGCCAGGATCAGGAAAAACTTTTTTGTATGCCCGGAGTGCGGGCATTATTTTCCGGTAAGGGCAAGGAGGAGGATCCTCATGCTCACGGATAAACGAAGCTTTATCGAGATGGACAGGGACATGGAGTCCAGGAATATCCTGGATTTCCCGGGATATGAGGAGAAGCTCGTTGCTGCCAGGGAAAAGAGCCGTGAAAACGAGGGAGTTATTTGCGGAGAAGCCACTATTGGCGGAAGCAGGGTCTGCATTTTTGCCATGGACAGCAATTTTATGATGGGTTCCATGGGCGCTGTTGTGGGCGAGAAGATAACAAGGCTCTTTGAGTATGCGACGGAAAGGCATCTGCCGGTGGTGGGAGTTACGGTTTCCGGCGGCGCAAGAATGCAAGAGGGAATGATTTCTCTGATGCAGATGTCCAAGATTTCTGCGGCGGTTAAAAGGCACGACAGGGAGGGGAATCTCTATGTGGTGCTCCTCACCAATCCAACTACGGGCGGAGTCGATGCCTCTTTTGCCATGCTGGGTGATATCACTTTGTCGGAACCCAGGGCCAGAGTGGGATTTGCAGGGCCGAGGGTGATTGAGAAGACGCTTAATCAGAAGCTCCCTGAGGGGTTCCAAAAGGCCGAGAGGGTGCTGGAGTGCGGATTTATTGATGCGATAGTGCCGCGCCAGGAGCAGAGGGAGTATCTTGACAGGATACTTAAGCTCCATGGCTATGGTGCATAGAGGTGGTTTTGAGAAATGAATGATATTGAGATAGTTAAGGCAGCCAGGTCGGAAAACAGGCTTACTTCCAAGGATTTTCTGGGAGGTGTGGTCAGGGACTTCATGGAATTTCACGGGGACAGGCTCTTTGGCGAGGACAGGGCCATAATCGCCGGGATTGGCAGGATTGAAGATATAGCGATTACTGTGATCGGAATCGAAAAGGGCAAGAATACTGAGGAGCGCATTGAGCATAACTTTGGAAGCGCTATGCCCGAAGGATACAGGAAAGCCCTTAGGCTCATGAAGCAGGCTGAGAAGTTTGGCCGGCCGGTTGTTTGCTTTGTGGATACGGCCGGTGCGTACTGCGGGATTGATGCAGAGGAGAGGGGCCAGGGAAGGGCGATCGCCCAGTGTCTTGCAGAGATGTCGGATCTTGAGACGCCTATTTTGTCTGTTGTTATCGGAGAAGGCGGAAGCGGCGGAGCGCTGGCTCTAAGTCATGCGGATAGGATCTGGATGCTGGAGGATGCGTATTTTAGCGTTGTTTCGCCGGAGAGCTGCGCAAATATCCTTTGGAAGAGCACGGAGAAGGCGGATGTGGCTGCTGCTGCGCTGGGACTTACGGCGGATAAGCTCTATAAGCTGGGGCTTATCGATAAGGTCGTAAGGAGCGTGGATATGGCGTCTCTGACAGGGGAGATTGCCGGGCAGCTGAGGGAACTTCTTGGGGTGCCGGCCGGGGAACTTGTTGCGCAGAGGTACAGGAAGTTCAGGAAAGTCGGATATTGAAGACGGTAGATGACGGTTATGGGAAATTAAGGGATTGAGGAAATTTAGAGATTAAGGAAATTTAGGGATTATGGGAATGATCTATGAGGATTTCTATAGAGAAATAAAGGATGCAGAGGGAAAGATTGTTGACGTTGAGCTTAGCTACGGTGAGGACTTTAACTTTGCTTATGATGTCATGGACAGGTTTGCAAGGGAACTTCCGGAGGCGTTGGCTCTTTTGCATAAAACCGCGGATGGCAGGGTTACAAGGTTTACGTTTGGTGATATCAAGAGGCTGTCGGATAAGGCGGCTAATGCGCTTAAGGGGCTTGGTGTAGGCCGTGGAGACAGCGTGATGCTGCTCCTTAAGAGGCGATATGAGTTCTGGGTCAGCATTCTGGCTATTCACAAGCTGGGGGCTGTGGCTATTCCCACGTCACATATGGTTTCGGCGGAGGATATCAGGGAGAGGATGAAACTCTCAGGGGCTAAGGCTGTGATATGCGTAAATGCCGATGATATCTGTGACAAGGTGCAGGAGGCTGTAAATGGGCTTTCTGTGACTATGGTTGTGGTCGGGGATCGGTATAAGGATGAGCTGGGATTTGGAGATCTGGTGGGGGGAGCCGAGAGCTCTTTTGCCAGAGTAAAGACCGGCGTATCGGATCCGATGCTGTATTATTTCACTTCGGGAACTAATGGGGCGCCAAAGGCGGTTATACATGACTTTTCGTATCCGCTGGCGCATATTTTTACGGCTAAATGCTGGCACGGAGTAAAGCCCGGCGGACTTCACCTTACTGTGGCGGACTCCGGTTGGGCCAAGACTGCCTGGGGCAAGCTCTATGGCCAGTGGTTCATGGGCGCTGCCATCATGGTCTACGACTATGAGCAGTTCTACGCCGGGGATATGCTGCGGCTTTTGGAGGAGGAGCAGGTTAATACGTTCTGCGCGCCTCCTACAATATACAAATATCTGGTGCTGGAGGACATTGGCAGGTATGATCTGAGCCATCTGCACTTTGCGACTACGGCCGGGGAAGCCATGCCAAAGGAGATTTCTGCGAAGTTTAAGGCTCTGACGGGGCTCACGGTTCGGGAGGGCTTTGGCCAGACAGAGACTGCGCTCCAGGTCTGCACACAGGTGGACGGGGAGCAGATTCCGGGCAGTATCGGCAAGGCTTCGCCTCTGTACAGAGTGGAGCTTGTTGATGAGAATAATAAGCCGGTTCGCGCCGGTGAGGAGGGCGAGATTGTCATCATCCCTAAGGATGGCAGGCGTCCGGCCGGTGTCTTTGCCGGATATCTCGGGGATCAGGAGCAGTATGACGAGGTCTGGGAAGGCGGAATCTACCACACCAAGGACATGGCTGTTCAGGATGAGAATGGAAATTTCTTTTTCGTTGGAAGAAACGACGATGTTATTAAGTCAAGTGGCTACAGGATCGGCCCATCTGAGGTCGAGGACATCCTGATGCGCCACCCGGCTGTATTTGAGTGCGCTGTTACAGGCTACCCCTCTAAAAATCGCGGAGCGCTGGTCAAGGCCAGCGTTGTGCTCCGCGACGGTTTCATCGGTGATAACAAGCTGGCGGTAGAGCTTCAGGACTTCGTCAAGAAGAGGACCGCCATCTACAAATATCCCCGCATGATCAAATTCGAAGCCTCCCTTCCCCACAACGCCAACGGCAAGATCCTCCGCTCCGCCATCCGCCGAGCCGACTATGCAAAATGAGCCCTGGGGACGGAGTCAAGGGCTCATTTTTTGAGTCACCGGGGACGTTTCAGATTGTCTCATTTTGAGACAATGGGGACGGTTCTCTTTGACTCCCTTCTTCATGACTCGCTAAAATCGGCAGATTATTACGGTATTTTAGTGACTTTTAATTCAATACCGTAATGATTTTTTCTTGTTTTGTATAGACCTACTGTATTTGCACTGTTTTTTCTTGCGTACAGTAGAGTCCCCTGATATGACAATTTCTGATTACGGTATCTATACAGATTTCGCTTGTATACATGCGCTAAATGCCCGAAGTTTATAAAAAAGAGTCAAAGAGAACCGTCCCCGTTGACTCTTTTTGTGCTAACATGGAGGTATGGAGGAGGCGTAGATATGTGGTTCTGGTTAGCACTGGGGTCGGCGATATTTGCTGCACTTACATCAATACTTGCAAAGATTGGAATTGAAGGGGTTGGATCAAATCTGGCTACGGCAATCCGAACCATGGTGGTGGTTGTCATGGCCTGGGGCATGGTCTTTATAACAAATCAGCAATCCGGCATAAGGTCAATTTCACAGAAAAGCTGGATTTTCTTAATTCTATCGGGCCTGGCGACGGGAGCTTCCTGGCTGTGCTACTACAAAGCACTGCAGCTGGGTGATGCTTCCAAGGTTGTGCCCATCGACAAACTTTCCGTTGTAATTACACTTGTTTTGGCATTTGTTTTTCTGCATGAAGATTTTACTGCAAAATCAGCAATCGGATGTGTACTTATAGGGGCAGGAACTCTGCTAATGGTGGTGTGATATGAAGGTATTTGAGGGGAACATTTTAACAGTTAACAGGAACAATGATGTCGCAAGGTTTCTGGTTGAAGATGGCGGCAGAATAGTATTTGTGGGAAAAGAGCTCCCGGAGAAATTCACTGAAGTGGATAGAATCAACCTTGGAAACAAGGCCCTGATCCCGTCTTTTTGCGATACACATCAGCATTTTGCTTCTTTTTCGCAGTTCCACGCAGGTCTTAATGTCATGGAATGCAGCACGAATAAAGAGATCCTTGAGGGAATAAGAGAGTTTAAGGGCAGATGCAAGGAAAAGATCATGATCGCCTTCGGCGCATCGCCGTATTCTGTTGAGGAAAAGAGACTTGTAAGCAGGGAAGAGATAGACTCTGTCTGCGCCGAAAAGCCCGTTTTCATGGTCAAATACGATGGTCATGCGTGTGTGGTCAACAGCGCACTTCTAAAACTGGTTGACAGTAAAGTCAAGAATCTGCGCGGTTATCATCCTGATACCGGAGAAATGAATCAGGAAGCCTTTTTCGCGGTTTCTGACTACATTACAAATTCTATACAGATCCCAACACTTATCAAAAACATGCAGCGCGCGGTTGATTACCAGGCTTCAAAGGGCATAGGAATGATACATACCGTCAGCGGCGTTGGATTCCCGCTAAACATGGACATAACCATGGAAAAGCTCGTTGCAAAGGGCATACAGCATGGATTTCAGATAAGAGTATTTCCGCAGTCACTTAACGTCAAGGTTGCGACCAGCAGAAATCTCCCAAGAATAGGAGGGTGCTTTGAGTGCGCTCTTGATGGATGCTTTGGTTCGCATGATGCGTCGATGAATGAGCCGTATGTTGATGAAATTGGCGGAAATGGCGTTCTTTATTACTCGGATGAGAAGGTGACTGAGTTCTGCAAGGCTGCCAACAGAGCAGGCCTTCAGATTGAAATGCATGCGATTGGTGATAAGGCCTTTGATCAGGCTACAAGAGCAATTAAGGCAGCGCTTGATGACTATCCAAGGAATGATCACAGACATGGAATTATCCATGACTGTCTCCCGACCAGGGAAGGCCTTGCCATCTGCAAGGAGTATCACATTCAGCTGCCTATGCAGATAGCCTTTGATAATTGGAAACAGGAGCCACCGGAATATACTGAGAGCATTCTTGGGAAAGAGAGAAATTCCCGCCTTAACCCGGTTAGAACCTTCATGGATGCAGGCTGCATAGTGTCCTTTGGAAGTGACGGCCCATGCACGGATCCGGACCCGATTGTCTGGCTGCACAAGGCTGTTAACCACAGCAACCTGTCGGAGGCAGTTTCCGTACAGGACGCCCTTCGTATGTGCACTTACAACGGTTATTACACAACCTTTGATGAGAAGGAGCGAGGCTCACTGGAAGAAGGCAAGATAGCTGATATGGTCATACTGTCAGAAAATCCATACAGTGTTCCGGTGGATAAATTAAAAGACATCAAGGTTGAAAAGCTCTATCTTGAAGGAAAAGAGTACAAGCCTCAGAGCAAATCTGTCGCAGGCATGGTGCTTTTCGGACTTTTCTCGCAAGCAAAAGCATGACTCTTTTTACCAGTCTGAATCCCAGTCTGTATATCCTGAGTCCCAACTGTCGGAGCTCCAGCCTGAATCGTAGTCGTAGCTGGACTCGTATCTGGAACCGCCGTAACTACTGCTTCCACCGCCTCCGATACCTCCGAGACCGAAGATGACAACTAATATCCAAACAATAATGGATATGATCGCAGTAAGTACACGTGAGGATCCATCGCCATTACCGTTACTTCCTGAGCGTCCGCTTGAAGAACCTTCATAGCTTTCATCCATACCAAGGTCAAAGCCGGAGCTTACCGGATGATCCTCGATATGGAAGTTTCTGATGCTCTCGGGCATTCCGGTATACGATGAGGATCTCTCGTATTTGTTGCGCTCTCTTTCGGCCATATCGGCTGCGTATCTGAGTTTCTGGTTCGCAATCTCGGACTGAAGACGGTCGTAAAGCTCCACAACGGCAAACTCTTCGTCTGTTCCGCGGTAGCGAATCGCCCGGCTTCCGTCTGCTTTATTCTTGTAAACTACAAATTCTCCGGTTTTATCATCCTTGTAAATACCAAAAGCCTTGGCGCCGGTATAATCGAAGCCTACGAAAAACCTGGTTTTGCTGGGTGTAAAACCGTTTCTCTCGCAATAGTCTTTTAATTCATCAATTGTTTTGGGGATTCCGCCATTAGCATAATCTGTTGTGCTCATGATCTTACTCCTTTATTGATAATCTGCCTTTCTAATATGTATACAACTAAGAGGCAGATATTGTTGCAAAAAATCTTGACCATGCCTTAGCCCTTAGATACGATTGTAAGTGTGATTGTTTAGCTTATAAGGAGGTCAGGAATGGACAACTTTCGATATTATACACCAACAGAAGTGATTTTTGGAAAAGAAGTTGAGAAGGAGACCGGGGAAACTGCCAAAAAGTACGGAAACAAGGCGCTCCTCGTATTCGGAAAAGGGAGCGTAATAAAGAGCGGACTTCTTGAGAGAGTAGAAAAATCTCTGTCCGCAGCCGGCATTGAATACAAGGAATTCGGCGGAGCCAAGCCAAATCCTACCCTGGCCCATGCTAAAGAGGGCGTAAAAGAGGCGCTTGCCTTTGGCGCAGATATGATAATCGGAGTGGGTGGCGGAAGTGCCATTGATACTGCAAAAGCCATAGCCCACGGAACAGCAAATCCCGAAAACGACCTGTGGGGGCTCTGGACTAAGAAGGTACCACTCACCAGATCCCTTCCTGTCGGAGCGGTTCTTACAATCGCAGCTGCAGGCAGCGAAATGAGCGACTCCGCAGTACTTACAAACGAGGAGATTGGCAAGAAAGCCGGCATAAATACTGACTTTAACAGATGCAGATTTGCTATCGTAAACCCTGCACTTGGTGCAACTCTTCCCAAGAATCAGATAGCTGCAGGCGTTACAGACATCATGATGCACACCATGGAGAGATATTTTATCCCGGACAGTCACTGTGATATGACAGACGAGATTGCAGAGGGGCTTCTCAGGACAGTCATAAAGAATGGCAGGATTGCAGTAGAAGATCCGGCCAACTATGATGCGATGTGCGAAGTTTTCTGGGCATCAAGCCTTTCACATAACAACCTCACAGAGTGCGGAAGAGGCAAGGATTTCTCAGTTCACAAGCTGGGACATGCGCTCTCAGCGCGCTACGACGTAACTCACGGTGATTCCCTCGCGGCAGTATGGGGCTCCTGGGCAAAAGAGCTTTACAGGGAGGCACTTCCCAGATTTGCCCGCTACGCAAGGAAAGTGTGGGAGGTTTCGGAGACTGACGATGAGAAGGCAGCTCTTTCAGGAATAGAAAAGACCGTGGAATTCTTTAAGTCAATCGGAATGCCTGTAAGTCTGAAGGACCTGGGCATCAACCCCACTGAAGAGGATCTTAAGGCTCTTTCACTGGATGCGACCATGCAGGACACACTGAAGCTTTCAAGGATAAGACCGCTGTCAGCTGAGGACGTTAACAGGATATATCATAAGGCTATTGGATGATAGCCAAATTATAAGGAATAGGGATATTAGTAGTACATGCTTAAAAAATTAAATGAATTTGGTGAGCGCGGAGGCATTATAAGAAAAATACTGGCCTTTGTGGCATCTTTAGTGCTCATATTTGGAAGTTTTGCAATCGGTTTTCTTGTTTCGCTTTACTTGTGCGCGATTATAGATGAAACGATAGGATCGGCTGCGCTTACGATGTTATCTATATTTACGCTTTTGCCAATAGGAGGTCTGGGACCGATATTTCTTTTGGCATATGGACTTCCCGGAAAGCATAAGAGCAAGGAGGAAGAAAAGGAAGAAGAAAAGGAAGATTATTCTGTTTTTTCTGCCAGCTTGCCGCTCAAACCCAATAAATTCGGTGAATTGCCACATTTTGGAAAAATGTTTGGTTCCTTGTGGTTAAAAGAGCTTTTGCGAGATGAGGTATTTCATCGCTATACCTACCAGTCGGGAAAAGAAGCCCGTTTTCTGAAGGTGAGCGAGTCGGGGAAGTGGATTTCTTTTTTGGGAGGATATCTTCCGGTAGACCTGATAATCGGCTACAACAAAGGGAAAGCCGAACTATATACTGTTGATGGAAACACTATCTTGCTTCCGTTCATTGCTCATAGCACCATTTTTAGCAGAGAACTTGAGAACTTTTTCAAAGAAAAAGGCGAGTATTATACAGCTGTACCTGAACATGCATGGCTTGAATTTGCGAGTACCAACGGTTGGAGAGATGAGGCTCTTGCAAAGAAAGACTGGGGTGCATTTCGATATCTCTGGGAAAAGAATCTCCTGAACAAGTATAAGAAAAAAGTCGGTAGCAGCACTGATATTTATGAAAGGGTTCTTTCAGATAAGGAGGTCAAAAGGATAGTCAGGGATGTCAAAGCAGGGGATGAAGATCTTTTAACCTATCTGAATTTTGACAGGTACAAGAACGATCAGAGCGTATGCAACGGTGTTGAGCTCTTAAGGCTGCTTGGATATCCCCAAAACGTTGAGGGGATTGACTTTCTTTTTGACTGTCTGGGAGATGTTGATGAGCCGTACTTTTTCATGGCAGTAGAGGTTTTAAAGATTTACCCTAAAAAGGTTCGCGAGGAGCGAATTGAGTACTATGCAAAGCTTGCACATGAGAATGGTGACGTTGAGAAATTCGGCGGCTTATTATATCTGGCAAAAGAGCTAAAGTACGAAATCAAGTATGTTGATAAAATGAAGAAAATGGAAGATAAAAAGGAGGAAGAAAATGGCTTATACCAGGCAAGCAGATGCTAACGTGATAACACAGCAGTACATGGATTCAATACTCATTGAGTCAAGGTACATCGATTCAGTTAAGGCAAATACGGAAATAGAGTTTCTGGGGGAGACTTTTTCCATGCCCGTTATGACACCGGCTTTTTCGCATCTTAGTAACTACAATGGCCGCGAAAAGACCGGGCTGGAAGAATATTCGGAAGCTGCAAGAGACTTAAATATCCTTAATTTCTGCGGAATGATGGAAAACGATCAGTTCAAAAAGCTTGTCGATACCGGCGCAAAGACCATCAGGATCGTTAAGCCCTATGCGGACAATGGTAAGGTAAAAGACCAGATGCAGTTTGCAGAGTCGGTTGGCGCGTTTGGAATCGGTATGGATATTGACCATATCTTTGGAAATGATGGCTATGACGTTGTTGTGGGCGAGGAAATGAGCTTCCAGACCTCAGAAATGCTGCGTTCTTATGTTGAACTGACCAAGCTTCCTTTCGTTGTAAAGGGTGTCCTCAGTGTCGCAGATGCAGTAAAGAGCGCTGATATCGGAGCAAAGGCCATAATTGTCAGCCATCATCACGGCCGCGTGCCTTACGCCGTACCTCCGATGGTTGTCCTTCCTGAGATAAAAGACGCTTTGGAGGGCAGGGACGTTAAGATAATCGTCGACTGCGGAATCGCAACAGGCGCGGATGTATTCAAGGCTCTGGCAC
Source organism: Butyrivibrio sp. VCB2001 (assembly GCF_000423965.1). Lineage (NCBI taxonomy): Bacteria > Bacillati > Bacillota > Clostridia > Lachnospirales > Lachnospiraceae > Butyrivibrio > Butyrivibrio sp. VCB2001. The sequence continues at coordinate 1,612 of NZ_AUIZ01000006.1, read as the reverse complement.
TTGGCGCAGACGCAGCAGCTGTTGGAAGATCAATGCTTCCATCCCTTGAAAGCCAGGGAACAGCAGGCGTATGTGAGTTCATAAAGGGCGTTGGAAATGAGCTCAGATATATAATGAGTTCCACAGGATTTGAGAATGTTTCAGACATCGACAGCTCAGTGCTGTATCAGGTTTAATAACAGGTGAAATTGTTCGCTTTTTCAAAAAAGTGGTAAGATTGATGATATGGAAAATAAAACTTATACATCAATTAAAGAAGAACTTGAAGTAACCAAGGAAAATGGCCGGGTCATCAGGGGATTGATATACAGACCGGATGGCGAAGGCTCTTTTCCCACGGTTATATTTGCTCACGGCTTTGGGTCAAACTACAGAGAGCTGATGCACCATGGCGCAGGATATGCGGAAAGCGGCATTGTATGCGTGTTCTTTGACTTCTGTGGCGGCGGAATGGAGTCTACAAGCGACGGAACCATGCAGGAGATGACCGTCATGACTGAGGCTGCGGATCTCGTGGCAGTTATGGAGAGTGTAAAGTGCCTGCCATACGTTAACAAGGACAGCTTGTATCTTCAGGGCGAGTCTCAGGGAGGGCTTGTTTCCGCGATTGTTGGCCGCGCTTATACGGAAGACGTCAAGGGTCTAATTCTCTGGTATCCGGCTTTTGTCATTCCGGATGATTCCAAAAAGCGCCTTGAGCGAGGCGAAACCGAGGTGTTCGGCATGAAGCTCAGTCCCGATTACGACAAGGTCGCAGTGGATATCGATGTAAAAGACCTGCAGACGGGCTTTGGGAAACCGGTACTTCTGATCCACGGCAACAAGGACGACGTTGTGCCGATTGAGTACTCCAGGACTGCAGCTGCCAACTACGGTTACGCAACGCTGCGCGAGGTAAAGGGCGCAGGCCACGGCTTCGACGGCAAGGATTCCGACATGGCGAGGGAAGCGTCTGTGGATTTTGTGAAGATTTATGAGCATATTTCGTGAGAGATAGGTAGATGGAAGGATGCAAGGGGTTGCCCTGAGCGTCCTTCTTTTTTTGCGCGTATTGGTCACTAAGCGGGGCTGGGGAAAGATGCTTGCGCTAGGCTTTTTACATGTCAGGAGGGGGAAAAGTGCCCTGTATGCCATAAAATTAAAGTAGGAAAAGAGCTTTGTGCAATTGATTTACATGTCAAGAAGGGGTAAAAGTGGCATCCTGTCACAAAATTTGGCTCAAAAAAAGGTTTTGCGCAATGGATTTTCATGTCAAAGAGGGTAAAAAGGACCTATCTGGGTCAAGTCCTTTTTTGTGTGTAAATTACCTTTAGGTGTTAATCAGCGTTATGCCGCCAATAGCTTCAGCTGTTCGTCGGCTATTTCCTTAAGTTGTGGAATGTAATCATCTATCGATTGTAGCAGTTTTGTGGGATAACCATAATTATGTACTGAAGCGAATGTTTCGTGAACATCCATAAGCACGCTTCCCATGATCCTTATTACCGAAGCCTCATTAGGAAATACTCCGATTACCTTTGAACGGCGCTTTAATTCGCGATTCAGGCGTTCTATATGATTCGATGTTCGATGAAATATCCTAAGCCGATTAGGTAATACCATTACCGTCATT